>DASSQQ010000078.1:0-7175 GCA_035702425.1 Gemmatimonadales bacterium
CGGTTCCATGCGCCGGGCGCTCGACGAAATGAACCGCCGCCGCACCACCCAGCTCGCCTACAACGTCGAGCATCGGATCACCCCGCGGTCCATCGTGAAATCGGTGGGGGACATTCGCTTCGCCACCCGGGTCGCGGACGCGAAGGTGGGCCGGAAGGACGCGGGCGCGGTGCGCCGCCCCGCGGACGCCAAGGAGCGCGAGGCGATGATCCAGCTCCTGGAGCAGCAGATGCAGGCCGCCGCCCGGGACCTGGACTTCGAGCTGGCCGCGCTCCTCCGCGACCAGCTCCTCGAGATCCGCGCCGAGGAGGACGGAGGGCGCCGTGCGGCTCACGGCCGACGCACTCAACCGGTTCGGTGAGGAGCTGGGCCGCGGGCTCCGCGCGCCCGCGGTGATCGGTCTCTCGGGCGAGCTCGGCACCGGGAAGACCACGCTGGTCCAGGCGATCTGCCGCGGGCTGGGCGCGCGTGCCCCGGTCACCAGTCCCACCTACGCGCTGGTCCATCGCTACGACGCGGCCGGCCGGCCCGTCTACCACGTGGACTGTTACCGCCTGCGCTCGCCCGACGACGCGCGCGATCTCGGCTTCGCGGAGATGGAGCGCGAGGGCGCCATCGTGCTCATCGAATGGCCGGAGCGCGCGGGCACGCTCGCGCCGGCGCTGGACCGGCATTTCACCCTGGCCTACGACGCCGATCCCGCGGTGCGCGTGCTCGAGGACGCGTGAGCGACTCCCTGCTCGCGATCGACACCGCGACCGACGTCGCCAGCGTGGCGGTGGGCGGAGCGGGCGAGCCCCCCCGCGCCGTCGCGGTGGTGAGCGGCGCCCGGGCCCACGCGGCGCGCATCGTGGATCTGGTTGACGAGGTCCTTCGCCTCGCGGGAATCCGCCTGGACGACATTCGCGGCATCGTGGTGGGCGACGGACCGGGAAGCTTCACCGGACTGCGGATCGGGTGGGCCGCGGCCAGGGGTCTCGCGCAGCAGCGGGAGCTGCCGCTCACCGCCGTCCCGTCGCTCCTCGCCGCCGCGGGCGCGGCGTCGCGGATCGTCGGGAGTCCGGTCGCCGCCTGCTACGACGCGCTGCGGGGCCAGGTGTACGGAGCGGTGTACGGATTCGCGGGAGCCGGAGTGGAGACCATCGTGGCGCCCGCGCTCTTCACGCTGGACTCGCTCGCGGCCGCTTCGCGGGAGCGTCCGCGGGCCGTCGTCGGCGACGGGGCCGAGCGCTACGCCGCGGAGGCGGCGCGCTGGACCGGCGCGGCGCCGCTGGGGCTCGCGGCGGTGTCGCCCACGGCCGCGGCGTTGCTCGATTTCGCCGGGCGGCCGGGCGCGGCGCGCGGCATCGCCGATCCCGCGGCGGAGCCCGTCTACGGCCGGCCCGCGGAGGCCCAGGCCAAATGGGAGGCGCGGCATGGCCGGCCCCTCGACCATCCGAGCGGCCACGGCCGCTGATCTCGCGCCGATCCACGAGATCGAGCGCTCCGCGTTCAGCGATCCGTGGCGCCCCGCGGATTTCCGCGAGTGTCTCGCCTCCGGGGTTCCGTTTCTCGTCGCGGAAGAACGGGGGCTGGTGTCGGGTTACGTGATCGCCCGCCACGCCGCGGACGAAGGCGAGATTCTGAACCTGGGAGTGGCGCCCGCGGCGCGGCGGCGCGGGATCGGCCGCGGGCTCGTCACCCGGGTCCTGGACGACCTCGCGGCGCTCGGCGCCCGGCGGGCGTTCCTCGAGGTTCGAGAGTCGAACACGGCCGCGCGGAATCTCTACGAGGGCTCGGGGTTCAGCACCGTGGGACGCCGGACCCGCTACTACCGGCATCCGGTGGAGGATGCCTTGATCCTCGCGGTGGCGATTCCGGGGAGAAAGCGGTCTGCGTAGAGATGGCACGGATGGCGTATCTTTGATTGACAGAACAACTTGCGGGTCATATACTGTGGGGCATCCTTGGACCCCAGCCCGCCCAATGTTAGGGAGGCTTGTGTGAGTCGGAGTCTCAACAAAGTCATGCTAATCGGGAACTTAGGGGCCGATCCCGAGGTGCGGAGCACGAACAATGGGTCCCGGGTGGCCACCTTCTCGCTGGCCACGAGCCGGCAGTGGAACTCGGCCAGCGGCGAAAAGCAGGAGAAGACCGAGTGGCACCGCGTGGTCTGCTGGAACAACAAGGGGTCCGGGTTGGCCGACGTCGCCGAGAAGTTCCTGAAGAAGGGGGACCGGGTCTACGTCGAGGGGCGGGTGGAATACCGCACCTGGGAGGATCGGGAAAAGCAGACCCGGTACGTCACCGAGATCATCGCGCGTGAAATGATCATGCTGTCCCCCAAGGGGGGCGGTGGTGGAGAGGGTGGGGAGCCTGCCCGCGCCAAAGCCGGCGCGAAGGCGGCTCCGGAGGGGAAGGCCGAGTCGCTCGACCAGTTCCCGGAGGCGCTGGATGACGAGGAGGACGACGATCTGCCGTTCTGAGCGCTCCCTGCTGCTGGCCCTGGCGGCGCTGTCGCTGGTGGTGCCGGTGGCGCGGGCGCAGGACACGACCCACGTCAAGGACAGCACCGCCGCGGCGGCGCCGGCACCGGCTCCGGCGCAAACCCCGGCGCAAATGCCGGCCACCCACACGGTGGCTCCAGGCGAGACCCTGTGGTCCCTCGCGCAGCAATTTTTCGGGGACCCGTTGCTCTGGCCCGAGATCTACCGCCTCAACACCAACATCATTCAGGATCCGCACTGGATCTATCCCGGCGAGGAGCTGACCCTCGGCGGGAACAGCACCGTCGCGCAGGGGCAGGACACCGCGCAGACGGTGGCCCAGGGACAGAATCCGCCCCCGGCGGACACCGTCCACGCGGACACCACTCACCCGGACACGGTCGCCGCCAAGCCGGAGACGACCGCCGTGGCGGAAACCGCGCTGGTGGCGCCGCCGCCCCCGCCGCCTCCGGCCGTGGAGAGCGGGTATCGCACGATTTTCGATCAGGGCGAGACCTCGACCCAGGAAGCGACGAGCGTCCTTCGCGCCTACGCCAATCAACCGTATCGTCCCCTGCGCCGCGGCGAGTTCTACTCGGCGGGCTTTCTGACCGAGAAGCAGGACCTGCCCTGGGCGACCCTGCTCGGCACCACGGCCACGCCGTCGATCACCCGGCTCTCGGCGCGCAACACCGCCGGGATGTACGACGAAGTGGCGATCAAGCCCCCCGACGACGCGTCCTATCACGTCGGGGACTCGCTGATGGTGGCGCGTCTGGATCGCGCGGTAAACGACTGGGGCGCGGTGGTCGTCCCGACCGGGGTGGTGCGCATCACCGCGATCCAGCCCAAGCAGGTGCTCGCCACCGTGATCATGCAGTTCGGGCGCATGAGCAACGGCCAGGTGCTGCTTCCGGTCGAGCCCTTCCACGACCCGGGCGAGGTGCGCCCCGCCGCGATCGAGCGCGGGCTCGAAGCCCGGGTGATCACCCAGCAGGGCCGGCATGATCTGGCCGGCGCGCAGCAGATCTTCTTCCTCGACAAGGGCCGGACCGACGGCGTGGCGTCGGGCGACATCTTCGAGGTGTACCGCCCGTCGAGCGGGCGCGTGGGCGAGGGATCCGAAGAAGTGCTGGCGACGCTGATGGTGGTGCGTACCCGCGACCACTCGTCCTCGGCGCTGGTGATCGGCATCTCCAACCCGCAGATCCCGTCAGGGGCTCCGGCGCGCCTGATCAAGAAGATGCCTTCCTAAGAGGGCGGCCGGGCCGCGCGCGAGCGCGGTCCGGCTCTTCCATTCCGTGGTCCTGGACCTGCATCTCTTCGCGCTGGGGCTGTACGCGTTCGCCACGGCGCTCGCCCTCGCGCCCTTCACCGCCCTCTCCCGGCCGCCGCGCGCGCTGCTGCTCGCGGTGCCCATCGCCGGCGCGGCCTTCCACGTGGCGGCGGTTTCGCAGATCACGCTGGTCGGCGTGGCGCCGGTGCTGTCGGTCTTCGCGCTCTTCCTCATCTTGTTCCAGATCGCGAGCGAGCGGTTCTACCACGCGTCGGCGGTGGCCGTCTTCACGGCGCCGCTCGCCACCGGCTTCGTGGGGCTGGCGCTGCTCCTGGGCCTCTCGCCGGACGCCCAGCCCTCGGCCGGCGGGCGAGGGGCGTGGTTCGTCTTCCACGTCACCCTCTCGGTGCTGGGCGTGGCGCTGCTGGCGCTCGCCTTCATCGCGGCGGCCCTGTACCTGTGGCAATTCCGCGCGCTCAAGACCAAGCGCTTCGGCCAGGTGTTCGCGTATCTCCCGTCCCTGGCCCAGCTCGACCGCCTGAACCGGATGGCCCTGGTGGCCGGGTTTCCCGCGCTGACGCTGGGCGTGCTCCTCGCGATCGGCTACAGCGTGCGGTTCGAGAGCGGGATGGCGGTGGACAACGCGCAGGTGGTGTGGGGCCTCTTCACCTGGGCCGTGGTGGGCTGGGCGGTGTGGGTGCGGATCGGGCGGCAATGGGCGGGGCGCCGGGCCGCGGTGGCGAGCATCGCCGGGTTCGCCGCGGTGGTGCTGGTGTACCTCGCGCTCAAACTCACGGTGCCGGGAGCCGCGCGCTTTCTATGAGCGGCGGGGCCTGACGTGAGTCTCGCGGTGGTCGGCGTCAATCACCGGACGGCGCCCCTCGACGTGCGCGAGCGCTTCGCGCACGCGCCGCACGAAGTCCCGGCGTCGCTCTCCCGCGTCCTCGCGGCGGGGGCGGGAGGCGCGGTGCTCCTCTCCACCTGCAACCGCACCGAGTTCTACCTCGCCGAGCCCGCGCCCGACGTGGCGGCGGCGGTGTGGAAGATCCTCTCCGAGCGCCTCGACGGCCGCGAAGCGGAGCCGTTCGGCTACGTTCAGCGCGGCCGCGACGCGGTGCGCCACCTGTACCGGGTGTCCGCCGGCCTCGATTCGATGGTGCTGGGCGAATCCCAGATCCAGGGACAGGTGCGGGAGGCGTGGGAGCTCTCCCGCGCGCTCGCCGGCCCGGTGATGCACCGGCTCTTCCAGACCGCGCTCCTCGTCGGCTCCCGGGTGCGGAGCGAGACCGCCCTCGCCACCGGATCGGCGTCGGTGCCCTCGGCCGCGGTCGCGGTGGCGGGGAAGATCTTCGGCGCCCTCTCGGGCCGGACCGCGCTCATTCTGGGCGCCGGGGACATGGCGGAGCTCGCCGCCGACTGTCTCTCGTCCGACGGCGTGCGGGTGACGCTGGTGGCGAACCGCACCTACGAGCGCGCCCAGGCGATCGCCGAGCGGATCGGCGCCCGTGCCCTCACCCTGGACGAAGCGTGGGATCATTTCGCGGATACCGACATCGTGCTGTCGTCCACCGCGGCGCCGCACGCCATCGTCACCTGGGCGCGGGTGGCGCCGGTGGTGGCCCGCCGCGCCGGCCGGCCGCTCTGCATTCTCGATCTCGCGGTGCCCCGCGACGTGGATCCGGCGGTGGCCCAGCTCGACAACGTGTTTCTCTACGACGTGGACGACCTGCAGTCGGTCGCGGCTCACGCCGCCCTGCGGCGGCGGAACGAAGTCCCCGCGGCGGAGCGGATCGTGGAAGAGGAGACGGAGACCTTCTGGGCCTGGTACGGCGGGCTCGCGGTGGTGCCCACCATCAAGGAGTTCCGGGAACGCCTGGACCAGGTGCGCGCCGCCGAGCTCGAGCGGGCGATGAAGCGTCTGGGCCACCTCCCGCCCGAGGACCGGGCGCAGGTCGAACAGTTCAGCCGCAGTCTCCTGAACAAGTTCCTGCACCAGCCCACCATCGCGCTCAAGGAAGCCGCCGAGGCGGGGCGGGGCTATGGACTTCTCGATGCCGTGCGTAAGCTGTTTGGACTGAATTCCGCCGAGTGACGCCGGTGGCACCGATCGGCGGGTTCGAGGGTATCCGGGGGTGACCTGATTCCGCGAAAGGACTGACGCGTGCTCTTACAGATCGGGCGAGCCGTCCCCACCACGCCGTGGGAGCTGGTCCTCACGTCCTCCCGCGAGACGAAATTCGTCCTCGCGATCCTGGTGCTCTTCTCCGTCGTGTCCTGGTACTTGATCGTCCTGAAATGGTGGCAGTTCCGGCGGATGCGGCGGCAGGCCGACCGCTTCATCGGCGAGATCGAAAAAGCGCCGCGCCTGGACGATGCCTACCGCTCGGCGATGCGGCTGCCGGCGTCCCCCTACAACCGGCTGCTGCGGGAAGGAGTGCACTTTCTCTCGGAGCTGAAACCGGGAACCCTCGCCGAGGGCGGAGCGGCGCAGGCGGTGGCGCTCACCACCACCCAGCTCGAGGCCCTGCGCATGGTGCTGGCGAAGGAGGTCGCGGCCGAACGGGACGCGGCGGCGCGCTTCATTCCCTGGCTCGCCACCTTCGGCTCGGTGAGCCCGCTGCTCGGCCTGCTGGGCACCGTGCTGGGCGTAATGGACGCCTTCATCGGCATCGCGGTGGGCGGCTCGGGCAACATCGGCGCCGTCGCCCCGGGGGTGGCGGAGGCGCTGGTCACCACGGTGGCCGGCCTCGCGGTCGCGGTCCCCTCGGTGATGGCCTACAACATCTTCGTCAACCGCCTGGGCCTCTTCGCGGGGGAGCTCGAGGGCTTCGCGCAGGAGATCATCGGGACCATGGCCCGCGAGGGGAGGCTGTAACGTGGCGGGCCTCCTGGGCGGCGGCGGACTGCGCGGGCACGGCGAGCTCCCGCTGAACGCGGACATCAACGTCACCTCGCTGGTGGACGTGGCGTTCGTCCTCCTCATCATTTTCATGATCACCGCGCCGATCATGCAGGGCGGGGTGGACGTGCGGCTCCCGCGCGCCGAAGCGCGCCCCCTCGAGCCCAAGAGCGGCCTCATCGTGACCGTGGGGCAGGACGGCCGCATCTATCTCGATCAGTCGCCGCTCAGCTACGAGGAGTTTCGCGCCACCTTCCCCGCGTTCGTGCGCACCAAGCACCCCAACGGCGTCTACCTCCGCGCCGACGGACGGGCCGCGTACGCGAGCGTGGTGCAGGTGCTGGCGGTGATTCGCGGCGCCGGCGTGCAGGACGTCGGCCTCGTGACCGAGCCCGATTCGGTGGGGCCGTGAGAGGACGGCAGCGACTCCCGACCTCGCCCGGCCTGGGCGTCGCGGGGACCATCGCGGTTCACGCGCTCGCGGTCATCGGGCTGATCGGCGCGGGGCGGGGGCACGTGGTGGCGCTCCCCACCT
>DASSQQ010000079.1:0-24043 GCA_035702425.1 Gemmatimonadales bacterium
CGGTAGGCGACCTCTTCGGGCGATCCGATTTTCAGCCCCTGCCGTTGCTCCACCGCCGCGACGTAGTTCGATGCCTGTAACAACGCGTCGGGGGTTCCGGTGTCGAGCCAGGCGATGCCGCGGCCCAGGACCTCGACGTGCAGAGCGCCTTGGGCGAGATAACGAGCGTTGACGTCCGTGATCTCCAGTTCTCCGCGCGCCGACGGTTTGAGCCGCTGGGCGATGTCCAGCACGCCACTGTCGTAGAAATAGAGTCCGGTGACAGCATAGTTCGACTGGGGCTGGCGCGGCTTCTCCTCGATTGACACCGCCTTGCCGGCGCCATCGAAGCTAACCACGCCGTAGCGCTCTGGATCGGCCACGTGATAGGCGAACACGGTGGCGCCCCGGGTTCGGGCGGAGGCCTGCTGCAGCGTTTCGGCTAGACCCGCACCGTAGAAGATGTTGTCTCCGAGGACGAGCGCCGAGGGCCCGCCGCCGACGAACTCACGCCCGATGATGAACGCCTGCGCCAGTCCCTCGGGCTTCGGTTGTGCGGCGTACCGCAACGACAGGCCCCAACGGGCGCCATCGCCCAGCACCTGTTGAAAACGTGGAAGATCGGTGGGCGTCGAGATCAGGAGAATATCGCGGATCCCGGCGAGCATCAGGGTGGAGAGCGGGTAGTACACCATCGGCTTGTCGTACACGGGCATCAGCTGCTTGCTGGTGCCGAGGGTCAGCGGGTGGAGGCGTGTGCCCGCCCCGCCCGCGAGGATGATTCCCTTTCGCACGGTGGGCTTCGGAGGCGTCAGAATCTCTTCGCGATCAGAATCATCGCCAGACTGGCCGAGAGGATCTGTGCAATCGCTCCGGCGAGCGCCACATAGTCCGTGGGGTGCGACAAATCCTTCATCGGCACGAACACCTCGGCGCCCGGTGACGGGGCGGGGGAGCTCTTGAAGAACACCAGCACGTGGTGCGGGGACTTCACCTCCCCGTTCGCGAACCGCACGCTCACCCGGCCCTCGTCCGCCGTGTACGCAAAGCCGCCCGCCGCGCTGATGTAGTAGCCCAGGCCCTCGCCCGGCTGCCAGAGGACGCTCCCGGGCGCGTTGACGGCGCCCACCACCCGGATGCTCGGCTGAAACTCCGGTATGAAAATCGAATCGTCCGGCTGGAGAATGAGGTTCGAGTTGGAAGTCGAATCCCGCAGGGCGTCCGTCAGATTCAGATTGATCCGCCCGGCGTTGTTCAGCGTCCGGATGAACTTGACCCCGTCCGCGTACGCCTGCGGCGTCAACCCTCCCGCGCGCGCGATCAGGTCCGCCAGCCGCTCGCTCTTGGACGTCAAGGAGTAGGTGCCAGGATACTTGACCTGTCCCGTCACGTCCACCGTCCGCTCCAGCTCGAAGTTGGGCTGGCGGAGAATCAGGACGTTATCGAACGGATCGAGCGGCACCTCCGGCGCCGAGCCCGCCGCGGGGAACACGATCCCCGGTGCGCCGACGTACTTGCCGGTGGAATCCCGGGTGAACAGATAGCTCGAGTCGAGCGGCACCCGAATGGTGGTCGCGAGCTGGCCCAGCGCGCGATCCGCCGGCAGCCGGGCGATCTCGGCCTGCTGAAGATCCGCCCCGATCCTGGGCCCGCGCGCGAGCAGAATCAGGTCCCGGAGCGTCATCCCCGCGTGCCAGGGGAACTGCCCCGGATTCTGGACCATTCCGGACACCGCGACGTAGAGCCCCTCGGCGAGCGGCGGCACCGCGTCTACCACCACCGAGTCCCCGTCCGCCAGCGCCACCGGCGGGATTTTCACCGGCGCGTCCGCCAGCCCGCCCGCCGGCACCACCGGCACGTCCACCACCGCCCGCGGCGGCTCCCCGGGACGCCGCTCCGCCGGCGGCCGCAGACGGAAAATCGCGATGCGCCGCAAGGCCGCGTCCGGCTTCAACCCGCCCGCCGCCGCGATCAGATCCGGCAGCGCCTCCGTTCCCTTCATCTCATAGATCATCGGGCGCACCACCGCCCCCGAGATCTCCGCCCGCAGGCTCCGCACCGGCACGTACACCACGTCGCCGGTCTCGAGGCGGATGTCGTTCCGGGTGTCGCCGTGCAGGAGGTAATCGTAGACGTCGAAGACGGCGACCGGCTTGCCCAGCCGGCGCACTTCCACCGCGCGCAGGTTGGCGTTGTTGGTCACTCCGCCCGCCGCGTACAGCGCCGTGAGCACCGTCCCCAGCGCGCTGATCTGATAGGCCCCCGGCTGCGCCGCCTCGCCCACCACGTACGCCTGGTTGGTCCGCACGTTGGCGATGGAGACGCTGAACCGCGTGCTCCCCGACTTGATCCCCGAATACACCCGGCCCAGCCGCGTCCGGAGGACGTTGTTCAACTGCTCCAGGGTGAGACTGGACACGAAGATCTGGCCCACCTGCGGGATGAGGATGAATCCCTCCCGCGTCACCGGCAGATCGTAGGACAGCTCGACGTCCCCGGTGAGGATGAGGACCAGCTCGTCCCCGGCGCCCAGCTTGTAGTCGGGCGGCACCGGACCCGCGAGCAATGGCAAGAACTGGGTGGTGGTGCGCCGGAACACGTCCACGCCGAAAATCCCGCTCTCCGGCACCTTCTGAACCACCACCACGCCGGTATCGAGCGGCAGGACCTGACCCACCGCGGAGATCGGCGGCAGCCCCAGCGCCTGAATGGCCGAGAGCTCCTGCACGCCGGGCACCGGCTGGGTGGTCCCCGGGGTGGCCTGGCCGAGATAAGAGTCGAGGAGGGTGGCGGGATACCCCGAGGCCTGGAGCCGCGCGCGGATCTGGTCCGGCGTCATGCCCGACTGCGCGATCCGCTGGCGGATCATGTCCGCCAGCCCCGGGTTCTGCTGGGCCTGCTGGATGAGCTGGGCGGCTTCGGACGGCGGCGGCAGGGTCGGCGGATTCTGAGCCCCGAGCGGGACCGAGCCCGCCGCGAAGAGCGCGGCGACGCCCAACGCGGCGGCAAGGTGGCGATTCATCGAATCCGGCGTCCTGGTTTGCGAGAGAAAGTGGGCGTGAAAAATGCGGGCCAAGTGCTGAATTGTCAACGAGAAAGCTTGCGACGATAGACCTCCGCCGTCTGGGACGCCGTGCGCTGCCAGGTGAACTCCCGGGCCCGCGCCATCCCCCGCGCCACCAGCGCGTCCCGGTGCTCGGGGTCGGCCGAGAGAGACTCGAGCGCCTGGACGTACGCCCCCGCCTCCCGCGCCTCCACCACCACGGCCGCGTCGCCGCCCACCTCGCGCAGGCCCCCCGCGCCCGAGGTCACGACCGGCAGTCCCGACGCGAACGCCTCGAGCACCGGGAATCCGAATCCTTCGTAGAGCGACGGGAACAACAGTACGTCCGCCGCGCGATAGGCGCGGTGCAGGGTTGCCTCGTCGGCCGCGGGCACACTGCGCACGAAGCGCCGGATGGAGAGCCGGTCGATCAGCTGCTCCTGCTCGGCCGTGAACCGCCCGCCCACCTGGAGCAGATAGGCGTCGGCTTCGGTGCGCAGGCGCGCCACGGTCTGCAGCACCAGCGGCACGTTCTTCCGGTCCACGGTACTGCCGACGTGGAGAATCACGAAGGCGTCCTCCGGGAGCCGCCACGCCTCGCGCCCCCGGGCCCGCGCGCCCGGCGCGTCCGCGAAGAAGGCGCGGTCCACCCCGAACGGCACCACGCTGATCCGGCGGTCGTCCCCCAGCCAGGTGGCGAGCTCCGTCTTCAGCCAATCGGTGCCCACGAGGTAGGCGTCCGCCTGCCGCAGGGCGCGGAGCGTGGCGCGGAGGAACCGGTTCCGGATTCCCTCGCGCCAGCCGTCGGTGGGGGAGCGCAGGACGATCACCGGCATCAGGTCGTGCACCGTCACCACCACCGGGCGGCGGCGCGCCGCGTTCAGCACGTGGGCGTACGCGTGATCGAGGATGTGGACCAGGTCCGCGTGCTTCGCCTCCCGCCGCAGGCGCCGGGGATAGAAGTAGTGCCGCGCGGCGTAGCGGTGGGGCCCGTAGAGCGGCCCCGGGAGCACCACCCGCGAGGGATCGATGGGCCGGGCCCACCACCGGGGCGTGGCGCCGGAACGCCGGCCGTCCCGCGCCTCGCGGGTCAGCTCGCCGATGTGCGCCGCCAGGGTGACCTCGAAGCCGGGCGCCGAGGACTCGAGCCAGTCGTGGAGCCGGTGCGCGTACCGGTCCATCGAGGGCGCGCGCTCGAGCGGGAGGTCGGGGACGAGGAGGACGCGGGCGAGAGCCATCAGCAGTCAGCCTTCAGCCATCAGTTGTCACCTCTGACGGCTGACGGCCGGCGACTGATCGCGGACGACTCATCCACGATCTCCCGCCAGAACCGCAGCGTCACCTCCGCCACCGCGTCGTCGCTGTAGTGCTTCAGGGCGCGGGCCCGGCCCGCCTGCGCCAGCGCCCGGTGCCGGGCCGGATCGCCGAGCTCCGCGAGCGCGGCCGCGAGCGCGGCCGGATCCTCGGCGGGCACGACCAGTCCCGCGTCGCCGATCACTTCCGGCAGCGCCCCGACTTTCGCGCCGACCACCGCCACCTCGTGCGCCATCGCCTCCGCCACCAGGAGTCCGGATCGCTCCGCCCACGCCGCCGACGCCCGCGACGGCACCACCAGCACGTCCAGCTCTTTCCAGAGTCCCTGGATGTGCTCGGGGGGCAGGGCGCCGAGCCACCGCACCCGGGCCGCGAGCCGCAGGCGGGAGGCGTGGGCCTCGAGCCGCTCCCGCTCCGGTCCATCGCCCGCCACCACCAGGTGCCAAGCCTCGGCGCGATTCCGCGCCAGGGCTTCCAGCAAGGTATGCACGCCCTTCTCCGGCACCAAGCGGCCCACGCAGCCGATGGCGAGTCCCTCGTGGGCGGCGTGGGGCGGGGCGGTGGGCACCGCGACGCCGAGCTGGGAGACGACGGCCACCGGCAGATCGGGGCGGGTCCGCCGCACCAGGGCCGCCGCGTCGGTGCTTCCGGCGACGAGACCGGCGAGCCGCCGCAGGACGCGGCCCCGGCGCCAGCGGGCGCCGAGGGGCCGGGAGCCGCCGACGTTGTCCCAGGTGAACAGGGTGACGGGAATGGCGAGGCGGCGCGCCAGCGAGGCGAGCTGGGCCGCGGGTTTGGTCCACGGCTCTTCCTCGATCTGGATCAGGTCGGGCCGCTTGTCCCGCACCAGCGCCGCCAGGGCGCGGCCCCCGAACCGCGCGCGTTCGGGATCGCCGTCGCTGCCGGCGGGAATGGGGAAGAGCTCGACGCCCGACTGCCGCTCCCAGGTGGTGGTGCGCACCCGGCCCAGGTCCCGCTCCCGCCAGTGCTGGGGCACGGCGACGGTGACCTCGAGTCCGCGCGCCGCGAGCGCGCGCAGTTTTCCGCGCGCGGCCGGATCCACGTACGCGTGAGACACGACGAGCACGCGGCGGATCGGCGTCATCGCTTGAATTGACTCACCGGAGCGATCATATTCCCCACCCTCTTCTCGGGGGCCCTTAGCTCAGGCGGTTAGAGCGGCGGACTCATAATCCGTTGGTCCCAGGTTCGAATCCTGGAGGGCCCACCAAAAGGGCTGGGTGGCTAGCTCAGCTGGTTAGAGCGCCGGTCTCACATACCGGAGGTCGAGGGTTCGAGTCCCCCGCCGCCCACTACCGATTGCGGATTCTTCAAATCCGCCATCCGCCATCGCCAATCCGCACTTACAGCAGCCCCCCCCGCCTCAACTTCCCCAGCTGATCGTAGGCCGCCTCGTGCATCGCCAGCACTTCCGCCGGCGACACCGTGGACACGCCCGCTTTCGCCACTTCGATCCCGGCGGCGAAGTTCGCCACCTGGGCCGCGTCCCGCACCGACGCCCCCGCGGCGAGCGCGGTCCCCACCCAGGCGGTCACCGTATCCCCCGCGCCCGACACGTCGAACACCTCGCGCGCCACGGTGGGCAGGCGGGTGATCTGCTGATCCTTGGTCACGAGCACCATCCCCTCCGAGCCCAGCGTGAGCAGGAGGTTGTCCACGCCCAGCTTGTCGAGCGAGGTGGGGAGCGCGTCGGGATGGGCGAGATCGAGCGCCGCGCCCATCGCCTGCTCCAGCTCCCGCCGGTTGGGCTTGAAGACCACCGCGCCGCGGTAGGAGAAGAAGTTCTTGAACTTGGGGTCCACCACGGTGGGGACGCCGCGCTTCCGGGCCAGGGTCATCGCGCGCTCGATCACCTGCGGCGTCAGCGCGCCCTTGTTGTAGTCCTCGATCAGGAGCGCGTCGGCGTCGGTCATGGCGCGGCCGATGGCGTCGAGCAGGAGCTCCACGGTGCGCTCCGAGACCGGCTCGTCCACTTCCTCGTCGATCCGCACCACCTGCTGGCCCCGGGCCACCACCCGGGTCTTGGAGGTGGTGGGCCGGTCGGCGACCCGCACCAGGTGCGCGTCCCCGAGCCGGTGCTGGACCAGCTCGCCGCGGAGCGAATCGCCGCGGGGGTCGTCGCCCACCACCGCCACCAGCCGGCACTCGGCGCCGATCGCGGCCACGTTGGCCGCGACGTTGGCCGCGCCGCCCAGCGCGTGGCGGCGGGCGTGGACCGTCACCACCGGGACCGGCGCCTCGGGGGAGATCCGCTCCGCCTCGCCCGCGAGGTAGATGTCGAGCATCGCGTCGCCCACCACCACGATGCGGCAGGCGGCCATCTTCGCGAGCAGGGTCTGCAGGCGCTCGCCGCTGAAGCGGGGGAGGTCGGTCATCGTTGACGTTGGAACGCGGGACGCGAAACGCGGAACGGCCGCGGGGGCCGCCCTCCCGCGCTCGGGCTTTCGCGATCCGCTCTCAGGTTGCGAGTCACCGCAGGGCGCCCGCGCGATGGAAGTTGTACCGCACCGTCAGGGAGCCGACGCCGTAGGTCTTGCTCGCGCCGGAGACGTGCCCGTCGTTCGAGACCAGGTGCACCCCGGCGCTCGCGGAGAGCGTCCAGTCCGCGGACGCGCGGCTCGCGCTCAGCGCGAAGCGGAGCGTGCGCTGGACCACGCCCGCGAAGATGGTGGGCGTCGTGGGATACGCGGTGACCGGCGGATAGGGCAGGCGGAAGTCGCCCTCACCCTGCCGCACCACCGTCACTTCCGGAGCGAAGAGAATCCCGGGCCCGGCGAGCAGACTGGCGGTGACGGTGGCCTGGTCGTAATCGGAGAAATTGCGGGCCAGGCCGACGCCGCGGCGCATCACCGCCTCGGCGGGATTGGGGGTCCGGTAAGTGAGGTTGGCCACGCGGGTGTAGTACGCGGTCCAGGCGACGCCCCCGGCGCCGAGCGCGCCCTGCGCGCCGAGGGTCGCGCCGTAGGACGGCGGCTCCTTGTCCCCGGCCACGCGGCGGTCGATCTGGATGTCGTCCAGCATGAACTGGCCGAAGAGCCGCACCGGGCCGGCGGCGGTGGTGAGGTCGAGGCCCAGCTGGCTGTTCATCTTGCTGCCCTGATCGTATTGCTCGAGCAGGCCGAGCTTGAGGATGTTCGCGAACCAGGGCTCGAGCTGGCGTCCGGGGCCGGCGATGATCTCGCCCTCCCAGAGAGAGAACGTGGTGGCGCCCCGCGGATGGATCAGCAGGCGGTGCACCACGAGGTAGCGGTGGGCGACGGTCCCGCTGGTGTCGGCGAGGTCGTCGAGCTGGGTCATCAGGCCCTCGAGGCGCACGGTGGGCGTGCCGATCCCGATCGCGAAATGGTCGTAGCTGTACGGCGCCGGTGAGACCTCGAGGCCCTGCACGGCGGGCGGGCCCCAGTTGCGATCGAGCGCGCCGAAGAAAAGGTCTCCGTATCGCCACTGCGCGGCGAGGTAGGCCTCGGCGATCCGTCCGGCGATGGCGCGGTCCTTCTTTCCGAGGTAGTCGGGATCCGCCTTGAGCCGGGTATCGAAGTAGGGGTCGGTCACCAGCACCACGTTGCCGAGGGTGGCCCTCGCGTCTATCCCGCCCGAGACGTACCCGCGCAGGGCGCCGAACTGATGCACCGGCAGGGCCCGCCCTTGCTCCAGCGGATCGCGGAGCGGCGAGTTCGAGGTCAGGGAGGAGAGATGCGCGTCGAGCCGGTCCCAGGCCCCGCTGTCGGCGGGCGCGAGGTCGGCGAGGATCGCGCTCACCGCGCGGCGCTCGGCGCCCGTCAGAGCGAGGGTGTCGGCCGCGCGAAGCGCGCGGATCAGGTCCCGCTCGAGGAAGGGACGGGAGAGCGGCGTCGGGTCGGTCACCACGCCCCGGGTGATGAGGTGCTCCACGATGGGCATCGCCCAGTGGTCGAGCGGCAGGTAGGGGGACGCGCCCTGGGCGGCGAGGGGACGCGCCGCCGCGAGCAGGAGGATGAAGGCACCGGGCCGGATCACGCGCGGAATCTCGCCGCCCACCCCCAGCGAGGCAACCGCGGCGGGCCGCATGAGGGACCGCCTTCCCTTATAATGATGGCGGCCAAACCCCGCGGCGTCGGGGGAAAGGGGCGCGAGGTGTTCGTGGATCAACGGCGCGGGGCGCTGGTCGAGTCCCGCCATCGGGTGCACGCGGCGGTCGTCGACGGGGACGGCCGCCTGGTGGCGCACGCCGGGGACCCGGATCTGGTCACCTTCTGGCGTTCCGCCGCGAAGCCCTTCCAGGCCCAGCCCCTGGTGCAGGACGGGGCCGCCGACCGGTTCGGCCTCTCGCGGGAAGACCTGGCGCTCGCCTGCGCCTCGCACTCGAGCGAGCCGGGGCAGGTGGCGAAGGTCCGCGATTTCCTCGGAAAGATCGGGTGCTCGGAGCGCGATCTCCTGTGCGGGCCCCACACGCCGCTCTCCGAAACGGTGGCGAAGGACTACGCCACGCGCGGGGTGCGGCTCACCGCCGTCTACTCGAACTGCTCCGGCAAGCACACCGGGATGCTGGCCCTGGCGCGCCACCACGAGTGGCCGATCGAAGGGTACGTCCGCATCGAGCATCCGGTGCAGCAGCGGATTCTCAGTGAAGTGGCGCGGTGGACCGACGTCCCGGTCTCGAAGATCGGCGTGGGCGTGGACGGGTGCGGCGTGGCCTGCTTCGCGCTGCCGCTGCGCAACATGGCGCTGGCGTATGCGAGACTGGGGATGGGGGATCGGGGATGGGCAGCAGACGCATCTCGCATCCCCCATCCCCGATCCCGGATTCTCGAGGCGATGTTGCACCACCCCGAGCTCATCGCCGGTGAGGGCCGCCCCTGTACCGACCTGATGCGGGCGCATCCGGGGCGGGTGATCGCGAAGGTGGGGGCCGAAGGGGTCTACAGCGCGCTGCTCGTCCGGGAAGGGCTGGGCGTGACCCTCAAGGTCGAGGACGGGCACGGCCCGGCGGCGGCGCTCGCGGTGGCCGCGATCCTGGAGGAGCTGGGGCTGCGGCCCCGGCCGGAGACCCTCCGCGCCCGCGCCACGGTCAACTCCCGCGGCGAGACGGTCGGCGAGCTGCGCGTGAGCGGTACCTTGACGCGCTGAAATGATACCGGCACCCGGGGGGAAGGGACGTACAATGGCGGCGAAGGAAGAGCGAGCGCTCGACGCGCGGACCCTGGCGCTGGTGCGCGTCGCCGCCGGCGTCGCGGCCTCGAACGCAGAGGAGCTCAAGCACCGGATGATCGCGGCCCGGGGCGCGGGGGTGCCGGCGCTCTGGGTGGAGGAGCTGCTGCTGCAGAGTCTCCTCAACGTGGGCTACCCGCGCACCCTCGCGGCGTTCGGGGTGTGGCGCGAAGTCGCGGGCCCGCTCGCGGACCCGGGGGAGCCGGTGGCGCACCCGGAGTGGGAAGTCTGGCTGAAGCGCGGCACCGAGCTCTGCGCGGAGGTGTACGGCCGGACCTTCCACAAGCTGCTGCTGCACCTCAAGGGACTGCATCCGGCCCTCGAGGCGCTGGTGCTGGTGGACGCGTACGGCAAGGTGCTGGGGCGCCCGGGCCTGGACGCGGGGCGGCGCGAGATCTGCACCCTCGCGGCGATCGCGATGCAGGACGCGCCGCGGCAGCTGCACGCGCACCTGCGGGGCGCGCTCAACCTGGGCTGGGCGGCGAAGGACGTGGACACCGTGCTGGCCCTGCTCGAGCCCGACCTGGGCGCCGAGCGCGCGCTCGCGGTGTGGAACCTGTGGGCGGACGTGCGGGGGCGCAGTCTTTGATTGTGGATTGCGGATTGCGAATTGCGGGTTGCGGATTGTCGATTGCGATCATGCGGAGCGGGCTCGTGACACCAGCGGAGTTGAGGGATCGCACCAAGGAGTCGGTGGCCGCGAACTGCCGCGCGGCGTGCCGAGCTCGGTCACGACGCGAGTTCATTGCAAGGATGGGGATCGTCGAAGAGGAGGCGGACGAATCGCAGTTCTGGCTCGACCTCCTGATGGGTCGGGGCGTGATCGATCCTGAAGGTGCGAAGGCGATCCAGCAGGAAGCGAGTGCGCTGGTCGCCATCGCCGTCGCGTCGATTCGTACCGCCCGTCGCTCGTCGCTTCGGAATCCGCGATCCGCAAGCCGCAATCCGCAATGTTCATAGACCGCGCCCTCGTCCACGTCGTCGCCGGGACCGGCGGCTCCGGCGCCTGCTCCTTCCGGCGCGAGAAGTTCGTGCCCCGCGGCGGCCCCGACGGCGGCGACGGCGGGCACGGGGGGAGCGTGTACGCGCGCGCCGACGCCAACCTCACCACCCTCCTCGACTACCGCTACCGCACCGAGTGGAAGGCCGAACGCGGACAGCACGGCAAGGGCAAGAACATGACCGGGCTCTCGGCCGAGGATCTCTACCTGCCGGTGCCCGCGGGCACTGAGGTGCGGGACGCGGAAACGGGGGAGCTGGTGGCGGAGCTCGTGACCCCGGGCGAGACCGCGCTCCTCGCCAAAGGCGGGCGCGGCGGCCGCGGCAACCAGAACTTCGCGACGCCCACCCACCAGAGTCCCCGCGAATGGGAACCCGGCGAGGCGGGCGAAGCGCGACGGTTCGAGCTGGTGCTGAAGCTCATCGCCGATGTGGGCCTCCTGGGCGAGCCCAACGCCGGCAAGAGCACTCTCCTCTCCGTGATTTCGGCGGCGCGGCCCAAGGTCGCCGATTATCCGTTCACCACCCTGGAGCCGCACCTGGGCGTGGTGGGGCTCTCGGATCACCGCTCCTTCGTCGTCGCCGACATCCCGGGAATCATCGAGGGCGCCCACGCCGGGAAGGGGCTCGGTCTCAAGTTCCTCCAGCACATCGAGCGCACCCGCCTGGTGGCGGTGCTGGTGCCGGTGGACGCTCCCGATCCCCAGGCCACCTACGATCTGCTCCGCCGCGAGGCCGCGCTCTACTCCGAGGAGCTGGCGCGGAAGCCCCACGTCGTGGTCCTCACCAAGACCGACCTCCTGGGAGCGGCGGAGCCGCCGGGCATTCGGACCGAGGACGACGCTCCGGTGTTTTCCATTTCGGCGGTCTCCGGCGCGGGCGTGCCGGACCTGCTCGAGACCCTGTGGCACCGGTTGCGGACTCCCGCCGCCGCGAACTAGCGGCCTACCTCGCCCTCGCGCAGACGCCGGGAATCGGCGCGGCGCGCCTCGGGAGCCTGCTCGCCGCGTTCGAGAGCGCGGCCGCCGCTCTCCAGGCGCCGCACGGGGCGATCGCCGCCCTGCCCGGCCTCTCCCGCGCCGCGGCGAGCGCCATTCGCGCCGCGAGTCTCGAGGAGGGCGAGGCGATACTCGGCGAGCTCGACCGCCTGGGCGCGGGGGTGCTCCTCCCCGGGGACGCGGCGTTCCCGGCGCTCCTCCGGGAGATTCCCGATC
Source organism: Gemmatimonadales bacterium (assembly GCA_035702425.1). Classification (GTDB taxonomy): domain Bacteria; phylum Gemmatimonadota; class Gemmatimonadetes; order Gemmatimonadales; family GWC2-71-9; genus DASSQQ01. The sequence goes on from DASSQQ010000079.1 coordinate 11,758, forward strand.
CTCCGGCGCTGCTCTTCGCGTGGGGCGACGTCGCGCTGCTGGCGCGGCCCGCGGTCGCCTTCGTCGGAAGCCGCAACCACTCCGCCTATGGCGCCGACGCGGCGCGCCTGCTTTCGGGCGCCGTGGCCCGGCGCGCGGTGGTGGTGAGCGGGATGGCCCGGGGTCTCGATGCCGTCGCCCACACCGCCGCGCTCGATGCCGGCGGAGGAAGCATCGGCGTGCTCGGAAACGGCTTCGGCGTGATCTACCCGGCGGCGAACCGCGCCCTCTACGAGCGGATGATCGCCCAGGGATGTCTCGTCACCGAGATGCGGCCCGGGGAGCGCCCGCACGTCGGCACCTTCCCCCGGCGCAACCGGCTGGTTTCGGGGCTCGCGGGCGCGACGGTGGTGATCGAAGCGGCGCCGGGCTCGGGAGCGCTCATCACCGCCGACTGCGCGCTGGAGCAGGGACGGAGCGTGCTCGCCGTCCCGGGGCCCATCACCAGCCCCACCTCCCTCGGCTGCAACCGTCTCATTCAGCAGGGCGCGAAGCCCGCGCTCTCCGCGGCGGACGTCCTGGAGGAGATCGGGCTCCCCGGCGCCGCGGGCGACGCGGCGGCCGGTCCGGCGAGCCCGCCCCCCGATCTGCCCGATCTCCAGCTCGCCCTCTGGACCTCTCTGGCCGAGACCCCGCGGCACGTGGACGCGCTGGTCGCCGTGGCGGGCGCCGCGGCGGGCGAGGTGCTGACCGCGCTCACCGAGATGGAGCTGCGCGGGCTGGTCTATCAGAAGCCGGGAATGGTGTTCGCCCGGCTCTGAGGTCCGGGGTCAGCCGCTACCTTTCTCTCGTGTCCCACGTCTACGTCCACGTCCCCTTCTGCGCCCGGCGCTGCTCCTACTGCGACTTCGCGATCGCGGTCCGGCGGTCGGTGCCGTCCGCGGAGTACCTGGAGGCGGTCACGAGAGAGGCGGAAACGGCGGTGGGCCGCGAGCCGATCGCCACGCTCTACTTCGGCGGGGGAACTCCCTCGCTCCTCGACACCGGAGCCTTCGCGGACCTGATCCGCCGGCTCACCGCCCTCGCGCCCCTCGCGCCCGGCGCCGAGGTGACGATCGAAGCGAATCCCGAGGATGTCACGGCGGCGAGCGCGCGGGCCTGGCGCGCCGCCGGCGTCAACCGGGTGTCCTTGGGCGCCCAGTCGTTCGACGATCGAGTGCTCCGGTGGATGCACCGCATTCACGACGCGGAGCGGACCCGCGACGCGGTGCGCGCCCTTCGCGACGCGGGATTCGACGACCTGTCGCTCGACCTGATCTTCGCCGTGCCCCCGGAGCTGGGGCGCGACTTCAGCGCGGACTTGGACGCGGCCGTCGCGCTTTCGCCGGACCATCTCTCTCTGTACGGCCTCACCGTGGAGGAGCGGACGCCGCTCGCGCGCTGGATCTCGCGCGGCGAGAGCCACCCACCGGATGACGACCGGTACGCGGCCGAGTACCTCGAGGCCCATCGCCGCCTCGCGGCCGCGGGGTATCGGTTCTACGAGGTGTCGAACGCCGCGCGCGACGGCCGTCGCTCCCGCCACAACTCGGCGTACTGGACCGGCGCGAGCTACGCCGGGCTCGGACCCGCCGCGCATTCCTTCGACGGCGCCACCCGGCGCTGGAACCATCGCGAGTGGGAACGCTACCGGCGCGCGATCGTGGCCGGTGAATCGCCGGTCGAGTCGGTGGAAGCGTTGACCGGGGAGCAGGCCGCGCTCGAGCGCGCGTATCTCGACCTGCGAACCGATCGGGGGATCTCCCGGTCCATCCTTCCGGCGGTCCAGCTGTCCACCTGGCTGGCGCAGGACTGGGTTGAAGCGCGGGGCGATCGCGTGGTGTGCCGTCCCGAGGGGTGGTTGCGCTTGGACGCGCTGGTCTCCGCCTTGACCGCGCCTCCGGCCGCCCGCTAAATTGTTTGCATCAAAGAGGTTGACTAGCGTGGCCACCGTGCTGAACGAGCGCGAGCTGCAGGTCCTCGGCGCCGTCATCGAAACCTACGTGCAGACCGCCGAGCCGGCGGGGAGCCGGACCATCGCCAAGCGGTTCGGGCTGGGCGTGTCCGCGGCCACCATCCGCAACACCATGAGTGACCTCGAGGAGAAGGGCTACCTCTACCACCCGCACACCTCGGCGGGCCGGATTCCCACCGATCGCGCCTACCGGGTCTACGTGGACGCGCTGATGCGTCCGACGCGCCTCTCGGCCAACGAGGAGCGGCAGATCCAGAACGAGCTGGCGGGCGAGCGCAACGAAGTGGACCACATCCTCGCCCGCGCGGCGCAGGTCCTCTCGGTGCTCTCCCGGGAGCTGGGCGTCGCGGTCAGCCCGTCGCTCGATGAGGCGGTGCTGGAACGGCTCGACCTCATCCACGTGGCGTCCGACCGCCTGATGATGGTGCTCACGCTGAAGAGCGGCGCGGTGCGCACCATCTACGTCGAAGTCCCGGGCCAGATGGCGTCGGAGGCGATCGTCCACGTGGCGGTGGTGCTGAACGAGCGGCTCGCGGGCCTCACCCTGCGCGAGATTCGCGCGACCCTCCCCGAGCGCCTGCGCGACGCCACCTCGGAGCCGGGCGCGGGCGAGCTGCTCAACATCTTCATCCAGGAAGCGGACGATCTCTTCGACGTGCCGGCGGGCGGCGCGGATCCGCGCGCCGGGGGCGTCCTGCTTTCGTCCGCCCAGCTCCTCGCGGGCCAGCCCGAGTTCGCCTCTTCGCAGCGCCTGCAGGGGCTCCTCGAGGTCACCGAGCACCGCGATCTCCTGCGCCAGGCGCTCGCCGAGCGCGCGACCGAGGGGATGACCATCAGCATCGGCACCGAGCATCAGAATCCGAAGCTCGCGTCGTTCACGCTGGTCACGTCGTCCTATCGGGTCGGGGCCCTCTCCGGCGTGATCGGCGTGATGGGGCCGACACGAATGCCGTACGACAAGATCGTGGCGCTGGTGGATCACACCAGCCGGATGATGGGAGAGCTGCTCGCGTGAGCGCCAGGGGTCACGACTACTACGCGGTCCTCGGCGTCGCGCGCGACGCGAGCGAGGCGGAGATCAAGAAGGCCTATCGCAAGCTCGCGATGGAGCATCACCCCGACCGCAACGAGGGCGACAAGGGCTCCGAGGAGAAGTTCAAGGAGATCACCGCCGCCTACGAGGTCCTGCGCGATCCCGACAAGCGCGCCGCCTACGATCGCTACGGGGAGGCGGGCCTTCGCGGCGCCGCCGGCGCGCCCTTCGGCTTCGGCGACTTCGACCTGTCCGAAGCCCTCAACGTCTTCATGCGCGACTTCGGCGGGCTGGGCGGATTCGACGCGTTCTTCGGCGGCGGACAGCGGGCCCGGCGCGACCGGCGCCGCGGCGAGGACCTGAAGGTCACTCTGAAGCTCACCCTCGCGGACGTCGCTTCCGGCGCCTCCCGCACGGTCAAGCTCAAGACCCTCGATGTCTGCCAGGAGTGCAAGGGCACCGGCGCCGAGCCGGGCACCAGGGCGACGACCTGCGGGACCTGCGGCGGCGCCGGCGAGGTCCGGCGCGCGGCGCACTCGATGTTCGGACAGTTCGTGTCGGTCTCGCCCTGTCCCACCTGCGCGGGCGAGGGTACGGTGGTCCAGCATCCCTGCAAGCATTGCGGCGGCGACGGCCGGGTGCGGGCCGAGAAGACCGTGCAGATCGACGTGCCCGCGGGGGTCGCCGATCATCATTATCTCACGGTGCGCGGCCAGGGGATGCCCGGACCGCGGAACGGTCCCGCGGGAGACCTGATCGCGGTGCTGCAGATCGCCGACGACCCGCGCTTCGAGCGCCACGGCGACGATCTCATTTACGATTTGCCGGTCTCCTTCAGTCAGGCCGCGCTCGGCGCCGAGGTCCAGGTGCCGACGCCCTACGGCGAGACCACCCTCAAGGTCCAGCGCGGCACCCAGACCGGCACCGTCTATCGCCTGCGCGGGAAGGGACTCCCCCGGGTGGGCGAGAGCGGCCGCGGCGACCTGCACGTGCGGGTTCAGGTGTGGACGCCCACCAAGCTCACGCCGGAGCAGGAAGAGATTCTGAAGCGCCTCGCCGAAGTCGAGGGCCAGCCCCCGGGCGAAGCGCGCACCGGCCGGCGCTTCTGGGAGCAGCTGCGGGAGGCGTTCCGGGCGTGACTGACTGTCTGTTCTGCAGGATCGCCGCGGGCGAGATCCCGGCGACGATCGTCAGGCGGAGCGGACGACTGCTGGCGTTCCGCGACATCAATCCTCAGGCCCCGACCCACGTCCTCGTGATCCCCACCGAACACCTGCGTTCCCTCGACGCCGCCAAGGACGGCGCGCTGCTCGGCGAGATGCTGTTGTTCGCGCGCGACACGGCGCGGGAGCTGGGGATCGCCGAGCGCGGTTATCGCGTGGTGGCGAACACCAACGCCGACGGCGGCCAGACCGTAGACCATCTGCATCTGCACGTCCTGGGTGGGCGCGCGATGCGGTGGCCGCCCGGATGAGCGCCCTTGCGGCGCCTCGGGGACGACCGCTAACTTTTTGCGTCCTTCACAGTTAGCGAGAGGGTGACGAGTACGATGCCGGAAGTCATCATCCACGATGACGAGAGTTTCGAGCGGGCGCTCAAGCGCTTCAAGAAAAAGTGCGAGAAAGCGGGAATCCTGTCCGACCTTCGGAAGCACCGGCACTACGAGAAGCCCAGCGAACGCAGGAAGCGGAAGATGAACGCCGCCCGCCGCAAGAACCGCCGCCCCCGGGTTGCGTGACCGCGCCAAGCTTGCCCGAGCGGCTGCGCGCCGCGATGACGGAAGCGCGCAAGCAACGCGATCAGATGCGGACGCTGCTCCTCTCGACCATCCTCGCAGACCTCAAGAACACGGAACTCGAGCAGAACCACCCGGCCACCGACGAGGAAGCCGCGGGCGTGGTGCGCCGCGGCATCAAGCGCCGGCGGGAGGCGGCGGAGCAGTACCAGGCCGCCCAGCGCAAGGACTTGGCGGACAAGGAGTCGGCGGAGGCGGCGGTGCTGGAGACGTTCCTGCCCGCCGCCGTGCCGCCCGAGGAGATCCGCGAAGCGGTGCGCGCGGCGATCGCCGCGGGGGCCACGGACCTCGGCAAGGTGATGGGGCAGGTGATGCCCCGGTTCAAGGGGCGCGCCGACGGCAAGGTGATCAACCAGATCGCGCGCGAGGAGCTATCGACCGCCGTATGACCGCCGGAGGAGGGATCACGCCCTCCGTGCTCGCCACCCTGGAGTTTCCCGCCGCCCTGGAGCGGGTCGCGCTCCACGCGGCCGGGCCCCTCGGCCGGGACCGGGTCCGGGCGCGAACGCCGGCCACCGATGCCGCGACCATCCGCGCCGCGCTCGCGCAGGTCTCCGAGCTCGCTTCGCTCCTCCTCACCGACGACACCCTTCGCGCCGAACCGGTTCCCGATCTCACTCCCCTCCTCGACTTGCTCCGGGTGGAAGGAAGCGCCCTCGATGGCCCCGCGTTCACGCTCCTGCATTCGGCCCTCGCCGCGGCGCGGGTCGTGGCCGGGGATCTGGGACGTCTGGCCGGGCGGGCGCCCCGGACCGCGGCGCTCCGCGTGGATCCGCCGCCCAAGGCCTTGGAGACGAGACTCGGAGCAGCCATCGGTCCCGACGGGGAAGTGCAGGACGGCGCCTCGCGGGACCTGGCCCGGGCCCGCGCCAGCGTGCGCGAGGCCCGGCACCGCCTGGTGCAGCGGCTCGAGAGCATCCTCGCCGGTCTCGACAAGGACGACCGCGCGCCCGACGCGGCGGTGACGGTGCGGGGCGGGCGATACGTGATTCCGGTGCGCGCCGGCGCCCGCTCCCAGGTGGGCGGCATCGTTCACGACGAGTCCGCCACCCGCGGGACGCTCTTCCTCGAGCCGCCCGAAGCGATCGAGCTGGGCAACGAGCTGCGCGCGGCCGAAGCCGCGGAGCAGCGCGAAGTGCTGCGCGTGCTCCGGGAGCTGACCGAGCTGGTCCGCCCGCAGGCGAACGCGATCGCCGCCGCGTGGGAGATGTGCATCGCCTTCGACGACCTCTCCGCCCGGGCGCGGTACGCGGTGGAGGTCAACGGCTTCGCGCCCGAGATCGGGAGCGGGCCCCTCGCCATTCGCGGCGGCCGCCACCCGCTGCTCCTGGGCGGCGAGCAGATCGCCGTCCCGTTCGATCTCGAGCTCGCGGCCGACGAGTGGACGGTTCTCGTGTCCGGTCCCAACACCGGCGGCAAGACGGTGCTCATCAAGGCGGTCGGGCTCCTCGCCTGTCTCGCCCAGAGCGGCGTCATTCCGCCGACCGGTCCCCAATCCCGGCTCCCGGTTTTTCGCTCGCTCTTCGCCGACATCGGCGACCGGCAGTCCATCGCGGCGAGCCTGTCCACCTTCTCCGCCCACGTGGCGCAACTGCGGGTTCTGCTGGACGGCGCGGACCAGGACTCCCTCGTTCTGCTGGACGAAATCGGGAGCGGCACCGATCCGGCGGAAGGCGCGGCGCTCGCCGCGGCGACGCTCCGCGCGCTCACCCGCCGCCACGCCGTCACCCTCGCCACCACCCACCTGGGCGCCCTGAAGCGGCTCGCGGCGGAAACGGTCGGCGTCGTGAACGCCTCGCTCCAGTTCGACGCGGAGTCGCTCACGCCCACCTTTCGCCTGCTGAAGGGCGTGCCGGGCCGGTCCTACGGACTCGCCATCGCCCGCCGCCTCGGCGTCGCGAAAGACGTGTTGGAGGACGCGGAGCGCGCCGTTCCCGACGCGGAGCGCGCGCTGGACGCGCTCCTCGCGGCGGTGGAGGAGCGCTCCCGCGCGCTCGAAGTCCGCGCCGCGGACCTCGCCGCCGCCGACGAGCGGACCCAGGCCGCCGGCGCAGAAGCGCGAATGCGGGGCGAAGATGTCGAGCGTCGCGAGCGCGAGGTGCGGGACCGGGAGCGCTCGCTCGACGCGCGGGGCCGGGAAGAAGCGCGCCGGTACCTGCTCGAGGCCAGGAAGACCGTGGAGACCGCACTCTCCCACGCCCGCGCCGCGGTGGATGAGGCGACCGCGCGCGAAGCCCGGCGCCTCGTCGAAGAGGCGATCGCGCAGACGAAGAAAGAAAAAGGCGACGGACCCACGGAGCGGCGGACTGGGGGGCCGTGCGAGGTGGGAGCCGAGGTGCGGATGGGGACCTCCGCGGTGGGGACCGTGGTGGAACTTCGAGACGATGGAAGAGTGGTGGTGGAGTTCGGCAGTGTACGGGTGGTGACCGACCGGGATGCCCTCGAGGTCGTGGCCCAGCCGGCCGGGGCGGCGCGCCCGTCGGGCCGGGGCGGGCGCGCGCCGGTCCCGCGCGCAGGGACGCCTCTCGAGACCGGCGCACGGTCCGAAGTCTCCCTGCGCGGGATGCGGGCCGACGAAGCGGAAACGGAGCTCCTCCGCGCCCTGGACGGCGCGATCCTCGAGGACCTTCCGTATCTGCGGATCATCCACGGCAAAGGCACCGGCGCGCTGAAGGAGATGGTGCGCCGCGTGCTCGAGGGCGACCCGCGGATCGCGAGCTTCGGCGACGCGCCGTCCAATCAGGGCGGCTCCGGCGTGACGGTCGCGGAGTTCCGCGCGTGAGCATGATCCCCGACGACGTGATCGAGCAGGTGCGCGAAGCCGCCGATCTGGTCGGGATCATCGGCGAGCACGTGGAGCTCAAGCGCACCGGCGCGGACTACCGCGGCCCCTGTCCCTTCCACGGCGGCACCCACCGCAACTTCGCGGTCATCCCCAAGAAGGGGATGTTCTACTGCTTCGTCTGCCACGAGGCGGGGGACGTCTTCACCTTTTTCATGAAAAAGCTCGGCATGGACTACCCGTCGGCGGTGCGCGAGGTCGCCCGCCGCACCGGCATCACCATCCCCGAGCGCGGACCCTCGGGCCCCGACCCGCGCGACCCGCTCTTCGCCGCCGCGGCCGCGGCGCACGACTGGTTCGCCGCCCAGCTCCGGGAGTCCGCCGAAGGAGAAGTCGCCCGCGCCTATCTCGCGTCCCGCGACGTCTCGCCGGAAACCGCCGGCGTGCTGGGGCTCGGCTACGCGCCCCGGGCCAAGGTCTTTCTCGACGCGATGCACGTGCTCGGCCTCAAGGACGAGGTGCTCCTCGAGGCGGGACTCCTGCATCGCCGCGACGACGGCACTCTGGCGCCGCGATTCCGCGGCCGGCTTCTCTTCCCGATCCACGACCTGCGCGGCCGCCCCGTCGCCTTCGGCGGACGGATCCTGGGCGAGGGCGAGCCCAAGTACCTGAACTCGCCGGACACGCCGATCTTCCACAAGGGCCAGCTCCTTTACAACCTGCACGGGGCGAAGCACGCCATCCGCCAGGCCGAGCGCGCCGTTCTGGTGGAAGGCTACTTCGACGTGCTCCGGGTCTCGCTCGCCGGCATCGAAGAAGTGGTCGCGCCGCTCGGCACCGGCCTCACGGCGGACCAGGCCGCTCTGCTTCAACGGCATACGGCGCACGTGGTCCTGCTCTACGACTCGGACGACGCGGGACTGCGCGCCACCTTCCGCGCCGGGGACGAGCTGCTGCGGCATCGCCTGCGGGTGAGCGTGGCGACCCTGCCCGAAGGCGAAGACCCGGACACCATCGTGCGCCGCGCCGGCGCCCCGGCGCTGGAGCAGATTCTCAAGGACGCGGTGGACGTGTTCGAGCGCAAAATCCAGATTCTCGAGCGCAAGGGTTTCTTCGGCACCCTGCCCGGGCGCCGCCGCGCGCTCGACCGCCTGCTCCCCACCATTCGCGCCGCCGCCGATCCGATCACCCGCGAGCTCTACCTGACGCGCGCCGCCGAGGCCGCGAAGGTGCGGCGCGACGTGCTGGAGCGGGACGTCGCGGGTCGCGATGAGGGGAGGCGGGAGCCGGGAAGCGCGGCCGGCGGCGCGGCGCCCGTCTCGCGTGCCACGGTTCCCGAGGAACTCCCCGCCACCGCGGAGAAAGCGTTGCTGTTGCTGCTCCTCGAGGGCGAGCCGTGGGCCAGCCGGGTGCGGGAGGCGGTGGACGCCGAGGAGCTCGAGTTCCCGGCGTATCGCGCCGTGTTCGAGGCGCTGGTGGACGACGCGCCGGACCGGCTCGACGGCACCGCGGCGCGCACCTTCGAAGCGCTGAAGGCGGAAGGTCTGGGCGGGCGCGAGCCCGACCCGGTGTTCGAGAAGGCGGTGGGGTGGTTGGAGGCGCGTCGTCTCGAGCGGGAGATCGAGCGGATCGACGGGATGATTCCGCTCGCCGCTCCCGAGGAGCAGCCGGAATTGCTGGCGGAGAAACGGCGCGTATTCGACGCGCTGCGAGTCCGCTTTCCCAGGTACAAGATCGCCGCGAGGAGGAGAGGTGCATCCTGATCTGCAAGCGCTGTTAGTCCTGCAGGAAAAAGACCATGCGGTGGCGCAGGAGGATACCGCGCTCGCCGCGCTGGACCCCGAAATTCGGGTGCTGGACGAAGCCCTGGCCGTGGCCCAGCGGGCGATGGACGCCGCGGTCCAGAAGGCGCGGGACGCCGCCGCGCGGCGGGACGAGCTGGAAGGAAAGATCGCGAGCTACAAGACCATGCAGGAGCAGCGCAAGCAGCGGCTGGAATGGGTGCGCGGGGCGAAGGAGGCCTCGACCCTCATGGCGGAGCTCGATCTGGCGCGGTCGGTGCTGGTGAAGGAAGAAGCCGAGTTCATGCGCTCGGGGGACAGCGTGCTCGAAGCCGAGCAGCGCGCCGCCGAGGCGGAGCAGGCGCTGGAGCGGGTGCGGGAAGAGCAGGCGCCCCTGCGCGAGGGACTCGCGGGACGCCGCCAGGCGATCGCGGCCCAGCGGGAGAAGGCGCAGGTGGAGCGGGAGAAGGCGTCGGTCGAGGTCGAGCCCACGCTGCTCGCGCGCTACGAGCGCATCCGCCGGGGCAAGACGTCGGTGGCGCTGGTGGCGCTGCACGGCGATGCCTGCGGGCACTGCTTCACCGCGGTCCCCACCCAGCGGCGCGCCCTGATCGTGCGCGGCGCGTCCATCGAATCCTGCGAGGCCTGCGGCGTGCTGCTGTACGCGGCGCCATGATCCGCAGGCGCTGGGCGCTCGCCGCGCCGCCTGACCCCACGGCCATCGGCGCGCTCCGGGCCGAGCTCAGGATTCCCGAGGCCCTCGCGGCGCTGCTGGTGCAGCGCGGCTTCGCCGCGCCGGCGTCGGCGCGCGCCTTCCTCCGTCCCGAGCTCGACCGCCTCTCCGATCCCCTCGACTGGACCGGCATGCGCGAGGCCGTGGCGCTGGTGAGCGCGGCGGCGCAAGCCGGTCACACCATCCTGGTTCACGGCGACTACGACGTCGACGGGCAGTGCGGCGCCGCGCTCCTCACCCGGGTCCTCCGCGCGGCGGGCGCACGGGCGCACGCCTTCGTTCCCCACCGCCTGAAGCACGGCTACGACTTCGGGCCCGCGGGGCTCGCCGAGGCCCAGCGCGTCGGGGCCCGGCTGGTCGTCACCTGCGATTGCGGCATCACCGCGGTGGACGCGGTCGCGGCGGCGCGCGCCGCGGGACTCGACGTCATCGTCACCGACCACCACCTCCCCGGCGACGCGCTCCCACCCGCGAGCGCGGTGCTCGATCCCCAGCAGCCCGGCTGTCCGTCGGTGGACAAGGATCTCTGCGGCACCGGGGTCGCGTTCAAGCTCGCCCAGGCGCTCGCGCCGGCGCTGGGCCTGTCTCCCAACCTGCCGCTCCATTTTCTCGACTACGTCGCGCTCGCGACCGTGGCGGACGTGGTGCCGCTCACCGGCGAGAACCGGATCCTGGTGCGTCACGGCCTGAAGCTGCTGGGCGAGTCGCGCTGGACCGGCCTGCGGGCGCTGGTGGAGACGGCCGGGCTCGCCGGCAAGCCGTTGCGCGCGGGACACGTGGGCTTCATTCTGGCGCCCCGGCTCAACGCCGCGGGCCGCATCGGCGACGCCAACGACGGCCTCCGCCTCCTCCTCACCGACGACGACCGCGAAGCGGCGGGTCTCGCCCGCGAGCTCGAGACCCTGAACGCGCGCCGCCAGGAGCTGGATCAGCGGATTCTCGAGGAGGCGGCCGCGAGGGTGGAGCAGACCCTGGACCCCGACCAGCACGCGATCGTGCTCGCCGCCGATGACTGGCACCCCGGCGTGATCGGCATCGTGGCCTCCCGGCTGGTGGAGCGGTTCGGCCGCCCCACCTTCCTCGTCGCCTGGGAGGGCGAGGTGGGCCGCGGATCGGGGCGCAGCATCGCGGGGTTCGACCTGCACGCGGCGCTGCACCGGGTGGGCGGGCACCTGGAGCGCTACGGCGGCCACACCATGGCCGCCGGGCTCACCATCCGCCGGAACCGCTTCGAGGAGTTCCGTGTTGCGTTTCTCGCGGTCGCGCGCGAGCTTCTTGGCCCCGAAGACCTGGTCCCGGCGCAGCGCGTGGACCTGGAATTGCCCCTCTCCCTCGCGAGCGAGGAGCTGGAACGACTGATGCGCCATTTCGAGCCCTGCGGGTCCGGCAATCCGAGTCCCGTGTTCGGCGTGCGCCGGGCCCGGGCGCTCGACGCCCGGCGGGTGGGCGCCAACCATCTGCGCTTCACCCTGGACGACGGCTCGGCCGTGCTCCCGGCGATCGGCTTCCGCCTCGCGGACGACGTCCCCGCCACTTGGCTCGCCGCGCCGCTCGACGTCGCCTTCCGGCTGGAGATGGACGAGTGGCACGGTCGCGAAACCCTGCAGGCCCGCCTGGCCTCGCTCACGCCCAGCGCGGGGGGAGAAGCCGCCGCGTGATCAACATCGTCGCCGGTGAGTTCAAGGGCCGCCGCCTGAAGACCCCCGCGGGCGACAAGGTGCGCCCCACCCAGGGACGGGTGCGCGAGGCCTGGTTCTCGATCCTGCAGCGCTCCATTCGCGACGCGCGGGTCCTCGACCTCTACGCGGGCTCGGGCGCGCTCGGCCTCGAAGCGTTGTCGCGCGGCGCGGTCTCCGCCGATTTCGTCGAGGTGCATCGCGCCTCGCTCGCCGCCCTGAAGGCGAACATCAAGACCCTCAAGGTGGAGAAGCGCACCAACGTCCATCGCGTGGACGCGCTCAAGTTCGCCGAGAAGCTGCAGCCGGGGCAGTACGACGTCGCCTTCGCGGACCCGCCGTACGCGAGCGACACCGCGGCGCGGCTGGTCGCCATGTTCCGGCTCACGCCCTTCGCGCGGATTCTCTCGATCGAGCATCCCGCCGCCACGCCGATGCCGGGCGACGACACCCGCCGCTACGGGGACACCGCCGTCACCTTCATCTACGCGCC
>DASSQQ010000080.1:0-10210 GCA_035702425.1 Gemmatimonadales bacterium
GGTAACCGCGCACCGGGAAGTCGCGGGTCGAGCCCAGGGCCTGGCCGAACCCGAGATCGAAGGAGCCCGAGGAGACGCCCCCCACGTCGAAGAAATCCGCCACCGGTCCCTGGGTCGCGCCGGCGGCGAACCGCAGCGCGAGCACGCTGTGCGCGAACGCCGAGGGGCCCGGCGCGCCGAGGTACAGGTTGAGGCGGGAAATCTCCTCGTCCGACCACGCCGCACTTCCCTGCTGCTCCCGCCGGCGGAGGGTGAGACTCCAGGCGTAGCCGCGCTCCGAGGAAATCGCGAGCGGCGCGAAAATCGAGTGCGCCAGAGCGAAGGTGACCGATCCACCGACGAGATCGCGCCTGCTGCATCCGTTGCACACCGAATCCAGCGGCACCGACGGCAGGGCCGTGAAGCGGCGTCCTTCGTACTCGGCGGCCACGCGGACGCTCGCGACGCGGTGCCAGCGGACGCGCACCCACGACGCGCCCAAAGCCGCGTCGAGCTTGGATTCCGACACCACGATGCCGGTCGAGGTGGTCCCGAGATACGACCAGTCCGCGGAGCCGGACAGGTCGAAGGTCGGGTTGCGAAAGCGCTGGACGATCAGCGCGCCGTCCGCGACGAGGCGGCGGGGGTCGAGCGAAGCCAGAAGATCCATCGCGTAGGTGTAGCGGCCGAGCGCGTCGGTCCCCGCGGTCGCGAGGCCGCCGAAGCGGCCGGCGCGCCCGTGGTCCACGAAGAGCGGAATCCAGAACCGCGGCGCCAGCGAGGGCCCCGCGTCGTACCCGGTTTCTCGGACCGGCGCCGCGGACGCCGGGGCGACGGTGGCGGGGAGCGTATCCGCGAACGCCGGGCCGTCGTCCATCGGCGCCACGCGCGCGAGCTCCCACCCGCCGGCGCCGAGGGTGGCGACGACGAGCGAGCCGTCGGCGAGCAGGGCCGGAGCGCGCGCGCCGCCGGGGGCTCGCGTCAGGGCGCGGGCCGGCCCGGCGCCACTCGAGCGGTAGACTTGCGTCGAGCCATCGGCGTCGGCCGCGAAGAGCAGAGCCCCGCCGGGCGCCCACACCGGATCGCTCAAGACCCCGCGCGCGGTGACGAGGACGGCCACCGATTCGGGGTGAGCGACGGGCCAGGAGACGAGGGTCCAGTGACCCGCCGCGTGCCGGGTGGCGGCGAAGACGCGTCCGTCGGGCGAGGGGACCACTTCCCCCCATTCTTCAGCGCCCGAATCGGGCGCGGCGCCGGCGCTCACCCGGGGCCGGGTGCCTGAGGGAGTGAACGCGACGTCGGCCACCACGCCGCCGCCGGCGCGCGGGGCGACGAGCCGCGCGCCGCGAGTCTCGCGGCGCCACGGCTGACCCGGCACCCAGCGGTAGCGGTCGCTCCGGATCTGGAACCGGTTGACGAAGTCGAGCTGGTCCACGAGGAGCGTATCGCCGTCCCAGTCGTAGCGCGCCGCGCCGTGAACGCGATGCTCGGCGATCGGCGCGAGGCTCGTCGCGTCGACGACGCGGAGTTGGTGCGGCCCCCTGCCGTCGTCCCACAGATACGCGAGACGCTTGCCGTCGGGAGAGACCCGCGGCACCGGCTCCGAGTACAGCCCGCCTGCGAGCACCCGCGCGGAGTCGTCCGGCGCCGGAGGCGGTATGGTGGCGCGGAGCCAGGTCCCGCTCAGGTCCACGCCCACCCGGAAGAGCGGGTGTCCGACCCGGTACGGAATCCACTGGCCCGCCGCCGTCTCGACGAAGCGCGGGACGACGGAGTCACCCAGCGAATCGGACAGAAACGAAAAGAACCGCCCTCCGTACGCGTAGGGTCCGAGCCCGCCCGGCCAGCGCGAGAAGTACTGCACGTCCCACGGCGCCCGCGCGGCGCCGCCGGCCCCGATCGCTCGCAGCAGGTCGGGCTGGAATCCGCCGCGCACCCTCCCGCCGCTCGAGAGCCGCGACTCGTAGTACTCGGCGAGCCCCTCGGTGACCCACGGCGGCTGATACCCGTTGGGGAAGAGCCCCGGCGCGCGACCGAACACGTCCTGCAGGATCGACCACACGCCCCGCACCCGGTCCAGGTGGAAGATGTGGGTGAGCTCGTGCGTGGTGACGAGGCGGAGCCAGAGATCGAAGTCCGACAGAGCCGGGTCGAGGGTGGGCGCGGGGAGGAAAATGGTGATCCGGTCCGACGGGAACGGCGTGGTGAACCCGTTCGACTCGTCCACGTCGTCGGTGAGGGTCAGGTCCACCGTCTCCCGGGGCGGATGCAGCTCGGCCCCGAGGAGCGCGTACGCCCGCTCCGCCTCATTGGCCTCGAGGAGCGCCGCGGAGCGGTAGGCGGGGCGGAAGTGAATTCGGAAGTGCGGGGTGTGAAGGGTTCTCCACTCGCCCGAGGGGTCGGCCTGGCCGTGAAGGGCGGAGACCGTGACCAGCATCACGGCCGTGACCCAGAGCCCCCGTGGGGTTCGCATAGGCGCGCAACGTACCACGCACCCTTTCGACCCGTCAATTTGCCGCGTAGATTCGCTGACCCTAGCTTCTTACGCCATTTCCTGGAGACGCGCACCCGGTGACTACCTGCGCCTACTGCGGCCGAGCCAACGACGCGGGCGCGCAGTTCTGCAAGGATTGCGGCAAGCCGCTGACCAAGGCGGCCGCGTTTCAGAATAGCGCGGCCTCCCTCGCGGCTCCCGCGGCGCCTCCCGCTTCGCCTCCGCCGGCGCCGGCGGCGCCCCCCGTGGCGGCGCCGCGGCCCGGAAGCGCGACCGGCCCCCGGCCGATCTCCGGCGCCGTGGTGGCGCCGCTCGCGCCCCCCACTCCCGCGCCCGCACCCGCGCCGGCGGCACCGGCGCGCCCCGAGGAGAGCGCGGCCTGTCCCTTCTGCCGTCAGCCGGTCCGCACGAACCAGCCCTTCTGCCCGCACTGCGGGCGGCGGCTCTCGGCGCCGGGCTCGGGAGCGGCCTGCGCGCGCTGCGGCTCGCCCTCGGAGCCGGGCACCAGGTTCTGCGGGACCTGCGGCGCCCAGCTCACCACCGGTGACGAGCTCCCCAGCCGGTTCGAGAAGCGCGTGGACTACTCACTCACCCTCGTCCTGCTGGACGAGAGCGGCAACGAGGTGCAGCGCTTCGCGCGCAAGACGCTGGAGACGGCGATCGGGCGCAGCGACGGCGAGATCCGGTTCCCCGACGATCCCTTCCTCTCGCCGCTCCACGCCCGCCTCACCTGGGAGGAGGACGGACTCGTGATCCGCGACCTGGGGAGCCGCAACGGCACCTGGGTCTTCCTCACCGAGCCGCACCGGCTGATCGACGGCGAGCAGATGCTCATCGGGTCCCAGATCTTCCGCTTCCGCCGCCTGGGCTACCCGGGGCCGCATTCCCCGGAGCACGACGCGACCAAGCGGATGGGGAGTCTGATTCCTTCGGCGGACATCGCGAGCCTCACCCAGCTCCGCTCCGACGGCAGCGCGCGGGACGTCGCGCATCTCTCGCCGGGCCGGGACATCACCATCGGCCGGGAGCGGGGCGACTGGCTCTTCCCCTACGATCCGTCGATGAGCGGCGAGCACGCGATCATCCGCTCCGAAGACGCGGACTTCGTGGTGATCGACGCCAACAGCCGGAACGGGGTGGCGATCGCCGCGCGCGGACCCCTGCCGATCGCGAACGGCGGCCGGGTGCTGATCGGCGACAAACTCCTCCGCGTCGACCTGTCGTGAAGACCTGCCCCGTCTGCTCCACCGAGTATCCGGATGACGTGAAGTTCTGTCCCAACGACGGGCAGACCCTCCGCGCCGCGTCTCCCGCGTCGGATCTCGTGGGCCAGGTGATCGCCGACCGGTACCACGTGGTGAAGAAGCTGGGCGAGGGCGGGATGGGCCAGGTGTATTTGGCCGAGCACGTGAAGATGGGGCGGCGCAGCGCCATCAAGGTGATGAATCCGTCGATGGTGCACGACCCCGATGCCGTGGCGCGGTTCAACCGCGAGGCGTCGAACGCCAGCCGCATCACTCACCCCAACGTCTGCGCGATTTACGACTTCGGTGAAACCCCCGAGGGGCTGATCTACCTCGCGATGGAGTTCATCGAGGGCGAGCCGCTCACCGATCTGCTGGCCCGCGAGGGCGCGCTCAAGGTGGGCCGCGCGGTCGCGATCTTCATGCAGGTGGCGCACGCGCTGCAGGCCGCGCACGACCTGGGGATCGTGCACCGCGACTTGAAGCCCGACAACATCATGCTGACCAAGGGCCGCGGCGGCGCGGACGTGGTCAAGGTGGTGGACTTCGGGATCGCCAAGGCGGTGGGCGGCGACGAAGCGGGCCAGAAGGTCACCAAGACCGGACTGGTGGTCGGGACGCCGGAGTTCATGAGCCCGGAGCAGCTCTCCGGCGACAAGCTCGACGGGCGGAGCGACCTCTATTCGCTGGCGCTGGTCTTCTTCAAGATGCTCACCGGCAAGCTGCCCTTCCACGCGGACACGGTGCAGGAGACGATGATCAAACGGCTCACCGACGAGCCGGCGAAACTCAAGGCGGTCCGCCCCGATCTGAATTTCCCGGCCGGCCTGCAGGAGGCGCTGGACTCGGCGCTTACCCGCACGCCGGTGGACCGCTACCAGTCGGTGGCGAAGTTCGCGGAGGCGGTGGGTTCGGTGGTGGGCATGGGCGGCGAGCCCGGCGCCGGCGGCGGCACCGAGGGCAAGACCCAGCTGCTCGACGCCGGGGCCACGCGCGCGGTCGCGGGCCAGGGCGGCAAGGGCCTCCCCGCGACCGCGGTGTCCCAGACCAAGAAGCGGGCGCTGGTGCCGATCGTGGTGGGCGCGATAGTGGTGCTGGGGGGCGGAGGCGCCGCAGTGGCGCTGCTCGCGCGCAGCCCCAAGCCCGCTCCCCACGATTCGCTGGCGACGCCCAAGGACACGACCAAGACGGTGGCCGACCGCAGTCTCCCGGACACGACGAAGACGGTGGCGCCACCCAACCGCCCCGACACCGCGAAACTCTCGAAGCGTCCCGATGGGACCGCGTCGCGGCCGGCCGGGCTCACCGTGGCGCAGGTCACCGGGCTGCTGAACATGCTCCCCGACAGTATGGACACCTGGGGCCCGCGGCGGTCGGCGGATACCGCGCTCGCGGCCTACCGGGTCCCGGGGCTCAGCGCGAAGGACCGGGCGGACGCGGCCTGCGAAGCCGCCAACGCCTATCTCCAGATGAACGACAACACCAAGGCGCTGCAATGGGCGCGCACGGCGCTGGGCATTGGTCCGTCGGCGTCCTGCCAGAACATCGTACAGAACCTGGGGCACTGAGACCGCATGTTCGGACGCTCGTCCAAACCGATCCGCCTCCAGGTCGCCGCGAAGACCGACCTCGGCAAGACGCGGGACCACAACGAGGATTGCTTCCTCGTCGCGGACCTGACCAGGGCCGAAAAGCTGGACGGGGCCCAGCGCGAGCAGGAGATCGGGGAGCGGGGCGCGCTCTTCATGGTCGCCGACGGGATGGGCGGTGCCGCGGCCGGCGAAGTCGCGAGCGAGATGGCGACCAAGACCGTCTACGACAGCCTGGAGCGGGCCCTCCCGGCCGAGAAGGACCTCACCGCGCAGAAGTTCGCGCTGCGGTTGAAGGAAGCGGTGGAGGCGGCGAACGGCGAGATTCACGCGTACGCCAAGGCCCACCCCGAAGTGCGCGGGATGGGCACCACCACGACCGCGGCGGGCGTCCTGGGCGACCGGCTGTACCTCACCCAGGTCGGCGACAGCCGCGCCTACCTGGTGCGCGACGGCCAGGCGGTGCAGCTCACCAAGGATCAGTCGCTGATGCAGCGTCTGGTGGAAGCCGGCGAGCTGACCGAAGAGGAAGCGGCGCAGAGCGAGCGCCGCAACATCATCCTGCAGGCGCTCGGTCCCGACGCCAAAGTCAAAGTGGATCTGACCCACCAGGAGCTGCGCCGCGGCGACGTGCTGGTGATCTGCTCCGACGGGCTCTCGGGACAGGTGAAGAAGGAAGAAATCGCGGAGATCGCGGCGAAGGACCAGGCTCCCGCCCAGGCCTGCGAGCGGCTCATTGCGCTCGCCAACCAGCGCGGCGGCCCCGACAACATCACCGTCATCGTGGCGCGGTTCGAGGGCGACGGGCTCCGCATCTCGGGCCCGCACGAAGAGGTGGGCCACCAGGTCTACCCGCTGATCGACACCGAGACCTCGACCGAGCCGGTCCCGGTCTACAAGGGGAGCCGCGCGCCGGTGCCGGCCAAGCGGGCCCGCTGGCGGCTCCTCACCGGCCTGATCGTCGCCGCGGGCGCCGCCGCCGCTGCGTACATCCTCTTCGCCCGGTGAAGGCCCACTTCAAGTTTCTCTCCGGCGCCCGCGCCGGACAGGCCGAGACCATCGCCAAGGCCTACATCGGCCTGGGCCGGCATCCGCTCTCGGACGTGCGCTTCGACACCGAGCGCGATCTCGACGTCTCGACCCGCCACGCCGCGATCGTGCAGAAGGGCGATCACTTCGTGCTCTCCGATCAGGGCAGCACCAACGGCACCCTGGTCAACGGCAAGAAGATCACCGGCGACGTCGCGCTGGCGGACGGGGACGTGATCGGGTTCGGCCCCAACGGCCCGAGCGTCGAGTTCCACGTCCTGGACCCGGGGGCGGGCGCGGTCTCGACTTCCGGCGCCGAGGCCGCCGCCCGGCGCGCCTCCCAGCCCCGCAGCGCCCTGCCGGCGGCGGTCGCCGGCGGGTCCCGCTCCTCCACGGCCGTGCGCATCGCCATGGAGGTCGCCAAGCAGACCAAGCAGCTCCGCCACACCACCAAGGTGCTCTTCGCCGCGCTGCTGGTGATCGCGGGCGGGTTCGGCGCGATGCAATGGAAGGCCGGGCGCGACCGCGCCGGCCTCCTCGCCGACATGCAGGCCAAGCTCGACAGCATGCAGGAGAGCAACCGCCAGGCGCTCGCCGAGTCCCGCGGCCAGATCAAGCAGCTGCAGGACGCGCTGGCCGCGTCCATCGCGGAGGTGTCACAGCTCCAGGGAGAGCTGGCGCGCGCCGGCACCTCGGGCGACGCCAGCGAAATGGACCGCCTGCGCCAGCAGCTCGACGCCGCGGAGGCGCGGCAGCGCGGCCTCGCCGGCGCCACCGCCGTGGATTACCGCGATCTCTCCAAGAAGAACCAGGACGCGGTGGCTCTGGTCTACGTCGAGTACGGACCCAACGACGTGGTCTCCGGCACCGCGTGGGCGATCGACTCCCAGGGCACCCTGATCACCAACAAGCACGTCCTGACCGGCGACGACGGCGACCGCCAGCCCCAGCGGATTGCCGTCAAGTTCTCGGGATCCAAGCAGTGGTTCCCCGGCCGCTACGTCGGCGTCGCCGATTCGGCCGATCTGGGCATCCTGAAGGTGGACATCGTGCGCGGCACGCCGCGGGTGCAGGGCGTCTCCCGCGATCCGCAGAGCCTCCAGCGCGGCGATCCCATCGCGATCATCGGCTACCCCCTCGGCACCGACCTGCCGATGATGGGCGAGGGGCTGAACGTCGTGGCCGACCCCACGCTCACCGTGGGCACGGTGAGCAAAGTCCTGCCCAACCTGGTGCAGGTGGACGGGTACGGCGCGCCGGGGTCGTCGGGGAGCCCCATCTTCGACCGCGAGGGGAAGGTCGTCGCGGTGCTCTACGGCGGGCAGCGGGAGTCGAACGGCAAGATCATCTTCGCCGTCCCCGCGAGCTACGTGCTCGACCTGGCCCGGAAGCTCGGCGTCGGGAAGTAGCGCCGCCTTCAGGGCGGCGTGATGCGCCCCAGCACCCGGGGCCCGCGCGCGCCGGTCGCCCGCGGCAGGTTTCCGGGACGTCCCGCCAGCGTCAGCCCTCCGAGAAACGCGAACACCGCCGCTTCCTTCGCCTCACCATCGAAAAACAGCTCGTCGAACCGCACGATGGGGCGAGGGAGCACCTGCGCCGCCAGCGCCTCGAGGAGCGCGGGGTTCCGCGCCCCGCCCCCCGAGACCACGAGGTCGGCGTCGGCGCCCGCCGGAGTCCACTTCGCGATCGCGCCGCCGACCGCCGCGGCCGTGAGATGGGTGGCGGTGGCCACACAATCGTTGTCGCTCCCGCCCGCCTCGCGCACCTGGGTGATCAGCCGCTCCGCGAAGCCGAGCCCGAAACGCTCCCGGCCGGTGCTCTTGGGCGGCGCCTGCGCGAAGTAGGGGTCGGCGAGAAGAGACTCCACGACTTTCGCGACGGCCCGTCCCCGGCGGGCGCGCTCTCCGCCTTCGTCGAAGACCGCGTCGGGATCGAGCCGGCGCACCACCGCGTCCATCACCGCCACGCCGGGGCCGGTGTCGAAGGCGAGCGCGCCTTCGATCACTCCGCGCCGCGGCACCCAGGTGACGTTGGCCATGCCGCCGAGGTTGAGCAGCAGGCGGCCGCGATCGGCGTGACCGAAGAGCAGCACGTCCGCGAGCGGCACCAGCGGCGCCCCCTGCCCTCCGGCGGCCACGTCCCGCCCCCGGAAGTCGCTCACCACCCGCACCCCCAGCCGCTCGGCGAGGATCGCGGGCTCCCCGATCTGCAGGGTGGCGCGCCCGGGTTCGTGCCAGACGGTTTGCCCGTGGGACGCCACGAACGCGAGATCGCGCGGCGCGACCCGGGCCTGGGCGAGGAGCTGCAGCACCGCGCCGGCGAACCGCTCTCCCAGCGCCACGTTCAGGAGCGCCAGGTCCTTGGCGGTGCCGCGCGCGATGGCGTCGATGATGGCGCCCCGCTCCGCCGCCTGATAGGGCTCCTGGCGGAAGGCGACGAGGCGGAGCGCGGCGGGATCGGGGGTGAGCGAAACCAGAGCGCTGGAGACGCCGTCGAGCGACGTCCCCGACATCACGCCGACGGCGAGGACCTCGCTCACGTCGAGCGCACGGGGGGCGGATCGCCGACGGCGCGCCGGACGAATCCGCCCGCCGCCTCGAGCCGGCGGCGCGCTTCGTCCCGGGGGAGCCCGCCCCGCACCATCACGACCGCGAGCTTGACGCTCCCGCCGGCGTCCTCGATCGCCCGGCGGGCGCGCTCGCGGTCCACCCCGCAGCATTCCATCACGATCCGCTGGCCGCGGTCCTTCAGCTTCTCGCTCGCCGCCATCAGGTCCACCATGAGATTCCCGTAGACCTTGCCGAGCCGGATCATGGCGCCGGTGGTGATGGTGTTGAGGACCAGCTTGGTCGCGGTGCCGGCCTTGAGCCGCGTGGATCCGGTGAGCGCTTCCGGCCCGGTGAGCGGCACGATCACCACGTCGCAGGTGTCGGCGAGGAGCTTCGGCGGCGGCGAGCAGGCCACGAGGCCGGTCACGGCGCCGATGGTCTGCGCCCGGGAGAGCGCGGCGCGCACGAACGGCGTGGTGCCCGAAGCCGCGATCCCGATCACCACGTCCTTCCCGGTCACCCCGGCCGCGTCGATCGCGGCCGCGCCGGCGTTGACGTCGTCTTCCGATCCCTCCACGCTCTTCACCAGCGCGGGATAGCCGCCCGCGATGATTCCCACCACCATCTCCGGCGCGGTGCCGAAGGTGGGAGGGCACTCGGTCGCATCCAGCACGCCCAGCCGCCCCGAGGTCCCGGCGCCGACGTAGAAGAGCCGGCCGCCGTGGGTGAACGCATCCACCACCCGATCCACCGCCTTCGCGATCGCCTCCCGCTCGCGGTGGACCACCGCCGCCACGGTGCGGTCCTCGGCGTTCAGCAGGTCCACGATCTCGAGCGACGACGCGAGGTCGATCCCCTCGGTGCGCGGATTGCGCTGTTCGGTGAGGCGCGGGTCGTGATGGGCGGGGGTGGTCATGTGAGGCCCAAAGGTAGGCGTTGACCGCGCGCGGGGTCAACGTACGTTTGAAGAATGACCAAGCGCCCTCTCCTCTTCTCGCTCGCGTTCCTCGCGGCTGCGTGCAGCCACGCCCCCGCCACCCGGGCCCCGGCCGCGGCACCGGCCACCCGGCCGGCGCCCGTCGCCGGCGCGCACGACGCCGTGGTGCTCGCCCGGCCCGCGATTCCCGACGATTGGGGAATGCAGGGACGCGCCGTCCCGGTGCGCGGGCGGCACGGCATGGTGGTCTCCGGGCATCCGCTGGCGTCGGAGGTGGGACGGGACATCCTGGCGCAGGGTGGGAACGCGATCGACGCGGCGGTGGCGGTCGGCTTCGCGCTCGAGGTGGTGCTCCCCGAGGCCGGCAACATCGGCGGCGGCGGCTTCAT
>DASSQQ010000081.1:0-17454 GCA_035702425.1 Gemmatimonadales bacterium
TCGGCGGCGTCATCGGCAAGCAGACCCTGAGCGCGGCGGACGTCACGTCCCTCGCGGCGCTCCCGGGTCGCGCGTACCTCCAGGGCCAGATCGTCGGCAGCCTGCAGGCTCCGATGGGCCAGCTCACCGGACTCCTCGCAGCGCCGTTCCAGAACCTCATCCACGTGCTGACCGCGCGGTCGGCCTAAGAAGAAGGAGAAGCAACACATGGCAGTCGAAGCAACCGAGAAGTTCGAGAAGGTCGCCAAGGACCTCGAGTCCTGGTCGATCCTCGAGATCGCGCAGTTCGGCAAGTTCCTCCAGGAGCGCTGGGGCGTGTCGGCCGCGCCGGTCGCCGTCGCGGCTGCCCCGGGCGCGGGCGGCGGTGCCGCCGGCGGCGCAGCGGCGGCCGAGGAGAAGACCGAGTTCACGGTCGTCCTCAAGGAAGGCGGCGCGAAGAAGATTCAGGTCATCAAGGAAGTCCGCGCGGTGACCAGCCTCGGCCTCAAGGAAGCGAAGGACCTGGTCGAGGGCGCCCCGGGCGTCGTGAAGGAGGGCGTCTCCAAGCAGGAAGCCGAAGAGATCAAGAAGAAGCTGGAAGCGCAGGGCGCGGTCGTCGAGCTGAAGTAGGGCGCTCGAGTATGACGCGGCGGGCCACAGGGGCCCGCCGGCGCGCTCGGGTTCCCTTGCAGCCGGACGACATGCGCAGAATCACGACACTTTCGCTCGCCGATCTTTCGAGCCCCGTTCTGCCCCCCCGGCCCGCACCGGGTTTGGGGGGACAGGGGCCTTTTGCGTTGGTTTGAGGGTTGCCCATGACGAAGACTCTGCCGGTGTTGTCGTTCGCGAAGCTGGAGACGGGGATGCCGATGCCGCATCTCCTCGACATCCAGACCCGCGCCTTCCAGACCCTGCTCGAGCCGGACACCAAGGGCGAGTCGCGGGCGGACGTCGGGCTGGAACGGGTCTTCAAGGACCTGTTCCCCATCGCCGACGTGAACGGCAACTACTCCCTCGAGTTCGTGAAGTTCGCGCTGGGGGAGCCGAAGTACTCCGTGGAGGAGTGCATCGAGCGCGACATGACGTACGCGGTGCCGCTCAAGGCCACGCTGCAACTCGTCATCATGGAAGAAGTGGGCGAGACGGTGAAGACCAAACGCCCCAAGAACATCATCGAGAAGGAAGTCTATCTCGGTGAGCTGCCGATCCTCACCCCGCTGGGCACCTTCGTCATCAACGGCGCCGAGCGGGTGATCGTGTCGCAGCTGCACCGCTCGCCGGGCGTGGTGTTCGAAGAAAGCACGCACCCCAACGGCCAGCGGCTCTTCTCGGCGCGCATCATTCCGTTCCGCGGCTCCTGGGTCGAGTTCACGATCGACATTCACGACGTGATCTTCGTCCACATCGACAAGAAGAAGAAATTCCCGGCCACCGCGCTGCTCCGCGCCTTCGGCTACGGCACCAACGCGGACATCCTGAAGCTGTTCTACGCCACCAAGGAGATCGACATCACCGGACGGCTCGAGGGCCGCGCCCAGAAGCGCGAAGTGCTGGGCACCCTCCTCGCCGCCGACGTGCCGGACCCCGAGAACAAGAAGGGCGAGCCCCTGGGCCGGGTGGGCGACGAGCTCACCCTCGACAAGTTCAACACCTTCCGCCGCGCCGGGATCTCCAAGGTAAAGGTGTTCGCGGGCTATACCTCGCTCGACCTGAAGGACGAGGGCCAGCCCACCACCACGAGGGAGCGCGCGGGGAACCCGGTGCTCGCCTTCGACGTGGCGGATCCGGAGACCGGGGAGGTCCTGGCCGAGGGCGGCCGCGAAGTGTCCGACACCCTGAAGAAGAAGCTGATCAAGGCCGGCGTGTCCAAGGTGGACGTCCTGCTGCCGGCGGGGCGCAGCGAGTCGCCGCTGATCAAGAACACCCTGCTCAAGGACCCGACGCACTCCGAGGCCGAGGCGCTGGAGCAGATCTACACCCTGCTCCGTCCCGGCGAGGCGCCGAACCTGGAGACCGCGCGGCAGGCGCTGGAGCGGCTCTTCTTCCATCCCAAGCGCTACGACCTGGGGCGGGTGGGCCGCTACAAGATCAACCAGCGGCTCAAGGTGAACATGCCGCCGGACCACACGGTGCTGACCGAAGAGGACTTCATCGCGATCATCCGCTACCTGATCGAGCTGTCGGAGGGCCGCGGCTACACCGACGACATCGACCACCTCGGCAACCGCCGGGTGCGTTCGGTGGGCGAGCTGATCGCGAACCAGTTCTCGGTGGGCCTCTCGCGGATGGCGCGGCTCATCAAGGAGCGGATGAGCATCAACAACGATCCCGAGCGGATCACGCTCGACGATCTGGTCAACGCGCGCACCGTGTCCGCCGTGATCCAGGCGTTCTTCGGGAGCTCGCAGCTGTCGCAGTTCATGGACCAGACCAACCCGCTGGCCGAGCTCACCCACAAGCGCCGGCTCTCCGCGCTGGGACCGGGCGGGCTCACCCGGGAGCGCGCCGGCTTCGAGGTGCGCGACGTGCACTACAGCCAGTACGGCCGGATGTGCCCCATCGAGACCCCGGAAGGTCCGAACATCGGGCTCATCACCAGTCTCTCCTGCTACGCGCGGGTGAACGAGCTGGGCTTCATCGAGACGCCGTACCGGGTGGTGAAGGACGGCAAGGTCACGGACCAGATCCGCTGGCTCTCCGCCTCCGAGGAGGAGGATTTCGCGGTGGCGCAGGCCAACGCGGCCCTCACCGAGGACGGGCGCTTCGCGGACGACCTGGTGCTCTGCCGCAAGCGGGACGACTATCCGCTGCTCGCGCCCGCGCGGATCGACTTCATGGACGTGGCGCCGGAGCAGCTGGTCTCCATCGCCGCGGCCCTGATCCCGTTCCTCGAGCACGACGACGCCAACCGCGCGCTGATGGGCTCGAACATGCAGCGGCAGTCGGTGCCGCTCCTCTTCCCGGAGGCGCCGCTGGTGGGCACCGGGCTCGAGGAAGGCGTGGCCCGGGACTCGGGCGCGGTGGTGATCGCCCGGCGCGCGGGCACCGTCACCCGCGTCACCGCGGACGAGATCATCATCGACACCGGGGACGAAGAGGCGCGCTCCGGCGACAATCCGCTGGCGCGGCTGAAGCAGCACGACCGCTTCCGCCTCAAGAAGTTCTGGCGCACCAACCAGGACACCGCCATCAATCAGCGGCCCCTGGTGCGGCTGGGCCAGAAGGTCAAGGCGGGCCAGATCGTGGCCGACGGCGCGGGCACCGACCGGGGCGAGCTGGCCCTGGGCGCCAACGTCACCGTGGCCTTCATGCCGTGGTACGGCCACAACTTCGAGGACGCCATCGTGCTCTCCGAGCGCCTGGTGAAGGACGACGTCTACTCCTCGATCCACATTCAGGAGCTGGAGCTGCACGTCCGGGACACCAAGCGCGGGCGCGAGGAAATCACCCGTGAGATCCCGAACGTGGCCGAAGAGTCCCTGGTGGACCTGGACGAGCGCGGCATCGTGCGCATCGGGGCCCACGTGAAGGCGGGGGACATCCTGGTGGGCAAGATCACGCCCAAGGGCGAGACCGAGCTGTCGCCGGAGGAGAAACTGCTCACGGCGATCTTCGGCGAGAAGGCGAAGGACGTGAAGGACTCCTCGCTCAAGGTGCCGCCGGGCATGGAGGGCGTCGTCATCGACGTCAAGATCTTCTCCCGCATCGAGGACCAGGTGGTGGAGAAGGACCGCGGCGAGCGGATCGGCGAAGTGCGCCGGCTCGAGGCGGACGAGAAGTCGCGGATCTCGGAGGCGATGTTCAACGAGCTGGCCGCGCTCCTCACCAGTCAGGAAGTGGGCCTGATGCTCAAGTCCGGCACGGTGGAGGAGTACCTGCCGGCCGGCACCAAGCTCACCAGGGAGCAGCTGGCCCAGGTGAACTTCGCCGACGTGGACGTGAAGACCCTGCGCGTCGCCAACAAGTCGGTGAACGAGAAGCTGCGCGCGGTGCTGGACGCCGCCGCGGGCGAGCGGGCCAAGATCGAGGAGAA
Source organism: Gemmatimonadales bacterium (assembly GCA_035702425.1). Classification (GTDB taxonomy): domain Bacteria; phylum Gemmatimonadota; class Gemmatimonadetes; order Gemmatimonadales; family GWC2-71-9; genus DASSQQ01. Next base: position 4,013 of record DASSQQ010000081.1, read on the forward strand.
GTCGGAAGACCAGATCGACAAGATTCTCCAGCCCGACGAGCTGCCGCCGGGCGTGATCCAGCTGGTGAAGGTCTACGTCGCCGAGAAGCGGAAGATCTCGGTGGGCGACAAGATGGCGGGCCGCCACGGGAACAAGGGCATCATCGCCCGGATCGTGCCCGAGGAGGACATGCCGTTCCTCCCCGACGGCCGGCCGGTGGACATCGTGCTGAACCCGCTGGGCGTGCCCTCGCGAATGAACGTGGGCCAGATCCTCGAGACCCACCTGGGGTGGGCGGCGAAAATCCTCGGCTTCGAGGCCAAGACCCCCGTGTTCCAGGGCGCGGACGAGACCGAGATCGGGGTGCTGCTGCGCCTCGCCGGGCTCACCTGGGCGGCGGACGCGCTGCAGCTCGAGCAGCGGCTCGCGGAGACCGACGCCGCCACCGTCAACCGCATCGCGACCGACCTGCGGCGGCTCCCGTCGCAGAACGGCGGCCAGCCGCTCGTCGGCACCGCCGGCTTGTCGCTGCTCGGCTCCCGGGCGGTGTCGCAGGAGACCCGGGAGGTGGGGCACCGCATCACCGACTTCCTGCGCTTCGCGGCGAAGGAGCTGGCGGAGCGGGAGCTGGCCCAGCGCCGGGTGGAGAAGGAAACCCACGAGGCGCGGCTGGAAGCGGCCGAGCTCTCGAAGGCCGAGCGCGCCGCGCTGAAGACGGGCTTGAAGGACGTCGAGAAGTTCCTGGAGCAGGCCAAGCCCCAGGACGTGCTGGAGGCGGTGGGGCTCCCGGGCCTCGCGGCCCTGCTCGGCCCCAAGTCCGAAGCCGACGTGGACCGCGCGGCGGACGAGCTGCTGCGCGTCGCCGGGCTCACGCCCACCGGCAAGTGCCGGCTGCGCGACGGGCGCAGCGGGGAGTACTTCACCTCCGACGTCACCGTGGGCTCGATCTACATGATGAAGCTGTCGCACCTGGTGGACGACAAGATTCACGCGCGCTCCATCGGGCCCTATTCGCTGGTCACGCAACAGCCGCTCGCCGGCAAGGCGCAGTTCGGCGGCCAGCGGTTCGGAGAAATGGAAGTGTGGGCGCTGGAAGCCTACGGCGCGGCGCACACCCTGCAGGAGATTTTGACCGTCAAGTCGGACGACGTGAACGGCCGGAGCCGTGTCTACGAAGCCATCGTCAAGGGGCAGAACCTGCCGAAACCCGGCATCCCCGAGTCCTTCAACGTGCTGGTGAAGGAACTCCAGGCCCTGGGCTTGAAGGTCACCCTGGGCACCACCGAGGACGTTGAGGAGTAGGAGAGACTAGGATGATCGATTTCCGAAGCGGGCGCGAGCCGAAGAGCTCGAGCTTCGATTACATCCAGATCCGGATCGCCTCCCCCGAGGAGATCCGCGGCCCCCGGGACTCGAAGGAGCGCGAGCGCCTCGAGCTGCAGGGCCAGCGCACCTGGTGGTCGTGGGGCGAAGTCACCAAGCCCGAGACCATCAACTACCGCTCCTTCAAGCCGGAACGGGACGGGCTCTTCTGCGAGCGCATCTTCGGTCCGGTGAAGGACTGGGAGTGTCACTGCGGCAAGTACAAGCGCATCCGCTACCGCGGCGTGATCTGCGACCGCTGCGGCGTGGAGGTGACGCTGTCCAAGGTCCGCCGCGAGCGCATGGGGCACATCGAGCTGGCGGTGCCGGTGGCGCACATCTGGTTCTTCAAGACCCTGCCCTCGCCGATGGGCAACCTGCTGGACATGACGCTCCGCGACCTGGAGCGGGTGATCTACTACACCAATTACGTGGTGATCGACCCCGGCGAGCAGGAGCTCCAGGAACGCGAGCTCCTGGACGAGGACCGCTACCTCGAAATCCGCGCCAAGGCCAAGGCCGAGGGCGACACCGCCTTCAAGGCCGACATCGGCTCGCCCGCGGTGCGGGCGCTGCTGGAGCGGATCGACGTGGACAAGCTCTCCGACGAGCTCCGGGAAACGGTCGCGGGCGAAACCAGCCAGCACCGCAAGAAGCAGATGCTGAAGCGGCTCAAGATCGTGGACGCGATGCGGAACTCCGGGAACGCGGGGGAGCAGCGCAACAACCCGGCCTGGATGATCCTCGACGTGGTCCCGGTGATTCCGCCGGACCTCCGGCCCCTGGTGCCGCTCGACGGCGGGCGCTTCGCCACGTCGGACCTGAACGACCTCTACCGGCGGGTGATCAACCGCAACAACCGGCTGCAGAAGCTGATCCTGCACCGGGCGCCGGAGGTCATTCTCCGCAACGAGAAGCGGATGCTCCAGGAAGCGGTGGACGCGCTCTTCGACAACGGCCGCCGCTCCAAGGCCATCCGCGGCCGCGGCAAGCGCCCGCTCAAGTCGCTCTCCGACATGCTCAAGGGCAAGCAGGGGCGGTTCCGTCAGAACCTGCTCGGCAAGCGCGTGGACTACTCCGGCCGCTCGGTGATCGTGGTGGGCCCGGAGCTGCGCCTGCACCAGTGTGGCCTGCCCAAGGCGATGGCGGTCGAGCTCTTCAAGCCCTTCATCATCCACAAGCTGGTGGAGAAGGGCATCGCCGAGACGGTGAAGCGGGCCAAGAAGATCGTGGAGAAGGAGAGCGTGGAGGTCTTCGAGATCCTGGAAGAGATCATCGAAGATCACCCGGTGCTCCTGAACCGCGCGCCCACGCTGCACCGCCTGGGCATTCAGGCCTTCGAGCCGGTGCTGGTGGAGGGCAAGGCGATCCGCATCCACCCGCTGGTCTGCGCGGCGTTCAACGCCGACTTCGACGGCGACCAGATGGCCGTGCACGTGCCGCTCTCCTTCGAGAGCCAGCTCGAGGCGCGGCTGCTGATGATTTCGTCCAACAACGTGCTCAAGCCGTCGGACGGGCGGCCGGTGGCCGAGCCCTCGCAGGACATGGTGCTGGGCTGCTACTTCCTCACCAAGGAGCCGGTGGACTTCGAGGCCCGTCTCGCGACGGCGCCGCGGGTGGGCTCCCTGGCGGAGCTCGAGATGGCGCTCGAGACCCGGCGTCTCGAGCACCACTCGCCGGTGCACTTCTGGTACGTGCCCGGCGCCGGCACCGAAGCGCCCCGCTGGGTGGGCACCACGGCGGGCCGGGTGATCCTGAACAGCATTCTCCCGGCCGAGCTGCGCGCCACCCTGGGCTTCCAGAACAAGGGCATGCGCAAGCGCGACCTCTCGGAGCTGGTGTTCGAGAGCTACCGGCAGGCGGGCCTCGCGCCCACGGTCCAGCTCCTCGATCAGCTGAAGGAGTTCGGGTTCCGGTACGCCACCATGGGCGGCGTGTCGATCGGCGTCGAGGACCTGGAGATCCCGGGCGAGAAGGCGTCGCTGCTGCACGACGCGGAGGCGCGGGTGGAGCGGTTCCAGCGCGCCTACGCCACCGGCCAGATCACCTTCGGCGAGCGCTACAACAAGGTGATCGACGCCTGGACCCACGCCAACAACGACATCGCGGAAGCGATGGTCAAGACCATGCAGCGGTCCAAGGGCGGCTTCAACCCGGTGTTCATGATGTTCGACTCGGGAAGCCGCGGCTCCCGCGACCAGATCCGCCAGCTCGCCGGCATGCGCGGTCTGATGGCCAAGCCGCAGAAGAAGCTGACCGGAGGCATCGGCGAGATCATCGAGAGTCCCATCAAGTCGAACTTCCGCGAGGGCCTCTCGGTGCTCGAGTACTTCATCTCCACCCACGGCGCGCGGAAGGGTCTCGCGGACACGGCGTTGAAGACCGCGGACGCTGGCTACCTGACCCGCCGTCTCGTGGACGTGGCCCAGGACGTCACCATCACGGAAGAAGACTGCGGCACCATCATGGGCCTCGAGATGTCGGCGCTGAAGGAAGGCGAGGACATCATCGAGCCGCTCCGGGAGCGGATCGTCGGCAACGTGGCGCTGGAGGAGGTCATCAATCCCAGCGAGCGGGACGAGCACGGCCGTCCCCGGGTGCTGGTCGAGTCGGGCCAGCTGATCAACGAGGAGACCGCCGAGTCCATCGAGGAGGCGGGCATCGAGAAGGTGAAGATCCGCTCGGTGCTCACCTGCGAGGCCAAGCGCGGGCTCTGCCGCATGTGCTACGGCCGCAACCTCGCCACCATGGGCATGGTGGACCTGGGCGAAGCGGTCGGGATTCTCGCCGCGCAGTCCATCGGCGAGCCCGGCACCCAGCTCACCCTGCGCACCTTCCACATCGGCGGCACCGCGGCGCGGATCGCGGAGCAGACGGTGCGGAAGACCAAGGTCGAGGGCGTCATCGAGTACGGGGACCGGCTCGCGTTCGTCGAGACCCCGGACAATCAGAAAGTGGTCACCAGCTACGAGGGCGAGCTGGTGCTGAAGGCCGCGGCGCGCGGGGAAGGGACGGGCAAGCTCGCCGTACATTCCCGGTTCCACGTGCCGCTCGGCGCCACGCTGATGGTGGCGAACGGGGCCAAGGTGGCCAAGGACGGCGTCCTCTTCACCTGGGACCCGTACACCAACCCCATCATGACCGACGTGGGCGGGATCGTGCGCTTCGTCGACATCATGGAGGACGAGACCGTCCGGGAGGAGCTGGACGAGATCACCGGCCGGCGCCAGCGGGTCATCATCGAGGACCGCGAGAAGAAGCTGCACCCCCACATCGAGATCGTGCAGAAGAAGGGGGAGAAGGAAAAGCGGCTCCGCGACTTCGTCATCCCCGAGGGCGCCCAGCTCACCGTCGAGGACGGCCAGGAAGTGCACGCCGGCCAGACCCTCGCCAAGGTCTCCCGCGAAGCCTACAAGACGCGGGACATCACCGGCGGTCTGCCGCGGGTGGCCGAGCTGTTCGAGGCCCGGCGCCCCAAGGACCCGGCCACCATCTCCGAGGTGGACGGCACGGTGCGGTTCGGGGACATCAAGCGCGGCAAGCGCGAGATCTTCGTCCACCCCGAGGCCGGCGAGCCTCAGCTCTACGAGGTGCCGGCGGGCAAGCACTTGCGGGTGCACGAGGGCGACCGGGTGCTCGCCGGTGACCGCCTCACCGAAGGTCCGGTGAATCCGCACGACATTCTGCGGATCAAGGGTCCGCGCGCGGTGCAGGAGTATCTCCTGAACGAAGTGCAGGAGGTCTACCGGCTCCAGGGCGTGAAGATCAACGACAAGCACATCGGCGTGATCGTGCGCCAGATGCTGCAGAAGGTGAAAGTCGTGGAGCCCGGAGACACCGCGTCCCTCGAGGCCGAGAACGTGGACAAGCTCACGTTCCGCGAAGCCAACGAGCGGATGGTGAAGAAGGGCGGCAAGCCGGCGACGTCGGAGCCCCTGCTCCTGGGCATCACCAAGGCGAGTCTCACCACGCAGTCGTTCATCTCGGCGGCGTCGTTCCAGGAGACCACGCGGGTGCTGACCGATGCGGCGATCCGCGGGGCCAAGGACGATCTCCTGGGCTTGAAGGAGAACATCATCATCGGGCATCTGATTCCGGCGGGGACCGGCGTGTACCGGTACCACGACATCGAGATCACGCCGCCCGAAGGGTTCGAGCCCCCGCCGCCGCCGGTCGAAACGGCGCCCGGCGCGGTGCCGAGTCCGTTCGTGGAGGAAGTCGAGGCGGACTAGCGCAGCAGACGCTAGGACGCTACGACGCTACGGTGTAAGCCACGGCGCCCGGGGGAACATTCCCGGGCGCTCTGCTTTACACCATTATTCTCCCATGCCGCCCTACCTCTTCTTGGCCCTCCAGACCGTGGTGGCGGCCGTCCCAGCGCCCTCCAAGTGCGACCGGCTCGCCGACTCCGTGGTGGCGACCGCCGATTCCTTTCCGGACCGCGCCGTCAACTTCGCGCGCGACGTAGCGGGGGACTGTCGGGATGATTTCGACGCCCTCTTTCGCGCCGGCCGCGCCATCAATCACGCCGCCACCTTCCGCGGCTCCCAGCAGAACTTCCGCCTCCGCGAAGGCGCTCGGCGCCTCCTCTCCCGCGCCGTGCTCCTCCACCCCCGCGACGCCGTGGCCTGGCTCGAGTACGGCACGCTCCTCCGGAAAATCGGCGGGGTGCAGGTGGACGCCCAGCGAGCGCTCAAGAAAGCGGTCGAGCTGGCGGATCAATTTCCCGACTCCACGGCTCCCACCCTCCTCGCCGGGCTCGATCTCCAGCGCGCCCGCTTCGCGCAGGACTGGGTGGACCGCGCTCGCTGGCTCAAGAACGCCGGCACCATCGGGGTCTCGACGCTCGAGTGCAACGCCATCGGCGCCTTCTGCACCAATTACACCGCGCCCGCGATGTTCAATCAGAGCCTGAAGGACGCCTCCCCGATCGATCCCGATCTCCAGACCCACCGCGAGGAACTGCTCCAGTATTACGAACGGGTCCTGCACTACGACCCGAATCTGGTCGAGGCGGCCGAGCGCTACGCCCGCGAGCTCGCCCTGGGCGACGAGTGGGAGCGCGTCCTCTCCGCCGCGCGGGGATTCGCGGATCGGGGCCTGGAGCCGGGCTTCTTCGGCGCCGTGGCCGCGCTCGCGCTCGACCGGATGGGACGGGACGCCGCCGCCGACTCCGCCTTCCGGGCCGCGCTCCCCCTCCTGCCGGACACCCTGCGGCGCTGGTTCGATCGCCCGCCTCGGGGCCTGGATTCGATTCCCGATTTCTGGACCCGCAGCCGGCCCCTCTGGGTGACGCCCTACAACGAGCTCCTGCTGGGATATCGCGCGCGGGTGGCGTACGCGCTCCTCGTCCTGCGGGACCGGGAGGCCGAGGTCCTGGGGCCCGAGACCCCGATGGGGGACGCGCTGCTCCGGTACGGGTGGCCGACGATGATCACCCAGGTGGACCGGAACTCGGGGGCGGTGGCCGCGGGGATCTCGAGCGCCTTCTCCGCCACCATGCTCGAGAACTGCACCGGGAACGACTGCGGCGCGCCCAGCGAAGCGGGAGACCAGGGCGGGGGCCGCTGGCTCTTCTGGACCTACGCCATGAACCGCCCCAGCATGATCTTCGAGCTCACGCCCGGGATCAAGGTGGCGCGCTACATGCGCGACGCGCCGGCGGAGCAGTACGCCAGCGATCTCCGCGCCAAGGACCCGCTGGTCTTCCAGTCGAAGATCGCGCCCAAGCAGTTCCGGCTTCCGGCGCAGGTGGTGCGGTTCCGGGGCGCCACGGCGGACCAGACGGTGGCCGAGATTTTCGGTCTGGTGCCGGCCCAGCAGATGTCCCTCCCGCCGCAGGATTCCGTGACCACCGGGCTCTTCTGTTTCCGGGATACCACCGGATTCCCGCGGATGGCCGAGCAGCGGGGCGCGTTCGTTCCCGGGCAGGCGCTCGCCTTGAACTACCGGGTCCCGCTCCCCGAGGGGCGTTACTTCTACAGCCTGGAAGCGCTGGCGCCCGCCTTCGGCGGCGCGGCCACCACGCGGGGCGCGCTCCTCGCCCCGCGGTGGAATCCGGACTCGTTGCTCCTCTCCGATCTCCTGATCGCCCACGCGTTACGGGAGCGGGCCGACGGCCCGAGCCTCACCGTGCAGGACCTCACCCTCGACGCCAGCCGGACCCTCACCGTGCTTCCCGGCGCGACGGTCTGGGCGGTGTGGGAGGTCTACGGGATCACCCCGGGCGCGCGGGGGACGGCGCGCTACGACGTGACCCTGACCCTCGAGGACACCGCCTCGCGGCCCCTCGGCGTCCGCCTCCTCGCGCGCCTCGGCCTCGCCTCAGGGGCGGGGACCCCGGCGGTGAGCCTCTCCTGGAGCGCGGAGCGCCAAGAGTCCCCGGACGGCAGGGCCCTGGAGTACGTGGCGGTGGGGCTTCCCGAGGACGCCAAGGGGAGCTACCGGCTGGTGGTGACGGTGCGGGACCCGGCCACGGGCCGCACGGCGAGCACGGCCCGGGTGATCGAGGTCGCGGGTCAGTAAGGAGTGGAGTGACGGTACTGCTGTTGTTGTTGCTGCAGATTCAGGCGCCGATCCCGGGGTTCAGGTGCGGCGCGCTCGCCGATTCCGTCGGCGTCGCGATCGCGTCCACCCGGAACGCTCTCCCTTTCGCGCAGCGCCTGGTTCTCGAGTGTCGCGACGACTTTGACGCCCTGTTTCGGGCCGGCCGGGCGATCAACGGGGTCACCCGCTTCGCGGAAGCGAGCGCGGCCGATCTCCCGTTGCGAGTGCGCGCCGGCGAGCTTCTCGACCGCGCCGCCCGGCTCCATCCCTTCGATGCCGCCGCCTGGTTCGAGCTGGGCCTCGCACAAAAGAAGCGCGGCGGTTTGGAGCTCGAGGCGTACCGCTCGATCCAGCGCGCTCTGGACCTCGCGCGGGATCACCCCGACTCGACTTCGCCCGCCCTTCTCGCCGACATCTACTTCCAGCTCGCCCGCCGGACGCAGTCCTGGGTGGATCAGTTCCGCTGGCTCAAGGACCCGCACGATCTCGCCGTCACCACTCCCGGATGCGGTAGCCTTGGCGCCTTCTGCTCGAACTACACCCGGCCCGCCGAGTTCAACGAGCGACTGGCCCGCGCCCCCTGGGTCGCGCTCGATCTCGAGGGTGAACGCGACAGCGTGATCTCGCTGTATCGCCTCGTCCTGCGGCTCGCCCCGGGGAAGGCCGAAGCCGGCCGGCTGCTCCTGCGCGAGCTGGCGTTGGGCGATGAGTGGGAGCGAGCCGAGGCGAGCGCCCGAGGCCTCGCGGCCGGGGGAGTGGAGACCGGGTTCTTCTCAGCGGTCGCCGGTCTCGCGGAGCGGCGGCTGAACCACCTCGCCGCGGCGGACTCCCTCATGCGGTCCGCGATCCCGCTCCTTCCGGACACGCTCCGGCGCTGGTACGAGCATCCGCCGAGCGGTCTCGACACCGTCTCCGACTTCTGGCGCCGAAGCCGGCCGCTCTGGCTCGTCCCGTACAACGAGCTGGAGCTCGAGTACTGGTCCCGCCTGACCTACGCATTCCTGGTGCTCGGAAGCGACGAGGGCGGCGTGCTCGGTCCCGAAACGCCGCAGGGCGATGCCCTGATTCGCTACGGTTGGCCGCGGGTCGAGACCCAGGTCGTCCGGGACGCCCGTCAGGCATTGAACGAAGGACAACAGGACGCCGCGGCCGTCATTCTGGGCTGCATGAAATCCGACGTCGGCGGCCCGGTGTGCAATTCGCCGCGAGGCGAAGGGATGTCCGGCGACCAGAGTGGCGGCCGGTGGCTGGTGTGGACCTACGAGAGCGACCAGCCGAGTCTGATCTTCGAGCAGCGGCCGAGTGCGCGTGTCGCCCGCTACGTGTTCGATGGCGCAGCGGAGAATTACGCCACACAGCTGAGGCGGGCCTCTCCCCTCACCTTCACCTCGAAGCTCGCGCCAGTCACCGTCCGGGTCCCGGTGCAGGTCGTGCGCTTCAAGGGCGATTCCGCGGGCGGCACCACCGCCGTCGTGGTCTACGGATTGGTCCCCGCGGGGCAAATGCACGTTTCCGCCGGCGACTCGATTACCGCCGGATTCTTCGTGTTTCAGGACACGGCGGGGTTCCCGGCCGCGTGGCAATCCACGGGACGTTTCGGGGGCGGACCGGCCCTCGGCTTGACCTACCGGCTCGGTCTTCCACCGGGGCGTTACGCCTACAGCTTCGAGGCGCTGGCCCCCGCGTACGGCGCCGCGGGCTCGACCCGTGATTCGCTGGTCCTGCGAGCCTGGCACCCCGACTCCCTCCAGCTCTCCGACCTTCTCCTCGCCCACCGGGTGGACCCCAAGCGGGACGGGCCCTCCCTCACCTGGTCCGACTTGGACATCGACCCCAGCCGGACCCTCACCGTCGTCTCCGGCTCGTCGGTCTGGGTCGTCTGGGAGACCTACGGCCTTCGGCCGGGCCCCGAGGGCACGGCCAGGTACGACGTCTCCCTCTCGGTTACCGACCTCTCCGCCAAACCCCTCCCGGTTCGGCTCTTAGAGCGGCTGGGATTGAAGGATGCCGCCCCTCGGGCCGCGATCAGTCTCGCCTGGACCTCGGAGCGACCACTTGCTCCCGACGGTCGGGCCCTGGAGTACGTGGGACTCGAGCTCCCCCAAGGGGCCGTGGGCCGTTACGACCTGACGGTCACCGTCCGGGATCCCGCGACCAGCCGCACCGCGACGACTGAGCGGGCGATCGACGTCACCCGGCCCTGAGGCCGGGGTTGACCTAAGTCCAAGTCCCCCCTTATCATTCAAGTCTCTAGAGCGACTTTTTTCGTTCGGGACTTTCAGTATCGGAACTGATGCCGACCATCAATCAGCTCGTGCGGCATGGCCGCCATGACGTCGGGAAGAAGGAAAAAGCCCCCGCGCTCCGCGGTAATCCGCAGAAGCGCGGCGTCTGCACCCGCGTCTACACCACCACGCCCAAGAAGCCGAACTCGGCGCTCCGCAAGGTGGCCCGGGTCCGGCTCACCAACGGGTTCGAGGTGACGGCGTACATCCCGGGCGAAGGGCACAACCTGCAGGAGCACTCGATCGTGATGATCCGCGGCGGGCGCGTGAAAGACCTGCCCGGCGTGCGCTACCACATCATCCGCGGCACCCTCGACGCCGCCGGGGTGAACGAGCGCAAGCAGTCGCGGTCCAAGTACGGCGCCAAACGGCCCAAGGAGGCCGCGAAGTGAGCCGACGCAAGAAAGCGGTCCGCCGGCCGGTGCCGGCCGATCCGCGCTACGACAGCCAGACCGTCTCCAAGTTCCTCTGCAACCTGATGGAGCGGGGCAAGAAGTCGCTGGCGGAGCGGGTGTTCTACTCGGCGATGGATCTGATCGAGCAGCGCACCGGGCAGCCCGGCGTCAACGTGTTCAAGCAGGCGCTGTCCAACGTGAAGCCGTCCCTGGAAGTGAAGTCCCGGCGGGTCGGCGGCGCCACCTACCAGGTGCCGGTCGAAGTGCGGCCGGAGCGGCGCACGGCGCTCGCGATGCGGTGGGTGATCCAGTACTCGCGCGCGCGCCGGGAAAAGACGATGTCGGAACGCCTCGCGGCGGAGCTGATCCTGGCTTCCAAGGGCGAGGGCGAGACGATAAAGAAGAAGGAAGACACCCACCGGATGGCGGAGGCGAACCGCGCCTTCGCGCACTACCGGTGGTAAGCGGCCTGACCCCGGGCTGACCCCCGGGGATAGCGGCTGACCCCGGGCGTGAGCCCGGGGTTTGAGCGGAGCGAGACCGGCCCAATCCTGGGCGTCACGGTCGCCCCGCATTTTTGCTGAATTAAGGGAGAGAGATGGCGCGCACCACACCGCTCGAACGCATTCGGAACATCGGCATCATGGCCCACATCGATGCCGGGAAAACGACTACGACCGAGCGCATCCTCTACTACACGGGCCGCACCTACAAGCTGGGTGAGGTGCACGATGGTACGGCCACGATGGACTGGATGGAGCAGGAGCAGGAGCGCGGCATCACCATCACGTCCGCCGCCACCACCGCTTTCTGGCCGCGTCTGGGCAACACCTTCCGCATCAACATCATCGACACCCCGGGACACGTGGACTTCACCGTCGAAGTGGAGCGCTCGCTCCGCGTGCTCGACGGCGCGGTCACGGTGCTGGACGCCGTCGGCGGCGTGGAGCCGCAGACCGAGACCGTCTGGCGCCAGGCCGACCGATACGGCGTGCCCCGCATCGTGTTCGTGAACAAGATGGACCGCGTCGGGGCCGACTTCGACATGTGCATCAACATGGTGAAGGACCGCCTGGGCGCGAAGGTGGTCCCCATCCAGATCCCCCTCGGCGCGGGCGAGCTCTTCACCGGCGTGATCGACCTCATCCGCCAGGTGGAGATCGTCTACGACGACGATTCGCTGGGCAAGAAGTACGTGGAAGGGCCGGTGCCCGCGGCGCTCAAGGAGAAGGTCGCCGCCATGCGCCACCAGATGCTGGAAGCGGTGGTCGAGCACGACGACGCCATCCTCCACAAGTACCTGGAAGAGCACGAGATCTCGGAAGAGGAAGTGCGGAAGGTGCTCCGGCTCGCCACCGTCGCGGGCCACGTGGTCCCGGTGATGTGCGGCGCCGCGTTCAAGAACAAGGGGGTGCAGCAGCTGCTCGACGCCGTGGTGGACTTCCTCCCCGCACCCACCGACATCCCGCCCATCAAGGGCCATCTCCCGCATCACGACGCCACCCACGCCGAGCGCAAGGCCTCCGATGAAGAGCCCTTCGCCGCGCTGGCGTTCAAGATCATGACCGACCCCTACGTGGGGAAGCTGACCTTTTTCCGGGTCTATTCGGGGGTGCTCGCCGCCGGCTCCTACATCTATAACAGCACCAAGGACCGCAAGGAGCGCATCGGCCGGCTCCTGCAGATGCACGCCAACAAGCGGGAGGAGATCGAGGAGGTCCGCGCCGGCGACATCGCCGCGGCCATCGGCCTGAAGGACACCAAGACCGGGGACACCCTGTCCGACGAGGGCCACCCCATCATCCTCGAGGCGATGAAGTTCCCGGAGCCCGTGATCTCCGTGGCCATCGAGCCCAAAACCAAGGCCGACCAGGACAAGCTGTCCATCGCCCTGCAGAAGCTCTCCGAGGAGGACCCCACCTTCCGCGTCCACACCGACGCGGAGACCGCGCAGACCATCATCAGCGGGATGGGCGAGCTCCACCTCGAGATCATCGTCGACCGGATGAAGCGCGAGTTCAAGGTCGACGCCAACGTGGGCCGGCCCCAGGTGGCCTACCGCGAGACGGTGCGCAAGCGGGTCGAGGACGTGGAAGGGAAGTTCATCCGCCAGACCGGCGGCCGCGGCCAGTACGGCCACGTGGTCATCAACCTCGAGCCCGGCCAGGCCGGCACCGGCTTCGTGTTCGAGGACAAGATCGTGGGCGGCGCCATTCCCAAGGAGTACATCGGGCCGGTGGAGCAGGGCGTGAAGGAAGCCCTCGAGAACGGCGTGCTCGCGGGCTACCCCATGGTGGACGTGAAGGTGGAGCTGATCGACGGCTCCTTCCACGACGTGGACTCGAGCGAAATGGCGTTCAAGATCGCGGGCTCCATGGCCGTCAAGGAAGCGGCCCGGCAGGCCCACGCCATCCTGCTCGAGCCCATCATGGACGTCGAGGTGGTCACCCCGTCCGACTACATGGGCGAGGTGATCGGCGACCTCTCCTCCCGCCGCGGCAAGATCGGCGGGATGGCGCAGCGCGCCGACGCCCAGGTGATCGCCGCGAGCGTGCCCCTCTCCGAGATGTTCGGGTACTCCACCACCCTGCGCTCCATGAGCCAGGGGCGCGCCATCTACAGCATGCAGTTCAGCCACTACCAGGAAGTGCCGAAGGCGAAGGCGGACGAGATCGTATCCAAGGTCAAGGGATAAGACGCCGAACACCGAACACCGATCACTGAGGACTGTTTATGGCCAAGGCGAAGTTTGAGCGGACCAAGCCGCATGTGAACGTGGGGACGATCGGGCACGTGGACCACGGCAAGACCACCCTGACGGCGGCGCTGACCAAGGTGTCGGCCGACAAGGGGCTGGGGACCTACGTGACCTAC
>DASSQQ010000082.1:0-47988 GCA_035702425.1 Gemmatimonadales bacterium
TCCGCCCGCCCGCCCCACCACCGAATCCTTCGCCAGTGCCGCCCCGAAATCGGCCACCGTGGCGTACCGGGTCGCGGCGTCCACGCCCAGCGCCCGCTCCAGCGCCCGCACCACCCCCACCGGGACGTCGCGGCGCGCGGCGCGGATCGCGCGGCTCACCATCCCCGAGCCACCCACGCCCCGCGGCGGGCAGTCCCCCACCAGCATCTCGTAGAGCACGCAGGCCAGCGAGTATTCGTCCGCGCGCCCGTCGACCTGGCTCGCGCGCACCGCCTGCTCCGGCGCCATGTACTCGGGCGTGCCGGGAACGAGACCGGAATCGGTGAGCTGCTGGCTGGTCGCCGCCTGGCGGATCACCCGTGCGATCCCGAAGTCCGCGATCTGCGCGTGACCGCCGGACAGCAGGATGTTCCCCGGCTTGATGTCCCGGTGCACGATGCCCTGCCCGTGCGCGTACGCGAGCCCGGCCGCCACCTGCTGGGTGATGTCGAGCGCCTCCGCGAGCGGAAGCCGCCCCTCGCCTTCCAGGCGGTCCTTCAGCGTCCCGCCCGGCACGTAGGGCATCACGTAGTAGAGGAACCCCACGGCCTGGTCCGAATCGAAGAGCGCGAGGATGTTGGGGTGGGTGAGGCGCGCCGCGAACTGGATCTCTTGCCTGAAGCGGTCGGGTCCGAAGAGGACCGCGATTTCCTGACGCAGGACCTTGAGGGCGACCTGGCGGGCGTGCTTCAGGTCACGGGCGAGATAAACGGTGGCCATGCCGCCCCGGCCGAGCTCGCGCTCGATCCGGTAGCGGTCGGCGACGGCGGTACGCAGGGCGGCATGCGGATCCTGCGCCACGACCTGCCTCGGAGTAAGGCGACCCTAGAATGTCCGCTCTCCGCGGCTCGTCGCAAGCCGGAACGCCGGGAAGGCCCGTCCGGCGGGCCTCGACGCGCCTAGAACAGGTTCGCCGCGCGCACCCGGAAGTCCACGTTGTCGGCCACCCACTTCCAGAGGTCGTGCTGGGCCTCGAGGGGCACGCCCGGCTTCACCTGCTGATGCCAGCCGGCCATCACCTGCGCCTCCTCGGTCCAGAGCCGCACCCGCTTGCGCTTGATCAGCCTCTTCCAGTCGTCGCCCACCGTGGGACTCGCGTAGAGGAGCCGCACCGTCACGCTGCGCGACAGGTACTCGAGCGGCGAGAGATCAATCCGCTGGTACGGATTCTCGTTGGCGGCGAGGCGGGTGCCGGGCGGCACGTCGGGCACGCCGTCGGAGAGCACCACTACGTTCAACGGCGCGAGAATCAGTCCCCGCTCCTTCACCAGCTGGGAGACCCGCTGGAAGAAGGCGTTGAAGTCGGTGTACTCGTCGGTGGGCGGGAACCAGGTGCGCAGGTCCTGCGCGATCTGGTCCACGGTGCGTCCCTGAAAGTCGTTGATGGGATGGAAGCTCTTGGGCTCCCCGGGGCGCGCCCCGCCCACCGAGCCCACGAAGAGCGCGGTGGGCGTCTTCAAGCCGTCGAGGCCCGCGAGGTGGGCGTAGATGTAGTTCGACGCGAAGTCCACCGCGTCGTCGTAGAGCCTCGAGTCCCGGAACGAGCCGGAGACGTCGATCCCGATAACGAGCGTGGACGCCGCGGGCTTCCCGCCTTCCCCTCCGCCCCCGCAGCCGAGGAGCACCGCGAGGAGCGCCGCGCCCGCCGCGCGCCGCGCCCTCACGCCGCCCCGCCGGTGAGAGACGGCTGCTTGGGCGGCGCCTGCAGGATCGGGGTGGACGCCAGCACCTGATCCAGGCTGGTGAACGGGAGCGTGAAGATCGGCCGGCCCCGGATCACCACCACCGCGAAGTTCACGCCCGCGGCGAGAACCTGGAGCACCGGCAGGGACAACAGCTCGAACACGCCCCGCGCTTCCTTCTTGAACCACTCGGCCTCGGCCTTGAGCGCCGCGATGGGGCCCTTCCAGAAGTCCGCGTCCAGCGGCTCGGCCGCCGGCGCGCCGCTCGCGTTCTGCATGTTCTGGCGCGCCAGAATGCCGAGGAGCGCGGGAGTGCCGAAGCGCCCGAACAGGAACCAGGTCATGGCCCGCACCCCGATCCACCCGAAGGACGCCAGCGCCAGGGTCGAGAAGAAGCCGAGCTGGAACCCGGTCTGCTGGGCGATCCACGGGGTGATGGCGTCGATCAGCTCCCGGTAGAGGAACATCACCTCGAAGAACATCACGAAGGCCTCGACCAGCGCCATGGAGACGATCTGGCCCGTGTTCTTGGTCCGGATGGCGTCGGTGAGGGCCTGGATGGCGGCGAAGCTTCCCGAAATCAGGATGAAGAGGAAGGGCCACAGGATCAGGCTCACCGCGACGCCGGAGAGCTCGCTGCCGGTGAGGTCGGCGAGCACTTCGGTGACCGTGGGCCGGAGGGTGAAGGTAAAGATGGTGGACTCGAGCGCCGACCAGATCAGAATGAACAGGAACGCGATCCAGGGCACGCCGGGCGTGAAGTACTGGCGCGTGGCCCAGTCGAGCAGGGCGAAGGGCCGGGTGAAGATGAACTTGACGAGACGGACGAGGAGCGAGCCCGCGAGCTTCAGGAGTCCCCAGATCCATCCCAGCAGCACCACCGCGAAGCGCAGGATCCCGGCCCAGTAGAACCAGATCACGCGCCCCGCGTCCCACCACGACAGGAGCAGGGCGGTGAGGAAGCCGCCGCGCCCGGAGCGGAAGGGCAGCGTGTAGAGCGACGCCATGGTGCACCAGATGGACGCGATGAGCAGGGCGGCGGGGAGCAGGATGAACACCGCCTTGGCCGCGATCTCGCCCACCGAATTCCCGGTGAGCGCGAAGTTCAGGACCGTGGCCTGCCAGTCCAGAATCCAGGTGAATCCGGACGCGACGAACTGAAAGGTGTCCCGCCACTGCTCCGGCAAACCTTGCTGCAGGGACGCGAGCATGCGCTCACCTCCTAGAGGGATTTCAATCGCCGGCCGGGGAGAGGGCGCTGCTCGGGGCGAAGGCGCGGAATCGCGCCGCGGGGGGCCGCGGCTCGCGCGCATACTAACCACCGGTCGCACGCCGCTGTCAACGGGAGCGCGCGTGACGCGCGTCACCGGATCGCTGTGGATGACGCGCGACACCGCGCTTTGCTGGGGCGGCGCCGTCACTTGCGACGCTGTCCACACCCGGCGTGGAGAACCGCGGACGCGTCGAGTTGGAACGCCCGCCTCAGAAGAGCGTGATGTTCAACCCGCCGAGAAGATGGAACACCGAGCGGGTGTGCTCCTGAACCCGCCCCTCGAGGTAGGGGTGGACGTACCCCCGCCGCGATTCGAAGCCCACGAAGAGGTCCCACCCGGTGTCGGTGGCGCCGGGGCCGCCGCCCTGGGGATGGGCGGACAGGAAGTTCACCCCGCCGCCCACGTAGGTCTGCAGCGGCGCGCCCGGCCTGAGGCGCAGCTTCAGGTCGCCGTTCAGGCCCAGCAGCGAGCCCGAACTCACGAAGTACACGTCCGCCGACGGATACAGCTCGACGAAACGCGAGAGCGGCAGCGAGAGCTGGCCTCCCGCGAGCGCCACGTCGCGGTCGAAGTCGTATCCCGCGTGCACGCCGACGTGCGAGCGCTGCGCCGCCGCGGGACCGGACACCGCGAGCAGGACGGCGAGCGCCAGGAAAGTCTTGCGCATCTGATCCTCCGAACGAGGGTCAGCGGCGCATACCCGGTGGCCGGGGCGGAGGTCCGCCGTGCCGGGACCGTGTCCCGCAGTGAGACGGTTCAGTGCGAGAGCTGGGTCTCCATCCTGGCGTAGATGTAGCGCCCGTTGTACCCGAACGGCGACGCGGCCGCCCAGGGGAAGGTGCCGAAGTTGTTGTTGAAGTCCTTGGCGCAGGTGCCGCCCGTCGTCAGGCAGTTGCCGCCGGTGTCCACATCGGTGAGGGACGAGGGGTGATCGGGGTAGATGTCGAACAGATTGCGGACGCCGATCGAAAGATTGACCCGGTCGAACTGGTAGCCCGCTTCGACGTCGAACAGCGTCTTGGCGCCGTAAAAGTCGCGGCACAGATCGCAGAACCCGGGCTGGGCGGAGGAGAACTTGCCGTAGTAGGAGCCGCGCGCCAGCGCGTGCAGCCGCCCGGACATCCACTGGGTGGTGAGGGTGGCGCGCCAGTCGGGCCGCTCGTCGGTGGTCGCGATATAGGTGACGGAGTCGATGATCCCGGTGACGCTCGAGTTCTTGAGCGTGTCGGGCACCGGGCCGACGTGGGTGATCGCGTTCTTGGTGTAGTTGACCGCGCCCGTGAACTCGAGGACGCCGTTGGCCGCCGGCACCCGCCAGTCACCGGTGAGATCGAGCCCCCGGGTGCGGGTGTTCATGCCGTTGGTGTAGTACTGCACCGCCTGCACCGTCGAGAACCCGTTGCTCGCGAGAATGGCCTGGGTGACGCTGTCGCCGAAGGTGGCGCCCAAGAGGATGCGGTCGGTGATGGTGATCTGGAACACGTCGGCCGTCACCGTCAGGTTGTCCCGCGGGGTGACCGCGATGCCGCCGCTCAGGTTCACCGATTTTTCGGGCTTGAGGGGCCGGGCCCCCAGCACCTTCGCGACCGGGCTCCCCACCGGGAATACGCCCACCTCCACGAACTGCCCGGAGATCACGTTGGTGACGACCTTGCTGAAGTGAATCTGGCCCAGACCCGGGGCCCGGAAGCCGTTGCTGGCGGCGGCGCGCAGCGTCACCCGCGACGACGGCTGGTAGCGCAGGGCCGCCTTGCCGGTGACGATCGACCCGAAGTCGCTGTAGTGCTCGAACCGGCCCGCGACGTTGGCGAGGAACTTCGGCGTGAGGTTGGTCTCGAGGTCCGCGTAGGCGCCGACGTTGGAGCGCGTGGAGTTGGACTCATCGCCCGGGGTGAAGCCCGAGAACACCTGGGAGCCGGGAGGCGCGGGGGTGCTGTCGTCGTCCGCGGTGCCCCAGATGCCGTCGGCGCCGGCCGAGTCGTTGGCCAGGTGGCCGCCGTCGATGTAGGAGGCGAGCTCGCCCCGCTTGGTCTGCCAGCGCTCCCGCCGCACCACGGCTCCCACCGCCACGTTCACCGGCGCCGGCAGACCGAGGTCGAGCGGCTTGACCGCGTTCACCTGGCCCACCAGCTCGTCGCGGATCAGCTGGCCCGCGAAGAACGAGGTCTGGTTGAAGAGGTGCGGATCGTCCGGGGTTCCGAAGGTCCGGTCGGGCCCGGGGGACGAATCCCCGCACACGGCGAGGCAGGGCCCGAGGGACGCGTTGAGCGTGTTCTTCAGGTCGTACTTGAAGTCGTTGTGGCCGAAGGAGACGCCGGCGTCGACCGACCACCCCGCCGTACTGGCGCGGTAGCCGCCCGCCGCCTGGTAGTCGGTCACGTCGGGGGCGAACTGGGGGAGAAAGCCCAGCGGGTAGATCTGGGTCCAGTTCCGGGTGTCGGTGCCGTAGCGCCGGTAACCCTCGCCGTTGCCGCGGCGGAAGCTGTAGCCGCCGAAGGCGTAGACTTCGCTCGTGCCCTCCTCGTTCAGGGGCAGGCGGAAGTTCCCCATGGTGAGGATGTCTTTCTCCAGCCCGTCACCCCAGTGGTAGTTGGGCTGCGGCACCGCATTCCGCTTCACCACCACCTGCCCCTGGCTGTTCACCGAATCGGTGAGACCGTTGCCGCTGTTGTCGAACGGATCGGCCCAGGCGCGGTTGGTCGGCTGGCGGTCCTGAAATTCCCCGAACAGGGTGAGGAAGCCCCGGCCCACGCCGAGACCGATGCCGCTGTTCATGTCCACCGAGGTGCCGTCGTCCGGATAGTTCCGCGGGATGTAGCGGCCCGAGGTGACGTTCAGGAAGGGGTCGAACTTGCCTTCCTTGAGCACCACGTTCACCACGCCCGCGATGGCGTCGGAGCCGTACTGCGCCGACGCGCCGTCGCGCAGGACCTCGATGCGGTCGATGGCGCTCGCGGGGAGGGTGTTCATGTCCGCGCCCGAGGAGCCGGCCGGCATCCCGTAGGCGAAGGTGTTGACCACCGCCATCTGGTGCTGCCGCATCCCGTTGACGAGGACCAGCGTTTCGTCGGGGCTCAGACCGCGCAGGGTGAACGGCCGCACCACGTCGGTCGCGTCGGTCACGCTCTGGTGCGGGAAGTTCACCGAGGGCGCCACCGCTTCCAGGATCTGGCTGGTCTCGGTCGTCCCCTGCTGGGCGAGCACTTCCGACGGAAAGACGTCCACCGGAACCGCGAGCTGCTCGGCCGCGGTGTGCCGGGCGCGGGAACCGACCGTCACGTCGGCGGGCGCGAGGGCGATCGCCTGCGGGGCGAGGGTGAAGTCCTGGGTCGCGGTTCCGCCCGCGGTGACCGTCACCTTCGCCGTCTGGGGCACGTACCCGAGGAGCCGCACCCGGACGGTGTTGACGCCGGTCGGGACCCCGCGGAGATCGTAGTCGCCCTGATCGTTGGTGGTGACCCGGAGCGCCGTGCCGTCCACGGTCACGTTCGCCGCGGTGAGCGCGGCGCCGGAGGCGTCCTTGATGCGCCCGTGAATGGTGCCGGTCTGGCCGAGGGCCAGGGAGGGGGCGGCGAGGAGCAGGGCTGGAAACGCGAACCGCAGCAGCGGAGTGGACCTGAGCACGGTTATCTCCCTCCGTTCGAACGGTAAGGGTGCCGTCAGGGATCTGCGTTCTTCCATCAACGTGAAGCGGCAACGGCGGGGCGGCAAGCGCCCGGCGCTCACCCCGCGAGCACCCCGTCGATCTCCCGGTTCTCTTCGGCCGAAATCGCGAGCCGGGCCAGCGCCGCCACCGCCTCTTCGATCTGGGACACCCGGCTCGCGCCGATCAAGGCCGAGGTGACTTCGGGGCGGCGGAGCACCCAGGCGAGCGCGAGCTGGGCCAGACTCTGGCCCCGGCGCTTCGCGATCTCCTGGAGCCGGCGCGCCTTCGCCACCCGCGCGTCGGTCACCTCCTCCCGCTGCAGGAAGCCGGTCGGCTTGGCGGCGCGGGAGTCCCTGGGAATGCCGTTCAGGTAGCGGTCGGTGAGGAGTCCCTGCGCCAGCGGCGAGAACGGAATGCACCCGATCCCCTCGGCCCCCAGGACTTCGAGCAGCCCCTGCTCCGGTCCGCGCACCAGCATGCTGTACTTGGGCTGATGGATCAGGCACGGCGTGCCCAGGCGCCGCAGGATCGCGGCCGCTTCCCGGGTGCGCTCCGGCGAGTAGTTGGAAATTCCGGCGTAAAGCGCCTTCCCGCTCCGCACCGCCTGGTCCAGCGCCCCCATCGTCTCCTCGAGCGGCGTGTCGGGGTCGGGACGGTGGCTGTAGAAGATGTCCACGTAGTCGAGCCCCATCCGCGCCAGGCTCTGGTCGAGACTCGCGAGGAGGTACTTCCGGGAGCCCCACTCGCCGTAGGGGCCGTCCCACATCAGGTAACCGGCCTTGGTGGAAATGATCAGCTCGTCGCGGTAGGGCGCGAGGTCCTTCTTCAAGACCTTGCCGAAGGTGCGCTCGGCCGATCCCGGCGGCGGGCCGTAGTTGTTGGCGAGATCGAAGTGCGTGATGCCGAGATCGAAGGCGCGCAGCAGCATCGCGCGCGCGTTGGCGAACCCGTCCCCGCCGCCGAAGTTGTGCCAGAGGCCGAGGGAGATCGCGGGGAGCCGGACGCCGCTCGTGCCGCAGCGGCGGTAGGTCATGGACTGGTAGCGGTCCTTCCGGGCGCGGTACGCCACGGCCCTAGCGGCCGGCACCGAGGTCGACCCGTCCGAGGCGCTGAGTTCCCGAAAGGGCGAGCCAAAGCCGTCCCCGGGTCGAATCCACCGCCAGGTTCCGGACCGTGGCGCCCGGCGTGGGGATCGGCACCGTCGTCATCGCCTGCGTCGCGGGATCGAAGGTGACGATCTCGTTCTTCCCGCTCTCGTCGTACCAGATGCGGCCGTCGGGCGTGATGGCGATTCCGTAGGGCCCGCTTCCTTCGCCGCCGGGTGACGCGAAGAACCGGACCGCGCCGGTTTTCGGATCCAGGCGTCCCAGCCGGCCGCGGGCGTAGTCGGTGAACCAGATCACGCCTCCCGAATCCACCACCAGGCGGCGGGGGCGCGCGGCCGCGTCGGGCAGGCGGAAACGCCGGAGCGCGCCGCTCGCGGGATCGATGCGCCCGATGGCGTTGGTGCCGAAGAGCGCCATCCAGAGTCCCCCGTCCCGTCCGGCCACGAGGCCGTAGGGACGCGCCTTCGGCACCGGCACGGGATAGAGCGTCGCCTGGCCCGTGGCGGGATCGAGGACGCCGTAGAGGTCGGCGCCCTGCGCGGTGAACCAGATCCTGCCGGCGTGGACGAGGGGGGTGTGCGGGTCGGTGGCGGCCGGCGGGAGCGGGTACTCGCGAATCGTGCCGGTCGAGGGATCGAGCCGGCCGATTTTCCCGCGCGCGTTCTCCGTGAACCAGACCACGCCGTCCGGCGCGACCACGATGCCGTGCGGGCCCGCCTGGGAGGTGGGCGTCGCGTAATCGGTGAACTTGCCGGTCTCGGGATCGAAGCGGCCGATGTGGCTCGTGGCCTGGTCGGTGTACCAGACGATGCCGTCGGCGCCCACGGCGGGATCGTGCGGGAAGGCGCCCGGGCGCGGGATCAGGTACTCGGTGACCGACGGGGACGACGGCTCCGCGGCCGCGAGCCCGGCGAGAGCCGCCGCGACGAGCGCGGCGAAGCGAATGGGTGAGGACATGGCGAGACTCGATGTGGGTGTGCTACGGCGAATCTCGCGCCCTTTGACGGCGGCCGGCAAGCGGCCGGAATCAGCTCGAGCGGGCCTCGGTCCCCTGCGACACCACCGCCAGGAACGCCTCGAACACCCGGTCCGACCACCAGCCGCGGCGGCGGATCATCTCCTCGAGCGCCTGGTCCGGCGAAAACGCCGGCTGGTAGGAACGGGCGCTGGTGAGCGCGTCGTAGACGTCCCAGATCCCCACGATCTGCGCCGCCATCGGGATCTCGTCGCCCCGCAGGCGATCGGGATACCCCGAGCCGTCGAACTTCTCGTGATGGGAGCGGATGATCTCCTTGATCTCCCACGGAAAGTCCACGTTGGCCAGCAGCTCGATCCCCCACAGGGGATGCATCCGCACGATTTCCAGCTCCTCGTGGGTCAGCGGCCCCGGCTTCTTCAGGATCTCGTGCGGAATCCGCACTTTCCCGAGGTCGTGCAGGTAGGCGCCGAGGAGAATCGTCGTCTCCTGCTGCTCGTCCAGCTCCAGCACCCGCGCCATCGCCACCGCGTTCCGCGCCACGCGCTCGCAGTGGCCGAAGGTGTAGCTGTCGTTCGACTCGATGGAGCGGCCCCAGTTCCGCACCAGGTTCAGGTAGGTGCCCTCGAGCTCGGCCACCTTCCCGCCCACGTGGATCAGGTCCACCCGCGCGTCGAGCCGCCGGAAGAGCCGGTACGCGGTGTTGAGGAGCCGGAGCGCTTCCTGGTTCCGGCCCATGCTCTGATACAGCAGCGCCAGCTCCCGGCAGGCCTCGGCCTCCGAGAGCACGGAGCCGCCCGCCGTCGCCAGTTCGATGGCGGAGCGCAGGCGCGACTCGGCGAGCGAGGGGCGGTCGGTCTCGCGGTAGACCATCCCGATCACCCGGTAGGCGTCGGCCTTGGCGCCGCGGGCGCCGAGCTGGTCGAAGAGCGCGAGCGCCGCCTCGGCGTTCTGCCGCGCGTTCTCGAAGCGCTGCCGCGCCACGTCCACCTCGGCGTGGTTCACGAGGCAGAGTCCCTGGAGGTAGACGTCTCCCGCCCGCTCCGCGATGGCGCGGCTTTCGGTGAAGTAGCGCTCCGCCTCGTCGAACAGCTCCCGGTCGGCGCTCACCATGCCGAGGTTGTGGTAGGCCAGCGCGCAGCCGTGCTGATCGCCGGAGCTGCGGTAGGCGTCGAGGGAGCGGCCGTAGCGGCTGAGGGCTTCGTCCTGATCGCCCTGGATGTTGGCCACGATGCCCAGGTTCTGCTCCACCCGGGCCCGGAGCTCGCGGCTCGACCCGCCGAGCTCGAGGGCGCGCAGGAAGGTCGCGCGGGCATCCTCGAGGCGGCCTCCGGTCAGGTCGAGTCCGCCGAGCGTGTTCAGCGCCTCCGCGGCGAGGAGGTCGTTGCCGATGGCACGGGCCACGTCGAAGCTCCGCTGGCAGAGCCCCCGCGCCCCGGTGCCGTCATCCCGGTGGTGGCGGATCACCGCCAGGCGCCGCAGCGCCTCGGCCAGCACGGTCCGGTCGCCGCCCCGCTCCGCCTCCACGATGGCGGCGTCGTAGCGCTCGATCGCCTCGGGAATGCAGCCGGCCCGCTCCCGCGCCCGCGCCTCGTGCAGGACGTCCGCGGCGCGGTGATTCCCCGCCGCGGCCTTCCCCGGCGCCGGATCCGGCCGGGGGCCGGTCAGAAACAGCTCACCAGGCGACGGCATACTCGGAGAAGTGCTGGACGTGTCCGGTGATGGTCTGCTGGAACGCGTTCCCCGAGGACGGCAGGTAGTCGAGGATCTGCAGCGAATCGTTGACGTAGGCGACGTGCTTGGGCAGGAGCCCGAACAGCAGGTTGCAGTTGGCGTAGCTCAGCGTGAGCAACGCCGGGTTCTGGAACTGGAGGCCCTGGGGCTGGAAGCGCACCGCGTTGATCGAGTCCGCGTCCATCACCGCGGTGATGGCGACGTTGGAGTCGAGGGAGCCGGGCGGGACCGTGAAGGTGTGCGGTCCCACCTGGATGGTGCCGCCCGCGGGCCCGATGGTGTCGGTGACGGAGTCGTAGGGAAGCGGCGTACAGGCGAGCAGCCCCACGATCTGGTTGATCGAGCCCAGCCCCAGGAGATCGCTCTGGGCCGTGGGCGGCCGTTGATCGCCACAGCTCAGGGCGGCGAACGTCGCGCCGCCGAGGAGCGCGGCCAGGGTGAGCAGACGAATCGCCTTCATGGGCTGGTTCTCCTGGATTCGAGGACGAGCCCGGCGGGAGTGACGCGGGGATGCGCCTCCGGTTCCGCCGGCGGAGGGGTCACGAGCTCATACCCCCGCAGCCAGGGAAATTCGGGCTCCGGTTTTCCACCACGCACCGCGGCGCCGGCACGGGCCAGCAGGGCCACCGGGTCAACGGGCGAGTATTTGAAGTTGGCCACCGCGGCGTAGCCCGCGTGCAGGGTCTCGCCCCGCTTCAAGGGCATTCCCGCGGATTCATCGCACAGGAGGTCGGCGACCCGGTGCGCGACGCGGATCGCGCCGGCGCGGTCGGTGCCGGGGGCGATCAGCGCGAACTCGCCGGGAGCGAGCACGCCCACCGCGTCCGATACCCGGCCCGCCTGGGCCATCAGTCCGCCGGCGCGCGCGTCGGTGGGATCGATGTCCAGCGCGAAGGCCACGCAGGCGAAGGCGCCGTGCTTGCGCGCCATCAGCGCGCCCAGCTCCCGGGCCCGCCGGGCCAGACCGGTGCGGCTGTGCAGGCCGGTGGCGGGATCGAGGGGACCGTCGGCCAGGGCGGCGTCGATGTTCCGCTTGGCCTGAACGTAGGTCTCGAGCTTCAGGGCCAGCTCGTCCGGTTCTCCGGGGAAGCGGAGGAAGTCCCAGGCGCCGGCGCGCAACGCGGTCACCCGCTGCTCGGGACTCGGCTTCTCGGGGGAGAGCAGGAGGATGGGCACGTTGCGGCCCACGTGGGGATCGCTGCGGAAGAGCCAGCAGGCGTCGCTCCCCGTCATGTCGGGAAGCTCGGCGTCGAGGATGACCACGTCGGGCCGGATGTCCCGCGCCCACTCGAGCGCGAGGGTGCCGCTGGGCGGCTGCACCACCGAGTAACCGTGATCGTTCAGGACCCCGGCGAGAGCGTGATCTGCCGAGACCGCGAGCAGCACCGCGGACTGCGTGATGGTCGGCATGCCATCAGGGGTTTGCAACTAGCGGGCCGACTGCAACGGCGGGGGGAGCGGGGAGGCGGGAGGAGGAAACGACGGCGAGACGCCGGGTTGCGGGGCGGGAAAAGCGCTTCAGACCAGAACGCCGGCACCGCTCTGCGGCGAGCTGTGGCCGTCGCGCCACAACTGCGGCGGGAACCCCGCGGACTCCGCTGGCGGGCCGGGAGACCCCGTCAGGCGGAAGGCGTCACTGATCGACCCAGGTGGAGCGCAGGTCGTAAGTCACGGTGCGGACCAGGTGATTGAGGAGGGTGCCGTAAGCGTCGTTGGGATCGCGGGCGGAGAAGGTCGGCTCGCCGCCGAAGATCGAGACCTCGCCGACTTTCTCGCGGGCGGTGGCGCTGGACCGCCAGAGCACGCCGCCGGTCTTGGTCGAGACCAGCTCCACCGACAGCTCGGCGGAGACGGTCGCGTCGACGTGCACGCCGCTCAATCCGAGGAGGCCGCCCGAGGGCTTGACGTCGGAGATCTTCAGGTGGCCGAGGAAGACGGCGGGCACGCCGCGCGCCCCGCCGAGGGCCGCGGCGGAGTCGGCGGGCTGGAACTCCTGCACCTCGACGCCGGGCTGGGCGGCGAGGAGGTATTCCTCGAAGCGCTGGGTGGCGAGGTCCTGGAGCGACCCTTTGGCGTTTTCCACCGAGAAGGTGACGAGGCCGACGCTTCCGTAGGGGCGCACGTCGAGGGTCGGCGGGAGCAGCACCCGGTGGCCGGCGCAGGCCGCGAACGCGACCAGGGTGAGGAGGAGGACGGGACGGAGCGACATCGCTGCTTCAAGTGTCGGCGCCGCGGCGCGGTTGCGCAATGGCGGGGCGCCGCCCGCGAGGGAGGGGGCAGTGGCCAGGGGCAGAATCGAACTGCCGACACGCGGATTTTCAGTCCGCTGCTCTACCAACTGAGCTACCTGGCCGGGTAAAACGCGAAAAGCAAGTTAGCGGGCCCCCGTGGCCCGTGGGAGTGGGGACGCAAATCCCAGCGTGATCCCCTCCACCTCCACCCCGTACCCGCCGGGCGTGACGGTGACGCCCTCCTCCCGCCTGAGGGAGAGCTCGATCCGCTCCACCCGCGCCATCCGCACCCGGTCCCCCGCGCCCCCCCGCCCCGCCGCGGGGCCGACCCAGTAGTTCCACTCCCCGGGAAATCCTTCGGGAAGGAGCACCCCCCGGGCCGCCGCGAACGCCGCGAGCGGGAGCGACACCGTGGTCCACCCGCTGTCCACCGGAACCGCCGCGCTCCAGCTCGTCCCGTCGTCCTCCATCAGGGTGAGGTGGAGCACCTGGTGCGCGCCGATGCCGCGGAGCCGCACCCGCACCGTGTCCGCCGCCGCGATTTCCTCCCCCCGCGCGCGAATCCGGTCCGCTATCACGAGCGACGCGGTGTAATCGTCCGGCCCCCCGCCGCCCGGCGCCACCGGCAGCTCGAAGTGAAAAACGGGACGTCCGCTCACCGCCGAGAACGCGAGGCGAAAGAGGCCGCGCCGCCCCGCGTCGCCGATGCGGCTGAAGGCGAGCCGCGGCGCGTCCTCCGCGGGCCGGAACAGCTCGAGCGGGGTCCCGGGCGAGACCACGTCGAAGCGCCACGCGCCGGTCCCGTCATAGTCCCAATCGAAGGGCCGGCCCGGCAACGCCGAGGGATAGGTCACCGCGCCGCCCTTGCCGAAGAGCGTCACCACGAACTGATGCGGCCCGTCGGTCAGGTCCCGCCCCGGGATCGTCGCGCGGTACCGGTAGCCGCCGGCGGGCGTGAGCGGGAACGCGCGATAGAACCCCCCCGCCGCGGGCCGCACCCACACCGCCGCCGAATCGGGCTCCGGGTCCGCCACGATCCGGACCGCGAGGTCCGCGTCGTGGAGGGCGGGATACGCCGGCGCCGCGAGCGGGATCACCGCCGGGGGAGCGGAATCGGCCGGCGGCGCGTGAAACTCGGCGAGCCCCACCCGGTTCACGTGCGCCGGAAGGCTCGCGACGTCCACCGGCGCCGGGCTCAACAGGTATACCCCGGGGGTCACCGTGAACCGGCCCTGGGTCGCCCGGGTGGTGGTCGAGTCACCGCCGGCGAGCGCGCGCACCGTGAACGCGGGCCCGAGGTCGGGAAGGGTGACCGTCATCGGCCAGGCCCGGCGGATGGCGCGGGTGACGATCTTGTCCGGATTGGGCGGCTCGAAGGGATCGCGCACCGGCACCGCGTCGGGGTACACCTCGAGCCGCCAGACCCCGGGGCGGATCTTGTCCAGGAAATAGATCCCCTCGCCGTCGTAGCGCACCACCGGTGACGACCCGTAGCCCGCGATCCGGGTGAGCGCGCGCGGGTCGGGCGGGACCGACCCGGTCGAGCCCGCGTAGAGAAACGCGTCCCGCGCCACCAGCTCTCCCAGGTTGCTGTCCGCCGAAACGTGAAAATCCCCGAAGCTGGTGTTGCCGGGATAGGGGCCGTACGACTTGAAGCGCGGCAGCCGCCGCATCGCCTCCGCCGCGATCACCGCGCTCATCGCCTTGCGCGGGGTGTAGACCAGGTTCAGGTAATGCGTCTGCCAGCCCAGATTGCGCGACGCCGTTTCCAGCATGTCGTAGGCGAACATCGCGGCGAACTGCGCCCCCACCGCGCGGAACGTCCGCGCCATCGCGGGATACATGGTACCGGTGCGGAGGTCCGGGGAGTCGAACTCGTAGACGATCCGCGGCAGCTTCGCGAGCTCCGGGCGCAGCATGTCGGGGAAGGCGTCCACCCCGCGGAGGTAATTCCCCACCAGCTCGTGACCCGAGTTCAGTCCGGTGGGATACCAGGCGAAGGTGACGCCGTCGGCCCGGCTCTTCCGGATCGCGTCCGCGATGCGGAAGTCCTGGCTCACGTTG
The DNA here is from genome assembly GCA_035702425.1 of Gemmatimonadales bacterium. Lineage (GTDB taxonomy): Bacteria > Gemmatimonadota > Gemmatimonadetes > Gemmatimonadales > GWC2-71-9 > DASSQQ01. The sequence continues at coordinate 14,753 of DASSQQ010000082.1, forward strand.
TGAAAGACCAGCTTCCGGCAGCCGGTGGAGCGCACCGCGTCGGTGAGCGCGTTGATGTAGTTGATCGAGCCCTGGAGATCCTCGGGGTGATGCCAGGGTTCGTTCACCAGCTCGATGAAGAGAATGGCCGGCTCGTCTTTCAGCGCGACGTGGGTGTACGGATTCACGTGATCGAGGATCTGCTTCAGGTAATTCACCTGAGCCGCGATCGCCCGCGGATCGGTCCCCATCCTGGCCTTGCCGAAGTGCCGCCCGAATCCGGGGTCGCTGGTATCGGAGAGCGCGTCGGGCCAGTTGGCGCCGTAGAGCTGGATGGGACTGAAGAGCATGTAGATCCCGCGCTCCCGCGCGCGGGCGATGAGATAGTCGAGGAGATCGAGGTGGTCGTTGGCGATCAGGTTCCCGGCCGAGTCCGACGCCTCCCAGTCGCCCCAGAAGGTGAGCCGCAAGCCGTCCCAGCCCATCCGCGCGAACTGCGCCATGTCCTCGTCGATCATCTTCTTGCGGTCGGCGTGGACGTACCCCGCGGCGCGATAATCGGAGGCGGTGGGGAGCACGTAGTTGGCCCCGAAGAGCGCCACTTCCTGCCTCGTGTCCTGCCAGCGGACCACCCCCTGGCGGTCGAGATAGACCGCGCGGTCGGCGACCTGGGCGTGAGCCGCGGCCGCGGCAGAGACCCAGAGCGCGAGGAGCGAGGAATTGATGCGGACCATGGTGACCGCTAGGGACGCGCGGACGGGATGACGAGGCGCGCGGGTCCCGCGATCACCCGCAGGCTCACGCTCGCCGCCTTCAAACCCGGGGCTTGGGCGGTCACGGTGAGCGCCCCCGGCCGATCGCCGCGCACGATGGCGAGTCCGTGCCCGTTGAACGCGTGGCGGCGGTCGGCGCGATAGGGATCGTGATCCAGGAGATTCCCGTTGTCGAGCGCGACCAGCGTCCCCCCGGCCACCGCGAAGCGGACCAGGTCGTCGGCGGTGGGGACCACGGTGCCTGAGGAGTCCACGACCTCGACGGTGACGTGTCCCACGTCTCCCGGAGCGTCCGTGATGGTGTCCCGGTCCGCGCTCAAGCGCAGCGCGGCCGGAGCGCCGGCCGTGCGCACCTCGGCCTCACAGGCCACGGTGCCGTCGCGCCGTTTCCCCACCGCCCGCAGGACGCCCGGCTGGTACGGCACGTCCCAGGAGAGATGGAGATCGTTGGTGGTCGGGTTCACCACCGGCTGGGCGTAGCGATTCCACCCGCCCGAGGTGCCCTGCGCCGGAAACTCCAGGCGCTTCTCGCCCAGCGAACGGCCGTTCAGGAACAGCTCCACGATGTTGCAGTTGGTGTAGGCGAGGACCGGAATCACCTGGCCCTCGCGGCCAGGCCAGTTCCAGTGCGGGAAGAGGTGCAGCACCGGCCGGTCGGTCCACAGGCTCTGGTACAGGTAATAGGAGTCCTTGGGGCGGCCGGTGATGTCCAGAACGCCGGAGCCGAATCCCTTGAAGGGCCAGGTGGCCTCGCCCAGGTAGTCGACGCCGGTCCACATGAAGTCGCCCGCGAAATAATCGCGCATGGTGACCCACTTCCAGAGCCGCTCCGCGGCGAGCATCCCGGCGTTGTAGTTGGGGTGCGGGACCGCGGAATCGGCGCCGAGCGAGTACCGCTCGTCCAGGCTCTGGAACATGGTGCCGCTCTCGGTGCCGACCATCTTCCAGCCGGGATGATCGTGCCGGTCCTCCTCCGCGAAGATCTCCCGGCGCTCGTGCCAGCGATCCACGTAGTTGTAGCCGACGACGTCCTCGGCGTTCAGGAACGCCAGCGTCGCGGGATGACCGTCGGCCGCGATGTTGTCGTTGCCGGTGGTGACCGGGCGGGTGGGGTCCTCGCGGTGGAAGATGTCCACCAGGCCCTTGAGGACCTGCGCGCCGTCCGGCATGCTCTGCTCCCCGATCTCGTTACCGGCGCTCCAGAGCACGATCGACGGATGGTTGCGATCGCGATGCACGAAGTCGGTCACGTCCCGCTCCGACCACTGCGCGAAATACTTGTGATAGCCCTCCGGCACCTTGCCCTGGGTCCACTCGTCGAACGCCTCGGCCATCACCAGGAATCCCAGCCGGTCTGAGAGATCGAGGAACTCCGGCGCCGGCGGATTGTGCGAGGTGCGGATGGCGTTCGCCCCCATCGCCTTCAGCGCCTCGAGCCGGCGCTCCCAGACCCGTTCCGGAATGGCCGATCCCACCGCGCCCCCGTCCTCGTGCAGGTTGACGCCGCGCATCTTCACCGGCCGGCCGTTCAGCAGAAACCCGCGGTCTGAGTCGTAGGCGATGGTGCGAATGCCGAACGGCATCCCGGTCTCGTCCACCGCACGGCCCGCCGCGAGCACGGTGGAGCGGAGGGTGTAGAGGTACGGCTGATCCACGGACCAGAGCCGCGGACTCGGCACGGTGAGGCGCTGTTCGAGTTCGGCCCCCTCGCCCGCCGCGAGGGCGTACGCCGTGTCCGCGCGCGCCACCTCCTGCCCCGCCGCGTTCACCAGCGTGGTCCGGAGCGAGCCCCGCGCGGGCGCGGCGCGATCGTTCTCGACCCGGGTGCGGACCACGAGCTCCGCGGACGCGGTATCCGCGCTCGCGGTGACGGCGTAGACGCCCCAATGCGCCACGTGCACCCGGTCCACCACCGTGAGCCAGACGTGCCGGTAGATCCCGCTCCCCGTGTACCAGCGCGCCGAGGGCTGGAGCGAGTTGTCCACCCGCACCGCCACCACGTTGATCCCGGGCACGAGGTGGCGGGTCACGTCGTACGCGAAGCTGATGAAGCCGTAAGGACGCTGGCCGAGGTGGAATCCGTTGATCCAGACGTCCGAGTTCATGTAGACGCCGTCGAACTCGAGCCACACCTCGCGCGCCCCCGCCCCCGCCCCGGCGCCGGCCGGAAGGCGGAACGCCTTCCGGTACCAGCCGATTCCGGTGGGGAGGAACCCGACGCGCCCGCCGCCGGGCGCGTCCTGCCGCATCGCGCCCTCGATGCTCCAGTCGTGCGGGAGGTCGAGCCGGCGCCACGCCCCGTCGTCGAACGACGGCGCCTCGGCCCCGGACACGTCGCCCAGGGTGAACCGCCACCCGGGGTCCATCGAATAGCGTTGGCGCTGGCCGGCGGCGGGGCGGGCGCCGAGGGCGAGCAGGACGAGCGGGAGCGCGGCGCGCAGGTGCATCAGTGCGTCCTCGAGGGAGTGAGAACGAGGTCCGCCACGACGGCCCGCCGGGGTCCGATCGCGGGGAGAGGAACGTAGGCCCGCACCGCGCCGTCCGCTCCGACCCGGAGCCGGGCGGCGGCCCCGGCGCCGGAGAGCATCGCCGGCGCGTAGGTGCCGGCGGGGAGGGCGGCCGCCGCGGAGGAGAGCGACGCCCTGGACACGCTTCGACGGCCGAGGTTCGCCACCACCAGCACCGCGTGTCCCGCGGCGCGGCGGAGATACGCGACCAGGTGCGGGTCCCCGGTGGTGAGGGGAATCAGGGTCCCGGTCGCGAGCGCGTCGTTCTCGCGGCGGAGATGGATCAGCCGCCGGTAGAGGTTGAGCAGTGACCGCGGATCGGCATTCTCGAGCGCCACGCTGGTGGTGAGCGAGTCTCCCTGCGGCGCCTCCCACTCCCGGCCGGTGGTGAACCCCACGCCGGTCCGGGGGCTCCACTGCATCGGGGTCCGGATCCGGGGATCGGGCTTGTCCCCGGTCATCCCGATCTCCTCGCCATAATAGATGAAGGGGAGGCCGGGGAGGGTGAGCAGCAGGGTGGCGGCGAGCCGGGCGCCCTCGCGGTCGCCGTGGAGCGCGGTCATCACCCGGGTCTGGTCGTGATTGGAGAGGAACGAAGACCAGCGGTAGGAGGGGAGCGTGTCCTGCAGCCGCAGAAACCCGGACAGCAGGCCCGCGCCCGATCCGCCGCGAACCGCCGAGAGCAGGGAATCCGCGAGCTCGAATCCGAAATACGACGTGAGCTGATCCGGATAATAGGGGAGCACTTGATCGATCCCTCCCCACGCCTCGCCCACCGTGTACGCGTCCGGCTTCACGCTGTCCACGTGCAGGGCGTACTGGTGCAGGAACGCGTGGGTCCCGGGGCAGCCGATGAGACAGCTCCCCTGCTCCACCAGATACGGCACCGCGTCCAGCCGGAACCCGTCCACTCCCATGCTGTCCAGCCAGAAGCTGGCGATCTGCTTCGCCTCCTCGCGCACCGCGGGGGTGTCGTAGTTGAGATCGGGCATCCCCGGCGAGAAGACGCCCCAGTAGTACTCGTCCCGCACGGGCGAGCGCCGCCACGCATCCTCGCCCCAGGGGCCCTTCCCCAGCGGCGCGGGCGCGAACTTGTACCAGGCCCGATAGGGCGAGGCGGTGTCCCTCAGCGCGGCCTGGAAGTACGGGTGCTCGCTCGAGCTGTGGTTCAGCACCATGTCCACCAGAATCCTGATGCCCCGGCGGTGCGCTTCGGCAACCAGCCGCTTGAAGTCGTCGTTCGAGCCGTACGAAGGTTCCACCCGGTAATAGTCGCTCACGTCGTACCCGTGGTAGGACGGCGACGCGGTGACCGGCATCAGCCACAGGCACGACGCGCCGAGGCCGGCGATGTAGTCCAGCTTCGCGGTGAGGCCGTTCAAGTCGCCCGTGCCGTCGCCGTTGGAATCGAAGAACGAGCGCACGAAGACCTCGTAGCAGACGTCGCCGCCGGTCCACGCCGGCGCGCCCTGGAACAGCCACCGGTACGCTGCCGGAAACTCCCGGCGCCAGAACCACTCCGCGTGCTTCCCGTCGGGGCGGACGGCGCCCTGCAGCTCCTCCACCGTGAACCCGGCCGCGCGCAGGGTGTCGAGCATCCGCTGGTGATCGGCCACCACGGCCGCCGGGGTGTCGCCCTCCTCGCCGCCGGTCACCATGTAGATCCTGGTGCCGGGAAGCGGATGCGCCCGGCGGGCGACGCCGTAGATCTCGGGCGCCACCCAGAACGCGGGCGAGAAGACGCCCGCCCGCCCGAAGACCTCGGGATACTTGAGCACCGCGTAAAGCGAGATCAGGCCGCCCATGGAGGAGCCCGCCACCCCGGTGTGGAGCCGGTCGGGGAGGGTGCGATAATGGCGGTCCACGTACGGCTTCAGCGTCTTCACCAGAAAATCGACGTAGGCGTCGCCCTGGCCGCCGCCGTACTTCGCGTTCCTCCAGGGTGAGTACTCGTCGAAGCGCCGCGCGCCGCCGTGGTCCACGGCGACCACGATCACGCCGCCGTCTCCCAGCGCGTGCAGGCTGTCGAGGGTCTCGTCCACTCCCCACTCGCCGGCGAAGCTGGTGCGCGCGTCGAACACGTTCTGCCCGTCGTGCATGTAGAGCACGGGGTAGCGGCGCGCCGAGGTGGCGTAGCCGGGCGGGAGGTAGATCCACACCCGGCGGGAGCGGCCCAGCTGGGGAATGACGAACGCGGAATCGAGAATCGAGACCGACGCGGTGGCGGTGGAAGGTCCCGCGGCGCGCGGGCTTCCGTCGCGCCAGCGGGGCACCACGCCGGAATAACTCGCGGCGCCCGTGGCCGGCACCGTGAACGCGCGGTTGTCCACGTCGTGACCCGCCGAGTCCTGCTCCACCGTTTCCCAGGTGCCGAGGGTGAACTTGAACTCGATGCCGCCGCGGATCGAAGCCGGAAGCGTGACCGCGTAGTCGCCGCCCGCCTGCCGGGTGAGGCGGAACGCGGAATCACCCGGGTTCCACTGGTTGAATCCGCCGGCGACGAAAATGGTGGCGCCCGCGGGGGTCGCGGGGGCGGTGAGGTGCAAGGTCACCTGGGCGCGCGCCGGGGATGCGGCGGCCGCCCCCGCGAGGAGGCTGGCGAGGACGCGGTTCACGGGAGCTTGGTCGCCGCGTCGATGGCGATGCCGGTCGAGGGCTCCAGGTGAAAGCGGATCGCGCCGGTCGAGTCCACCACCACCGAGGTCCCCGCGCACGCGCCGGCGTTCACGCCCCCGGTCAACAGGTCGCAGTAGGTGCCGGCGGGCAGCCCGCTCGGGACGATGGTGTCGAGCGGCGCCGCTTCCCGGCTGATGGCCACGAATCCCTTGTCGCCCCGCGAGAACGCGATCGCGTTCGCGCCGTCATCCCACCAGTGATTCTGGTCGGTGCCGGCGACGAGCTTCCGGAATCCCACCATGGCCAGGATGTAGGGGTCCCGGTGCTCGCAGACCCATCCGCCGGCGGTGGCGCTGTCCATCGACACCGGGCAGGTGACGTCGTAGGTGTTGCCACCGGCGTCGGACGGGGGCCCCAGAGAATTCTCGGCCGGGCATTGGAACACGAAGCTCGACAGAATGGAGGGATATCCGTAGGGCTGGGCCAGCATCCACAGGTTCGCCACGCGGAACACGTTGCCGTTGCGCCAGGAGAGCCCGCAGTTGTGCTGGGTGTCGTGGTTCTCGAGAAATACCACGGCCTTGTCCGACGGCATCAGCCCCCACGCCGCCTCCGAGAACTGGTTGCCGGGCGGTCCGTTGGGATTGAGCTGGGAAATGTGCTGGCCCCCTGAGCCCAGGAATTTGTCGTCCACCCCGCTGAAGGTGAACTCGGTGATGTCGGCCGCTCCGCCCGAGGCGTAGGCCTCGCCGAAGTAATCGCGGGGGGAGAGGGCTTCGCCGGCGCCGGAGGACACCTCGAGGAAGTAATACGGGACCGGCCGGCCCTCGGCGGTCGCGGTCGAGTCCACCACCCGGAGAATCGAGTCCAGCTCCACCTGCTGGATGTGCTTGGCCGCGTCGATGCGGAACCCCGCCACTCCCATCCGCGAGAGCGCGACCAGGTACCCCGCGATCTTCCGCCGCACCGAGTCCTTCCCGGTGTTCAGGTCCGGGAGCCCGAACAGCTCGCAATCCTGGACGTTCGCGGCGTCGGCGTAATTCGAGACCGTGCAGGCGGGGTGGAAATCGGACGGCGCGTAAAGCCCGGGGTAGTCGTACTTCGAGTACCAGGAGCTGTCCGACCCGTACCCGGGCGAGGGGAAGTTGGTCATGTGGTTGATGACCGCGTCCACGTAGATGTCCACGCCGGCCGCGTGACAGCGGGTCACCATGTCCTGGAATTCCGCGGCCGTCCCGGAGCGGCTCTTGTTGATGTTGTAGCGCACCGGCTGGTAGCGCTCGCTCCAGTCGTGGCTGGGCGTGATGCTGTGCTCCTCGGGAGGAGAAACCTGCACCGCGCGGAATCCGGCCGGGCCCAGCACCTTCTCGCACTCGGTGGCGATGTCGGTCCACTTCCACTCGAAGAGGTGGACGAAGACGTCCCCCGCCGCCATGTGGCCGCTGGGCCGATAGGTCGGATTGAGCGAGGGCCGCGGCTCGGGACCGCCGCCCACCGGGGGCGGGCGCAGATCCGGGTTGTTGCAGGCCGCGGCGAGCGCCGCGACGAGGAGAAAACGAGCCGCCGCTCCGGCGTCGAGACGACGGAGCGGCGGGCCGGAAGCCTCAGTCAAAAGTTCCTCGATCAGTAGCCTGTGTTCTGCTTCACCTTGGGATTCGCGATCAACTCGTTCGCCGGAATCGGGTACAGATTCAGGTGCGCGTCGGTCGCCATCCCCGTGGAGTCGGTGCCGTACGCGTTGGCGCCCTTCCACGCCCAGACGTAGTTGCCGCTGAGCGGGCCCGCGAAGAGTCCGTACCGCACCAGGTCGGTGCGGCGGTGGGCCTCCCACATCAGCTCCCGGCCCCGCTCGGCGAGTACGGTGTCGAGCGTGATCTCCGCGATCGATGTGTCGACGGCGCTCGAGTCGCCGTAAGCCCGCACCCGCAGCGCGTTGAAGTAGTTCAGCGCGTTCGCGTCGGTCCCGCCGCCGCTGCGCAGGTGCGCTTCGACGTAAATCAGATAGGCCTCCGCGAGCCGGAACATCGGGAAATCGGTATCGGCGAACGCCGGGTTCGAGCCCGTGGCGCCGGCAGACGTCTTGTTGGTGAACTTGGGATTCGGAATCCCGTTGCCGAAGCTCGAGATGCTCGGGATCGCTATGGTCTGACCGTCCGCGGCGAGGGTGTCCATGGTCGATCCGCGACTGTCTCCGGCGTTATACAGCCGGAACGCCGAGGGTTTCATCCGCAGGCCGTACCAGCAACCATCCACGCCATAATTGCCGGGATTCATCGAGTTCCCGCACGACGCGTGAATGATGAAGTTGGTCGAACCGTAGGTCTGGGTGTGCTGCCCGTCCTCGGCGACGGCGAAGATGATCTCCGGAGAGTTGTTGTTGTCGGCCGTGAAATTGTTCCGGTACACCGGGTTCAGGCTGTACAGCCCGGAGCTGATGACGTTCTGTGCCGAGGTCAGCGCGTCGGCATAATCGGGCACCCCGGTGTACACCCCGGCGTTCAAGTACAACTCCGCGAGGAGCATGTCGGCCGCCCCCTTGGTGGCGCGGCCGTAGGTCGCCGGGTCGGGCGCCACACCGGACACCGGGAGCGAATCCCGGATCGCGGTCAGCTCGCCCACCACGTAGTTGTACAGCTGGGTCCGGGTGACCTGCGCCGGCGGGTTCGCGCCCAGCGCGTCGTTCTCGGTGGCCAGCGGGATCCCCCCGAAGAAATCGAGACCGTGCCAGTACGACAGCGCCCGCATGAACCGCGCCTCGGCGCGGTAGGTGTGGATCTTGGCCTTGAGCGGGGCGCTCACGCCGCGGGAAGCCAGCGCGGCGTCGGTGGTCTGACGGAGGAACTCGTTGACCATCTGCACCTGGAAGTACACGCGATAGTACATCGCGTTGACGAAGGTGTTGGAGGCGCTCCACCCCTGGGTGTTCATCTCGGGGAGGGTCTGGTCGCCCCAGGCGATCACCGCTTCGTCGGTGGGGAGCTCCTCCATCTCCCAGTAGAGTCGCATGTACTGGGAGAACCCGCCGTCGATCCCCGAAATGTCGGTGGAGCCGTCGCCGCCGCTCTGGCCGCCGACCGCGAGGCCGGCGTAGATCTTGGCCAGCACCTGCTGGTAGGCGCTGGGATCGGCGAAGAAGTTGGCGCCGGTGACGGTGCTCTTGGGCGCCACCGTGGGATCGGTGCACGCCCCGGCCCCGATGGTCAGGGCGGCGACCACGGCCGCGCAGGCCGCGCTCCAGTGGCTGACTCTCATGTATCCGCTCCGCGTCGAATTGGTCGAATTCATGGTCGCCCCCTTTAGAACACTACGCTCAACCCGCTCGTAAATGTACGCGAACGCGGGTAAATGTTGTTGTCGATGCCGTTCACGCCGGCCGTGGGGTCGACCCCGCTGTAGCCCGTGATCGTAAACGCATTCTGGACAACGGCATAGAGACGCACCCGCTGCGCTTCCCAGGGGAAGGTGTACCCCACGGTGATGTTGTCCATGCGCAGGAAGGACGCGTTCTCGACGTAAAAGTCGGACAGGAGCTGCTGCTGCGTGAACCCCGACTTGAGCACCGAGGTGCTCAGGTTGGAGGGGGAGCTGCCGTCGGAGAGCTCGCGGTAGTCACCCACGTTCGAGGCCACGTTGTTGTACACGTAGTTGCCGAGCCACGACCGCAGGGTGAAGCTCAGGTCGAAGCGGTTCCAGCTCAGGTTCGACGTCAGCCCGAAGATCCAGTGCGGCGCCGGATCGTGCTCGGCGATGGTGTTGGAGCCGCGGGTACAGCCGGTCACGGTGTCGGTGCCGGTGGCGTTGTAGTACACGCCCTGAACCGGCTTGCCGGCGCTGTAGAACTGGCGGCACACCAGGAACGAGTAGATCGGCTGTCCCGGCTCCAGCACTTCGACGGTGCTCCCCACGCCGCCCGCGATCCCGCCGGTCAGGACCTGGGTGCCGGTGCCGGTCGCGTTGGGATTGATCGACACCACCTGGTTGCTGTTGTGGGAGACGTTCAGGTTCGCGGTCCAGGAGAGCCCGCCCGGTGTCGCCGCGTCCTTGATGCGGCCGCCCAGATCGAACTCGAAGCCCGTGTTCCGCATGCTGCCGATGTTGGTGACCACGTGGTTGGACAGGTTGGACGCGGGGTCGATCGGCACGTCGAACAGCAGGTCGGTGGTGTTCTTCCGGTACCAGTCGAGGGTGCCGGAGAAGCGCTGTCCGAAGATCGCGTAGTCGGCGCCGATGTCCCAGGCCGAGGTCGCTTCCCAGTGGATGTTCTGGTCCACCGCCGACGGCCGGAAGGGACAGACGAACTGCCCGCCGAGATTGTACTCGGCCGTCGCGTTGCAGGCCTGATACGTGGGGACGAACAGATAATTCCCGAAGGCCTGGTTGCCGGTTTTCCCCCAGGAGGCGCGGAGCTTCAGATCCGAGATGGCGCTGATCCCCTGCATGAAGGGTTCCTGCGAGATGCGCCAGCCCGCCGAGACCGAGGGGAAGTTGCCCCACTGGTTCCCGGGGCCGAAGCGGGAGGAGCCGTCGCGCCGGAGGGAGGCCGAAAACAGGTAGCGATCGTCGATGTTGTAGCCGGCGCGGCCGAAGAACGAAATGAGCTTCGCGTCCTCGACGTCCACCGTCGAGACCGGCTGGGCGTTCGACTGGGGAATGCCGGCGTCGGTGAGGACGTTGGTCTCGATCTGGCTCTCGCCGAAGTTGGCGAAGCGGCCGTGGGACTGCCCGTAGGAGTAGCCGCCGGTGAAGTCCACGGTGCCCGGTCCCAGGTGGGCGGGCGGCTGGAAGTTCAGGTACATGTCGAGCACGGTGTTCGCCTGCTGGGGCTGGGACTCACCGTAGCTCCCCCAGGTGCCGTTCTTGGTCACGAAGTGGATGTTGTTGGGGAAGAAGGTCACCCGATCCCCGTAGGTCACGTCGTATCCCACGTCCACCGTGCCGGTGAGGCCGCTCAGGCCGGTGAGCTCCGAGAAGTCGTACTTGCCGGTGAGGCTTCCCACGCTGCGATAGGTGGTGGCGTGGTCGATCGAGCCGTTCAAAATCTCCAGCGGATTGTCGCGGGAGGTGAGGGAGTTCCCGGGCCAGTTGTAGTATCCGGTCGGCGGGAGCTGGGCCCCCCAGGGAGCGAGCAGGGTCGCGGAGCTGGTGTCGAAGATCGGCTGGGTCGGTCCCATTTGCGCGGCGTTGAAGAGCACGCCGTTGGGGGTGAACTGATCCATGGACCGCGAGCCCGCGATGTTGCCCCGGATGCTCAGCTTGTTGTCGTAGAAGCGCTGGCCGTAGTTCAGCCGCAGCTGGATCTGCTGGGTGGTGGTGCCCCTGACGACCCCGTCCTGATTGGTGTACCCGAGCGAGAACCGGTAGTCGTTGGCCGCGCCCGACCCCGAGAAGGACACGTTGTGCTGCTGTCCCATCCCGGTCTGACCGATCAGGTCGAGCCAGTTGGTGTTGGCGTTGCCGAGCTGGGGAAGCGCCGTCGAATCGTACTTGGCGACGGCGGCGCGGAACTGGGTCGGGCTGAGCATGGACGGGAGCCGCGTGACCGAGGACGCGGAGAAGCTGCCGCCGTACTCGACCCGCGACTTGCCCTGGCCCGACTTGGTGGTGATCAGCACCACGCCGTTCGAGGCGTTGGTGCCGTAGATGGACGCGGACGCCGCGTCTTTCAGGATGGTGATGCTCTCGATGTCGTTCGGGTTGAGGTAGTTCAGCGGGTCGTTGCCCGTCGAGATGCCGCCGCCCGAGCCGGTGCCCAGGGGAACGCCGTCCACCACGTACAGCGGCTCGCTCCCGGCGGTGTAGGAGGCCTGGCCCCGCACCCGGATCGAGATGCCGCCGCCCGGCTGGTTGTTGTCGATGACCTCCACGCCCGCGACCTTGTTCTCGATCAGGCTCTGGGGGGTCACGATCACGCCGGGGTTGAAGTCCTTGGCCGCGACCTGGGTGACCGACGTGGTGACGTCCCCGGCGCGCTGCTGGCCGTATCCGATCACGACCACCGACGCGAGGTTCACCGCCTTGGCGGTCATCGCGACGTCCACGTTCACCGTGTCTCCACCCGCCACGGTGACCGATTGCGAGATCGGCGCGTACCCGATCACGCGCACCCGAAGCGAGTCGGTGCCCGCCGGGGCGCCGTAGATCGTGTACCGGCCGTCGGTCTGACTGATCCCGCCCCGGGTCCCGAAGGTGACCGTGGCGCCCGGAATGGGCTGCTGCGTCGCCGCATCAGTGACGCGGCCGCGGATCGTACCAGTGGCTCCTTGCGCCGCGAGCGGGGCCGCAGCGGCCGCCGCGGTGAGCGCGCAGGCGATCAGCCAGCGAAGACTTCTCATACTCGTCTCCTCGACATGGGGTTGTCGCGTTGTGGCCGCAATCCGGGCCTCGGGTGCGAGAGGAGGTAACGCGCGGGAAACGATCTGTCAATAATTCGCCGGGGGGCGGCGGGCGCTGGAAGAAACCCTGAAACCACGGGCGGTTACCCCCGGCGGCCGCGATAGGCGAGCCCCAGCATCAGGGCCCCGAACGCCACCAGCACCAGCCCCCACCAGCGGTCCACCGGGACCCCGGGGGAGGAGAGGAAGCCGTAGCCGGCGAGTAGCAGGCCGATCACGAGGAAGAGGGCGCCAATCGGAAGCCGGAGATCCAGGCCCACAATCTCTTTCCTTATTAGTAGAAGATCAGGTTCAGGACCAGGGTGCAGGCCAGCACCACGAGGCCGAGGGTCAAGGGGCGCTTGTACCAGGGGAGGGCGCCGTCCTTCGGCCGCTCGGTGAGCGACCAGACCAGCCCCTTCAGGTCCTCCGCCGGCCTGGGCCGGGTGAAGAGGCTCACCAGGATGGTCACCGCGAAACAGGTGCTCCAGGCCCAGATGGCGGTCCAGAAGGTCTGGGCCAGCTCACTGGGGTAGGTGGCGACCACGCCGAAGAACCCGCCCTTGATCCCCGTCACCGCCCCGGCCGGCAGGGTGAGTCCGTGGTGCAGCGCGGCGGCCAGGATCCCCGAGGCGAGCCCCACGAACGCGCCGTGCCCGGTGGTGCGCCGCCAGAACATCCCCAGGGCGAAAGTCGCGAAGAGCGGGGCGTTCACGAACGCGAACACCAGCTGCAGCATGTCCATGATGTCGTTGAAGCGGCTGGCGGCGTACGCCGCGACGATGGAGAGCGCGATGCCCCCCACCGTGGCGATCCGTCCCATGTTCACGTAGTGGGAGTCCGGGGCGTCGCGGTTGATGTAGCTCTGGTAGATGTCGTAGGTCCACACCGTGTTGAACGCGGTGACGTTGCCCGCCATCCCCGACATGAACGACGCCAGGAGCGCCGTGATGCCGAGGCCCAGCAAGCCGGCCGGGAAGAAGTGGACCAGCATCATCGGCGTGGCGAGGTCGAAGTCCGGAACCGCCGCGCCGGTGGCGGTGAGCGCCGGATGGCCGAGGGCATCGAGTTTCGCGGGCACCAGCGAGGCCCCGCCGGTCCCGGTGATGGCGAGCGCGATCATCCCCGGCAGGATCACGAGGAAGGGGAAGAGCATTTTCGGGAAGGCGGCGAGGAGCGGGGTGCGGCGGGCGGAGGTCATCGAGTCGGCGGCCATGGCGCGCTGGACCACGAGGAAGTCGGTGCACCAGTAGCCGAACGAGAGCACGAAGCCCAGGCCCATCACCAGGCCGAACCGCTCCACCCCGATGGGATTGTGCGCCGGCTGATCGAGGTAGGTCCAGGCGTGGGTGTAGGCGCCGGCGGCGAACCCGTGCGAGGTCGCCACCGTCGCCAGCCGGGCCTGGAGCCCGGACCAGCCGCCCACCGCGTGCAGGCCCAGAATCACGAGCGGCGCGAAGCCAAACACGATGAGGAAGAACTGGAGCACTTCGTTGTAGATGCTGCTGGTGAGCCCGCCCAGCACGGTGTAGGCGAGCACGATGGCGGCCGACAGCAGAATGGCGACGCTGAAATCCCAGCCCAGCAGGAGATTGAACAGCTTCCCCATCGCGTAGAGCGAGATGCCGGAGCTGAAGACCGTCATCGCGGCGAAGCTGATCGCGTTCAGGGCCCGGGTCTTCTCGTCGAAGCGGAGCTTCAGGTATTCCGGGACCGAGCGCGCGCGGGAGCCGTAGTAGAACGGCATCATCAGCAGGCCCACGAAGACCATGGCCGGAATCGCGCCCACCCAGTAGAAGTGGCTGGTGGCGATCCCGTACTTGGCTCCCGAGGCGCCCATCCCGATCACTTCCTGCGCGCCCAGGTTCGCGGAGAGGAACGCGAGGCCGGTGATCCAGGCGGGGACCGCCCGGCCGGCGAGGAAGAAATCGTTGCCGCTCTTGACGCCCCGCTTCAGCAGCGCGCCGATTCCCAGCACGCAGGCGAAGTAGGCGAGCATGACGGCATAGTCGATCCCGCTCAGGTGCGCGTGTGTCATCGGCGACGAAATTGGCACGCGTCCCGAGGGGCGGCAAGCTCGCGGCGGGCCGTCGCGACGGCGCCTCCAGCGGCCGAAGCCGGGGCCGGGCACCGGAATGAAACTCGCCCGGAGCTGGGCGCCCCGGGCGAGTTTTCCTACCCGTCTATCCGGCTCTCCGTCTGGCTCAGTGGCTGATCGAGAAGAACCAGGTCCCGATGATCGGACCGCGCGGGCCGCGCCGGCCGGGCTCGGGCGGCGGAGCGTCCGCGGGGGGCGGACCGTATTCCGGCTGGAACAGGTAGGCCACGTGCTTCACCGGGTCCACGGAAATGGTCTTGGCCCCGCGCATCGTGGGCACGGTGGCGACCACGGTGTACTGGTCGGGCGAATCCTCGTGCGCCACGGTCACGTTCGAGTCCCGCCCCGCGGGGATGTAGATCAGCTTCTCCGCGGGATCGAAGCCCAGCGCGTCCACGCCTTCGCCGTTCGCGATGGTGGCCACGATCTTGCCCGACGCCGGATCCACCACCACCGAGGTCTTGCCGCACCCCGAAAAGACCCGGTCGCTCGCGCGGTCGTAGGCGATCCCGGTCGGTCCCTCGCAGGGCGCGAGGGGCCAGGTGGCGAGCACCTTCCAGGTCTTGGAGTCGATGACCTGCATCGAGCTCGCGCCTTCCAGGTTGACGAAGATCTTCCCCTTCCCGTCCGACGCCGCGCCCTCGGGTCCCGCGTCGGCCAGGTCCACCTGCCCCGCGATGTCCCCGCTCTTGGGGTCGAGCGCCACCAGGGTCCCGATCGGCCGGCTGTGATTGGTGAGAATGATGCGGTCGGAGAAGTCGTCGTACATGATGCCGTCCATCCCGCCGGTAGGCACCCGGATCTTCTTGATCACGGCGAGGCTCTTCAGGTCGAACATCGTCACCGTGGAGTCGCCGCCGTTGGTGATGAAGCCGTGGCCCGACTTGGGCGCGAGCGCGATGCCGTGGGTGCGGGGCGTGTCCGGAATGTCCCCCAGCACCTTGCCGGTGGCGCCGTCCACCACCATCACGTGGGTGCCCCGGGAGACGAACACCCGCCCGGTGCCGGGCTCGGCCGTGAGATAGTCGGTGCCGCCGTCGCCCCCGATCGAGTACTTCTGGACCTTGAAGGTCTGCGCCGCGCCCGGTCCCGCGGCGGCGGCCAGGAGGAGAGCGACGGCGGAAAACGCGCGGTGGTTCATACGGGCCTCGAGATGAGAGGAAGTCGGCCGCGGGTCGCGGCGGGTCACCGAATCTACGCGCCGCCGGTGCCCGACGCTGGCGCTTCCCGGCGGCGGGTGTAAGCTGGCTGTCAGGTTCTCGTGCCTGCTTGCAGGAACAACGTTCCAGAGCGAGGTACTCCCGTGAAGCTCAATCAATGGACGATGGGGCTGTTGCTCCTCACCGCGGCCGCGAGCACCGCCCGCGCGCAGGAGCGGCGGATCCGGCGCGCCGACCTCCCGGCGGCGGTGCGCAAGACCGCGGACGCGCAGAGCCAGGGCGCGACGGTCCGCGGCTACTCCCGCGAGACCGAAAACGGCCAGGTCACCTACGAGGTGGAGATGACGGTCCACGGGCGCGGGCGCGACCTCAGCATCGCGCTCGACGGCACCATCGTCCTGATCGAGGCCGAGGTCCCCTTCGATTCCCTCGCCTCGGCGGTGCGCGCGGGGCTCACCGCGAAGGCCGGCGCCGGCACCATCACCAAGGTCGAAGCGCTCACCAAGCACGGCGTGCTGGTGGCCTACGAGGCGCAGGTCCGCACCGGAAAGAAGCGCTCGGAAGTGCAGGTCGGTCCCAAGGGGGAGCCCCTCGATCACGAGGAGTAGGAGCCCGCCCAGGATCTACGGCCGGAACTCCACCAGCGTCATCTTGAAGTGGCCGGAGCCGTCGTCGTTGTTGAAGGTCTCGTCGAGCGGAAGCCCGACGTTCGGCGACACGCAGAGGTCCCAGATCGGCACCGCGTTTTCCTTCATCACGCCATGCACGCCGGAGACGCCGGCGCCCGAGCAGGTCGCGTCGACCGCGAACGAGGCGGTCTTCCCCTCGTGGGTGTAACTCCACCCCGTGCCCACCTGCCACTGGTGGCCCATGACCAGGAAGCCCAGCCCGGGGTTGAAGACCAGCGCGCCCGCGGGACCGAGCGACACCAGCTCCATGGGCGAGATCATCATCTGGCCGGGCTGAAGGATCAGGGTGCCCGAGCCCGCGTCGGCGCCGAGGGTCCACTGCACGTTGAGCTGGATGTTGGCGCCGCTCTTCGAGGCGTCCAGGGTCCAGACCCCGGTCTTGGTCTGCCCTTCGTCGAGCAGGGTGACGTTGTACTTCATGTGCTCGGTGCCGCGGAAATTGTAGAGCCCCCACATGAAGGGACCCGACACGGGCTGGGCGTAGGCGGCCGGGAGCGGAGCGGCGGGAGCAGGGGGCGCGGACGGCATCGCGGGCGCCGCGGCCACCGGGGGGGCGGGGGGCGCGAGCTTGCTGTAGGCGGCGAGGAGCTGGGCCACCAGGTCGTCCACCGCCTGCTGGTTGGCCTTGCCGATGGTGCTCTTGCCGTAGCTCGAGTTGCCGAGGTTCAGATTTCCGTTGGCGGAGATGCCGGCGACGTTGGCGTCACCGAGGAGCGACTTTCCGGAGCCCGACGCGGTGCCGTTCCCGGTGGCGTAGGCGAGCGGGGCGGGCGAGGGCGCGGCGATGAACTGCGCCGAGAGGCCGACCATCGCGGTGGTCTTGTTTTTCCCGAGCATCCCGCCGAACCCGCCCACGCGAACGTTCACGCCGCCCTGCTGGGCTTCCTGTTTGCCGTAGGCGGTGACGGTGCCCATCACCACGGCGTCCACGCCCAGCTGCTTCGCGAGCTGGGCCGCGGCGTTGGGATCGGTGCGCTGGGCGGCGCCGATGTTCTGGCGGGGGCCCACGTCGTAGGAGCCGTCCTTGGTGAGGGCGGCGCTCACCAGGTCGGCGATCGCCTTCCCGATGTCCTGATCGGAGCCGAAGACGTCCTGCACGCCGGCGCGGGCCTGCGAGTAGTCGAAATCGAGGACGACGATCTTCTTTTTCGGCGCGGCCGCGGGCGCGCCCGGCTGCTGCGCCGGGAGCGGGAACGCGAGCGCGAACGCGCACGCGAGCAACGAGACGGCGGGACGCTTCATGTGAGTTCCGTCCAGGGAAATGGGGGCGCGAGTGGGTCCAAGGGGCGGAGAACATATCGCCCGGCGGAGGCGCCGCAACCCGTGCGCGCGGTCACCGCTTGCAAGCCCCGTCGCCGCCGGTACTTTCGTCTTCATGACCGCGCACGGGTTCAGGAATCTCACGGTACTCGGGCATCCCCTGATCCAGCACAAGCTCACCCTGCTGCGGGACCGGCGGACCACCACCAAGGATTTCAAGCAGCTGGTGAACGAGATCGCGACCCTGATGGCGTACGAGGTGACCAAGGACCTGCCGGTGCAGGCGGTCGAGATCGACACCCCCCTGGAGAAAATGAAAGGGGTGCAGGTCGCGGGAAAGAAGCTCACCCTGGTGCCGATCCTGCGCGCCGGGCTGGGGATGGTGGAGGGCATCGCCCAGCTCATCCCGTCGGCGCGGGTGGGACACATCGGCCTCTATCGCGATCACGAGACCCTGGAGCCGGTGGACTACTACTTCAAGATTCCGGCGGGCGAGGAAGCGCGGGACTTCTTCGTGCTGGACCCGATGCTCGCCACCGGGGGCTCGGCGGTGGCCGCGGTGACGGCGCTCAAGAAGGCGGGGGCGCACCGGATCCGGTTTCTGTGTCTGGTGTCGGCGCCGGAAGGGGTGCGGAGGATGCTCGAGGCCCATCCCGACGTGCCGGTGTTCACGGCGGCGCTCGACCGCCAGCTCAACGACAAGGGGTACATCCTGCCGGGGCTGGGGGACGCGGGGGACCGGCTGTTCGGGACCCGCTGACCCGGCGGCCGCCCGGTTGACTTTTTACGTCACTTTCTTACTTTATGACGTAATTCGTCATAATTGGAAGAAGTGACGTAAAATGACAAAGACCTACGTCGCGCTCATCGCCGATACCGTCGCCTCCCGGGCCCTCCTCCCCAAAGCCCGGGCCCGGCTCCAGTCCGACCTGCAAGCCGCCCTCCCCCTGCTCAACCGCCGCTGGCGCGCCCACCTCGCCGCCCGCTTCGCCGTCACCCTGGGCGACGAGCTGCAGGCGCTCTTCCTCCCCGGGGCGCCGCTCTGGGACATCACCCACCTCCTCCGCGCCCGGTTCGCCGACGTCCACTGGGTGATCGCCTGCGGCCGCGGCCCCATCAGCACCCCGCTCGCCCCCACCGCCCCCGAGGTGGACGGACCCTGCTTTCACCAGGCCCGCCGCGCCCTCAACGACGCCAAGCAGCGCCGCCTGGTCTACGCCTTCGGCGGATTCGATCCCCGGGTCGAAGGCTGCGCCGCCTACTACTCCGCCCTCTACTGGGGCTGGACCGCGAAACAGCGCCAGGCCGCGCTGTGGTGGCGCTGCGCGCCCGGCCGGGGTCCGTTTCAGGTCGACCTCGGCCGGCGGGTGGAGCGGATGCAGCCCTCGGCGGTGTCCCACATGCGCCGGCGTATGGCCTGGCCTCTGGTGGAGCGGGGCGATAGGATGTTCCGGGATCTCCTGGAGGTCCGTGCCCCATGAATCCGATCGTCGTGCTTCCCCTGCTCGCCTACACCGTGGTCGCCATCCTCTGGCCCACCCAGGTGGACGGCAAGCGCACCGGCCGCAGTCTCCTCCTGGTCGAGGCGGCGCTCGTCGGCGCCGCCCTGGTGGCGGGATGGCTCCTCACCCGGATCACCCAGCCCAGCTATACCGGGCTCCGCTGGGGCCGGGTGCTCCTCCTCGTCGCGGGATACCTCTACGTCTGCGGGCGCGGCGTGGTCCTGGTCCGCGCGGTGCTCGACCTCCCCGGCCTCAACATGCGCCGCGACGACGACCGCTCGGTGGGCGCGGTCGAGGTGATCCGGGGGCGGATGATCGGCGTGCTGGAGCGGGCGCTGGCCCTCACCCTGGTGCTGCTCGGCCAGTACGGAGCGCTGGGCCTCATCATCGCGGCCAAGTCCCTGGCGCGCTTCAAGGCCCTCGACGACCGGGACTTCGCCGAGTACTTCCTGGTGGGGACCCTTGCCTCCCTGCTGCTCGCCCTGGCGGGCGGAATCGCCATGCGGGCGCTGGCGCCGTAACCCCTCCCCTGCGCCGAACGGCGTGGTGCGCACGGATTATCCCCCCCGACCCACGCTTCCCGCCGGACCACGCCGCGCATCTCACCGCGCAACCCTTCCCCCCGGGGCTGTGTCTAGGAGTATGACCGTCCGAGGCGCGGGAGCCGGGTGAACGAGACCGAACTGATCACCAGAGCCCGCGCCGGGGACGGCGCCGCCGAACGTGCGCTGTACGATGCGCACGTGGACCGCGTCTACCGGCTGGCCTACCGGCTCGCCGGAGACGACGACCTGGCGCGGGATTTCACGCAGGATGCCTTCATCCGCGCCTTCGAGCGGCTCGACACCTTCCGCGGCGAGGCGGCCTTCTCGACCTGGCTGCACGCCATCACCACCTCGGTGGTGCTGAACGGATTGCGGAAGGTGAAACGGCTGCGCGGCCGGGAGCGGGACCTGGACGACGCGCGGGACGTGGCGCACGGCCGCCGCGACTCGGAGCCGGACCTGAAGGCGCGGCTGGCGCGCGCCATCGACGATCTCCCGGAGGGCTACCGGACGGTGTTCCTGATGCACGACGTGGAGGGCTACACCCACGAGGAGATCGGAGCGGCGCTGGACGTCGAGACCGGCACCTCGAAGGCACAGCTGTCGCGCGCGCGCGCCAAACTGCGCGAAGCGCTGAAGGATTTCGCGGGAGACTGGGTATGACCGATTTTGAGCTGGAAGACCGGCTGCGCCAGGCGGCGCTGCACTATCACCGGCCCCCGGAGACGCCGCGGGAGGAGCTGTGGGCCAGGATCGACGCGGCCCGCGCGCCCCGGCGCGGCCGCGGCGGGATCCTGGCGTTCCGTCCCCGGCTCCGCTGGGGGATCGGCATCGCCGCGGTGCTCGCGCTGGGCGTGGGTCTCGGCCGGTTGACGGTCCGGGCGCCCGCGGCCGCGCCGGTCCCCGCGCGCGAGACCAACGTCGCCCTCCAGCTCGCCACCGCGCAGTACTTCGACCGCACCGAGGCCATGCTCGCGGGCTTCCGCGCCGACGCCAAGACCGGCCGGCTCGATCCGACGTTCGTGGCGTCGGCGAAGGACCTGCTTTCCACGACGCGGCTGATGCTCGATTCGCCCGCCGCGCAGCACGACCCCAAGCTCCACGCCCTGCTCGACGATCTGGAGCTGGTCCTGGCGCAGATCACCCAGCTGAAGAGCGAGCCGGGATCGCAGGACGCCGAAGACATCCGCTTCATCACCCAGGCACTCGAACAACGCGGCGTGCTGCTGCGCCTCCGCGCGGGCGTTCCCGCGGGGCCGGCCCGCGCCGCTGCCCAAGGAGTTCTCTAATGCTCGTGATTTCCGTGGTACTCGCGGCCGTCACCGCCGTCCCCCCCGTCCCCCAGGTGCCCGTGGTTCCCGCCGCGCCGCCGGTGGCGGCGGTGGCGCCCCTGCTGGCCCGCGCCCGGGGTGCACTGGAGGAGGCCCAGCCCGCGCTCGCCGCCGCCGGCGCCGAGCTCGCGGGACTCGAGGGTCTGCAGGGACCGGCCGGCCTGGACCGGTTGTCCCGCCTCACGGACCTGGCCGGCGTTTCCGGCGTTCTCGCCACCGGCGCCGGTGACCTGACCCTCCTCGACGGAGAGACGCGCCGCGTCCCGCCCGCCCCCTGGGCCCAGGGCGATCCCGGCGACTCGCTCTACCGCGCCGGCCGCCGGCTCCTGAACGCGAGCCGCTACCCGGAAGCCGCGGCGGCGTTCGGCGATCTGATCCGGCGCTACCCGCGTTCCACCTACGCGGCGGACGCGTACTACTGGGCGGCGTTCGCGCAGTCCCATTCCGACGACGACGCCGACCTCCACCAGGCGCTGGCCCTGCTCGACCAGCAGAAGGCCCGCTACCCCAACGCCAGCACCCGTGGGGACTCGGACGCGCTCCGGGCCCGGCTCCTGGGCCAGCTCGCGAGGCACGGGGATCAGGACGCGGCCCGCCAGCTGCACCTGATGAGCGGCGACACCGCCCGCACCCTCGCGGCCGGATGCCCCTCGGACAACGACGACGATCCGCGGATGGCGGCGCTGAACGCGCTGCTGCAGATGGATGCGGACAACGCGATGCCCCTGCTCTCCAAGGTGCTGGAGCGCCGGGACGCGTGCTGGGCGCCGATGCGGCGGAAGGCGCTCTTCGTGGTCTCCCAGAAGCACACCGACTCCACCGAGGACATCCTGCTCCGGGTGGCGCGCAACGATCCGGACGACGACGTCCGCAAGCAGGCGGTCTTCTGGCTCTCCCAGGTGCATTCCGACCGCGCCCTGGCGGCCCTGGATTCGATCCTCAACAACAGCACCGACGAGGAGCTCCAGGAGAAGGCGATTTTCGCGCTTTCCCAGCAGCACGAGCCCCGGGCCGATCAGGCGCTGCGGACCTTCGCGCTCAAGCCCAGCGCGTCGGCCGACGCGCGTGCCAAGGCGATCTTCTGGCTGGGCCAGTCCCACGACGACGGAAACAGCGCGTTCCTGCACGAGCTCTACGGCAAGCTCACGGATCAGGACCTGAAGGAAAAGGTGATTTTCTCGATGTCCCAGCTCAACACGGCCGAGAGCTCGCGCTGGCTGATGGATATCGCGCTCAACGCGCAGGAGGACGTCGAGCTCCGCAAGAAGGCCCTCTTCTGGGCCGGGCAGAGCCAGAGCGTGGCGCTGTCCGACCTCGTGGCCCTGTACGGCAAGATGCCGGACAAGGAAGTGAAGGAGCAGCTGATCTTCGTCTACTCCCAGCGCCACGAACCCGCGGCGGTGGACGAGTTGATCGACATCGCGAAGCACGAGACCGATCCCGACCTGCGGAAGAAAGCGATCTTCTGGCTGGGCCAGTCCCACGACCCGCGCGCCGCGCAGGCCCTGATGGAGATCATCACCCAATGACCGCCCGGGCGCTTCTGCTCGTGGGCCTCGTGCTCGCCCCGGCGGCCGGCGCGCAGACCCTGGCCCGCCGCGTGGCCCAGGCGGCGGACGGCGTGGTCCGGTTCTCGTTCGCGCACCGCCCCGGCGTGTGCGGCGACGGCGGCTCCAGCATCTGCACCGATTGCGCCGGGGGCCGCTGCGGGCGGCGGATGCAGGTCACGGGGCACGGCACCAACTGGGACGACGACTGGGTCGGGATCTGCGACTCCGGGCCGGCGCGGGTCGCGCTCGAGGTGCGGGGTGGCGCGGTGCGGGACCTGCACGTGTACGTGGGCGGGAGCTTCCGTCCCGCCTCCGCGGGCGTCACCGACCTGGGGACGGCGGGCGCGTCCGACGTCGAAGCCTTCCTGGTGCAGCTCGCCCGGGGCGGCACCGACGCCGGGCGGCAGGCGCTCTTCGCCCTCACCATCGTGGACTCGATCACCGCCTGGCCCGATCTCCTGAAGCTCGCCAAGGACCAGAACCTGGGCCACGACACCCGCCGCTCCGCGGTCTTCTGGCTCTCCCAGGCCGCGGGCGAGGCGGCGACCCGCGGGCTCGATTCCCTCGCCGGCGACGAGACCGAGGACCGCGAGGTGCGGGGGCAGGCGGTCTTCGCGCTCTCCCAGCGTCCCCGGGACGAGGGGATTCCGGCCCTGGTCCGGATCGCGCGCGAGAACAAGGACCCCGAGATCCGGAAGAAGGCGATCTTCTGGCTGGGCCAGTCGGACGACCCGCGGGCCCTGGCGCTCTTCGAGGAGCTCCTCACCAAGCCCTGACAGCCGCCGGACCGTTCGGCCACGCAACCTTCGTCCGTGCCCCCACATCATAAGGAAGAGCGGCGCGCCGGACGAAGCGCCGCGCGCCCCCTTTCCCAAGGCCGTTCATGCCCGCGATCCTCCTCGCGCTCCTGGTCCAGGGCCCCGTCGTGGATTCCGCCGCCCTGCGCCACGCCAACGGCCTGGTCCCGCCGGCGATGACCGCGGTGCGGGTGCCGCGGCCTCCGGCGATGGACGGCCGGCTCGACGATCCGCTGTGGAGCCAGGCGGTCCCGGTCACCGACCTCCGCCAGAGCGACCCGCACGAGGGCGCCGCGGTCTCCGAGTCCACCGAAGTGCGCATTCTCTACACCGACGACGCGCTCTACATCGGGGCCCGGCTCTTCGACCGCGAGCCCGGGAAGATCGCGCACCACCTGGGCCGGCGGGACTCCTTCACCCAGAGCGACGACTTCCGGGTCCTGATCGACAGCTACCACGACCACCGCACCGCGTTCCGCTTCGACGTCACGCCCCTGGGCGTGAAGAACGACCTGCAGTTCGGCGACGACGGGAACTTCTCCGACAATTCCTTCGACCCGGTGTGGGAAGCCGCGACCTCGATCGATTCCCTGGGGTGGACCGCCGAGTACCGGATCCCGTTTTCGCAGCTCCGGTTCTCGCAGGCGCGGGATCAGGTGTGGGGGATCCGTTTCGTGCGCACCATCCTGCGGAAGAACGAGTTCGCGATGTGGCCCTTCATCGGCAAGACCGAGAGCGGGTTCGTCTCCCGGTTCGGCCACCTGCTCGGCCTCCACGACATCCCGTCGCCCAAGCGCCTGGAGCTCCTGCCCTACTCGCTCGCCCGCGGGACCTACGCGCCGGTCTCCGACCCGCTCGACCCCTTCCAGAAGTCCGCCGCCTACGCGGGGAACGCGGGTCTCGACCTGAAGTACGGCATCACCTCCAACCTGACGCTCGACGCGACCCTGAACCCCGACTTCGGCCAGGTGGAGCTCGATCCCGCGTTCGTGAATCTGTCGGCCTTCGAGCAGTTCCTGCCCGAGCACCGGCCCTTCTTCGTCGAAGGAGCGGACATCTTCAATTTCGGCGGCGGCTCGGGCGGCTTTCTGCAGTTCGGCAACGCGCCGCAGTTTTTCTACTCCCGGCGCATCGGGCGGCCCCCCCACGGCGGCCCCTACGACACCACCGCCACCTTCTTCGACGTCCCCGAGAACACCACCATTCTCGGCGCCGGCAAGCTCACCGGCCGCTCCCCCTCCGGGTGGTCGCTCGGCGTCATCGACGCGGTGACCGGACGGGAGCAGGCCACCGGGCTCGATACCCTCACCGGGGCCCGCACCCACGACGACATCGAGCCCACCACCAACTACTTCACCGCCCGCGCCCGGCGCACCCTCAACGGCGGCAGCGACGGCTTCGGATTCATCGCCACCGCCGTGAACCGCGACCTCCGGGTGCCGGAGCTCGATTTCCTGCGGACTTCCGCCTACGACTGGGGCGTGGACTTCCACCATCGCTGGGGCGGCAACGCCTACGCCATCGCGGGGGACTTCGGGGGTTCCTACATCACCGGGGACACTACCGCCATCCAGTCGGCCCAGCTCGCGTCGGCGCGCTACTACCAGCGCCCCGACGCCCACGCCTTCCATTACGACCCGGCCCGCACCTCGCTCGGCGGGTTCACCGGCGATCTCTACCTCGACAAGCTCGCGGGCGACTGGCTCGCCGGCGCGGCGACCAGCATCACCTCCCCGGGGTTCGAGGTGAACGATCTCGGGTTCCAGCGGCGGGTGGACCGGATCGCCAACGGGGTCTACGTGGCGCGGCACTGGACCAAGCCGGGCCCCATCTTCCGGGAGGCCACCCTCATCGTGCAGGGCGCGCCTTCGTTCAACTTCGACGGTGACATGATTCAGAAGGCGATCTTTCTCAACAGCTTCGGCAACCTCCGCAACTTCTGGTTCTTCAGCCTCAACGCCGGGTACAACTTTTCGTTCGTGGACGACCGGCTCACCCGCGGCGGCCCCGACGCGCTCGCCCCGGCCAACTGGCAGCTGAACGCCTTCCTGCAGACCGACCAGCGGAAAGCGGTGACGGGGAGCGGTTTCGGCTCCTACCAGCGGGACCATTCCGGCGGGTGGCAGGGGAGCGTGGGCGGCGAAGTGGACTGGCGGCCGTCCAGCGCGATCGCCTTGTCGCTCGCGCCCTCTTACTCCGTGGGCCGCACCACCGCGCAGTACGTCGCCACCATTCCCGATTCCGCCGCGACCGCCACCTACGGCGCGCACTACGTGTTCGCGCAACTCTACCAGCACGAGCTGGACCTGACCCTCCGGGCCAACGCCACCTTCTCGCCCACGCTGTCGCTCGAGGTGTTCACCCAGCCCTTCAGCTTCTCCGGTGACTACGGCGCCCTGAAACAGCTCGCCGCCCCGCGCAGCTTCAGCTTCGTCCCCTACGCCGACACCTCGGGCGCCATCGGCAACCAGGACTTCCGGACCCGCTCCCTGCGCGTGAACAGCGTGCTGCGCTGGGAGTACCGGCCGGGCTCCACTCTCTTCGTGGTCTGGACCCAGAGCCGCTCCGGCTTCTTCGGCGACCCCAGCTTCGAGGTGAACCGCGACTTCAACCGCGAGCTGTTTCGCGATCCCCCCACCAACGTCCTGCTGGTGAAGCTCAATTACTGGATGAGCCTGTAGAAAACCGGGATCGGTCGGGATGCGGGATGGGGGAACGCACCACTCCCGTATCCCGCATCCCGTATGCCGCATCCCGTATCCCGTATGCCGCATCCCGTATCCCGTATCCCGTATCCCGCATCCCGGCTTCTTGTATGTTTCTCCCATGCGCCTCCCCGTCCGGCGGCTCGCCGCGATCGTCGTCGCCATCGCCGTCCTCGGGTTCGCGGCCCTGGTGGTGGCGGTCACCCTCGTCGCGGCCGCCGACGACGCGCAGCCCAGTGACGCGATCGTGGTGCTGGGCGCCGCGCAGTACAACGGCCGCCCGTCCCCCGTCTTCCGGGCCCGGCTCAATCAGGCGGCGGTGCTGTACCGCCGCGGGTTCGCCGCGACGGTGCTGGTCACGGGCGGCGTGGGCCACGGCGACGTCACCAGCGAAGCGGCCGCCGGCCGGGACTACCTCCTCAAGGCCGGGCTTCCGGCGGGAGCGGTGGTGGCGCTCCCCGGCGGCGCCACCACGTACGCGTCGCTGGAAGAAGTGCAGGGGTGGTTCGCCGCCCGGCCCGGCCGCGCCGCGCTGCTGGTGAGCGACGGTTTCCATCTTCTCCGGCTGCGCCTGATCGCGCGGCACCTCGGCCTCGTGCCCCACACCTCCCCGGCGCCGGAATCGCCCATCGCCGCGAACCCGCGCTTGAACGCCGCGTATCTGCTCGCCGAGGGCGTCAAGGTCCCGCTCACCTGGCTGCTGCTCTTCACGAGGTAACCATGCGACTCTCCACCCGGCGCGCCCACTCCGGCCGCGTCTTCAACGTGGATGTCGACGCCGTCCGCTTCCCCGACGGCTCCGAGGGCGAGCTCGAGATCATCCGCCACCCCGGCGCGGCGGCCATCGTGCCGGTCGCGTCCGACCCCGGCGGCGACGATCCCGTGATTCTCCTCATCCGCCAGTTCCGGCACGCCAGCGACGGTCTCTTGTGGGAAGTGCCCGCCGGCACCCTCGCGCCGGGCGAGAGTCCCGAAGCGTGCGCCCGCCGCGAGCTCTTGGAGGAGGCCGGCGTGACGGCGGGGCGCCTCGAGCGAATGACCACGATCTGGACCACGCCGGGCTTCACCGACGAGCGGATCCATCTCTTCTGGGCGGCGGACCTCACCACCGGCAAGACCGCGCACGAGCGGGACGAGTTCATCGAGGTGGTGCCGCGGCCGCTGTCGGAGGTGCTGCGGGGGATCGAGGAAGGGGAGATCGCCGACGCCAAGAGCGTCGCCGCCATCCTTTATATGGCGGGTTTCGTGCTCCGGGTGTAGCAGTCTGGTGTCCCCCGGGGAGGACGGAACGTGTCGAAGAGACAAGTGTTCCAGAATGTAAGACATTGCTCCCCGGTGATTTGGCGGCAGATTGATGACGGTACGGTTCCTGCGACACTCTTCCTTTCGGGAAGGAGTCCTCGTCTCTCGTCCCTACCTTTCTGTCCGACAGTGAGGGCTTTGACTATGAAGGCCATCCTTAAGCGGAAGACGGAGGTACCGGAGTCGGTCCGGGCGCTGGAGCGCCAGGAGCTCTCCGAGCTCGATGACGGGCACGTGGTGGTGCGGCACCTGGCCGGCGACCCTCAGGCGTTCGGCATGCTGGTGGACCGCTACCAGACCCGGCTCCTCAATTTCGTGAACCGGACCATCGGCGATCGGGAGCGGGCCGAGGATCTGGTGCAGGAAGTGTTCATCCGGGTGTTCCGTCACCTGCACCGTTTCGATCAGACCAAGAAGTTCTCGACCTGGATCTACACCATCGCGTCCAACCTCGCGAAGAACGAATTGCGGAACCGCAGCCGCAACCCGCTGGTGCTCTTCCAGACCATCAAGAAGAACTGGGACGCCGATCACCGGCCGTTGCAGTTCGAGGACACGACCGCGCGCCCCGACGACCTCTACCGGAAGCGGTTCCTCAAGGACACGGTGGAGGAGTGCGTGAGTCAGCTCCCCGAGCATCACCGCGCGGTGTTCGTGCTGCGCGAGCTCGAGGGGCGGAGCTATCACGAGATCGCGGAGATCACGGGGTGCAACCTGGGCACCGTGAAGAGCCGCCTGAACCGGGCGCGGAACAGCTTCGCCCAGCTGATCGGCCCCCTGCTCGAATAGCGGCGGGGAACCGGACGGCCGGAGGATGGTACCACAAGACGCATGACTTGCGCTGATTTTCTCGACCGGTATTCCGACTTCCGCGACGGCGTGATCACCGCCCCGCGGGAGTTGCGGCGTTTCGAGCGGCACCTCGCCGCGTGCGCCGAGTGCCGGGATTACGACGCGGCGGTGCGGCGCGGGGTGATGGCGCTGCAAACCGCCGAGACCATCGAGCCCTCGCCCGATTTCCGGCGCCGGCTCGACCTCCGCCTGGCCGAGGAGCGGTCCTGGGATCCGTCCCAGCCGGTCCGCTCGGGGCGCCTCGCGGCCACGCTGTTTCTCGCCGCGGCGGTGGCGCTTTTCCTCCTCGAGGGGATCCACCGTCCCGCGCCGGTCGCCGCGCCGGCGCTCCCGCCGGTGGCGTTCCCGAAGCCGGTGGTGCGCGCCGGTCTGCCGCTGGTGTCGTTCCAGGATCCGCGCACCGGCGCCGTGATGGGGAACCCCAACCCCTACGGCACCGCGCTGGTGCAGCCCGCCAGCGCGCGCCGCTAGCCGCGACCCTCCGGCTCTTTCTTCTCCCCGCGGGGCGCGGTAACTTCCGCCTCCTATGGGGGCCCTCACCCTCGACACGCTCAGCCGCGGCTTGAAGCAGGGCGCGCCCGATCCCGTCTACTACCTCCACGGTGAAGAGGACGTCCTGAAAGACGAAGCGGTCCGGCTCATTCTGGACCGCGCCGTGGACGCCGCCGCCCGCGACTTCAACGTCGACACCCGGGCCGCCGCCGATCTCGACGCCCCCGGGCTCGCCAGTCTGGTCAACACCCCGCCGATGCTCGCCGAGCGCCGCGCCGTGGTGTTGCGCGGCGTGGAGCAGATGCGCAAGAAGACCCGGGTCCGGGACGAGCTGCTGCGGTATCTCGCGTCGCCCAACCCGTCCACCGTCCTGGTGCTGGTGCAGCAGGGCCCCGACAAGCCCGAATCCGACCTGGCGGCGCGCGCCACCACGGTGGCCCTGCACCGCCTCGAGCCCCAGCGGGTGGCGGGCTGGGTGGCCTACTACGCCAAGGGGCTCGGCCTCAGCCTCGAGCCGGAGGCGACGGCGCTGCTGGTGGACGCGGTGGGCGGGGAGCTGGCGCCGCTCGCGCGGGAGCTCGAGAAGCTGCGGAGCGCCGTGGGCGACCGGCCCGCGACGGCGGCGGACGTTTCCGGACTGGTGGGCGTGCGGCGGGGAGAAACCCTCCCCGACCTGGTGCGCGCGGTGGTGGAGCGCCGTCCGGCGGACGCCGCGCGCCTGGTGGGCGCGGTGCTGGAACAGCCGGGGACCAGCGCGGTCCGCATGCTCTCCACCCTGGGTACGGTCCTGATCTGCCTCGCCCTCACCCGGGCCGAAGCGGATCGCGGCGTGCCGCCGGCGCGCCTCGCGGGCGCGGTGAAGCAGCACCTCTTCCAGATTCGTCCCTTCGGCCTCGGCAACTGGGATGAGGAGACCGAGCGCTGGGCCCGCCACATCGGGCGCTGGAGCGCCGCCGATCTCCGGCGCGCGCTCCGGCTCGCCCTCGCCGCCGACCGCGCCCTCAAGGGCTCCACCGTCACCGACGACCGCGGCATCCTGCTCGATCTGGTGCTCGCGATCGCGGTGCCGCTCCAGGCGGCCGCGTGATCCGGCGCGCCGCGCTGCTGGGACTGGCGTCTCTCGGCTTGTTCGCCGCGCTGCCGCCCGGCCTCTCGGGTCAAACCGATCCCCGGCTCCAGGCCGCGGTCCAGCTCGCGCAGTCGGGGCGGATGGACTCGGCGCGGGCGGTGGTGCACCGGCTGCTCGCGACCCTCCCGGCCACGGATTCGGTGTACCCGGAGGCGCTCTACACCGAGGCGATCGTCGCCTCCGACACCACCCTCCTCACCACCGACCTGCAGCGGGTGGTGATCGAGTACGGGCTCTCGCCCTGGGCCGACGACGCCCTGCTCCGGCTCACCCAGTTCCACTGGGCGCAGGGCGACCCCAACGCGACGATTCAGTCCGCCGAGCGGCTGCGCCGCGACTACGCGAGCTCGCCGCTCAAGGCCCGCGCCGATCTCCCCGCCGCCCGGGCCTACTTCGACCTGAAGGACGAGGCGCACGGCTGCGCGCTGATCCAGGAAGCGCTCGCGGGCGCGGGGGACGACGTCGAGTTCAGGAATCAGGTGAACTTCTATTCCGCCCGCTGCGCGGCCGCGCCCCCGGTCGCCGCCCTGCCGGACACCGCCAGGAAGACGGATTCGTCCGCGGCACCCGCCGCGCCGGTCTACTCGGTGCAGGTGCTGGCGGTGAAGAACGCGGGTCAGGTGGACGACATGCTCACCCGCCTGCACGTGATGGGGTTCGACGCGCGGGTGGTGCGGGACTCGAGCGGGCTCCTCAAGGTGCGCGTCGGCCGCTACGCCACCCACGCCGACGCCGAAGCCGCGCAGCGGCGGGTGAAGTCGAAGCTCGGCGGCCAGCCCTTCGTGGTGCAGGAGCCGTGACCCCGCGGGTCGCCCCCCGCTCCGAGACGTCGGGGAGCGACACGCCCCTCATGCAGCAGTACCGCGACATCAAGGCGCGGCACCCCGAGACCATCCTCTTCTTCCGGATGGGCGATTTCTACGAGATGTTCGAGGACGACGCCCGGCTCGCGGCCCGGGAGCTGGGCCTCACGCTCACCGCGCGCAACAACGGCGGCGCCGCGATGGTCCCCCTCGCCGGCGTGCCGGTGAAAGCGGGCCTCGAGTATCTGCGGCGTCTGGTCGCGAACGGACACCGGGTGGCGATCTGCGAGCAGGTGGAAGACCCCAAGCTCGCCAAGGGACTGGTGCGGCGTGAGGTGGTGGAGACCGTCACCCCGGGCACCGTGCTCGCGGACGACTGGCTCGCGGCCAACCGCAACAACTATCTCGCGGCGCTGTTCCCCACGCCGGACGCGGTCGGACTCGCGGCGCTCGACCTGACCACCGGCCAGCTTTCCCTCGAGACCGTGCCCGCCGCCGATCTCCCGGCCGCGATCGCGCGCTACGAGCCGGCGGAGATCGTCACCCCGGCGGAGGCCCGGCTCGCGGGCACGGGAAACGCCACCCTCACCCCGCGGGACGCCTGGGAGTTCGACCCCGACCTCGCGCGCACCGACCTGGCGCGCGCCTTCGGTCTCGCCTCCCTCGACGGCCTCGGAGTGGAAGCGGGCGACGGCCCCGCGCTCGGCGCGGCGGGCGCGCTGCTCCGCTACGCGAAGGAGCTCAAACCGGGCGGTCTGCCGCACCTCACCCGGCCCGGCATCGTCCGCCGAGGCGACGTGCTCCCGCTCGACGAAATGACGCGCCGCAACCTCGAGCTGGTGGAGCCGCTGCGCGCCGGCGCCGAAGGCGCCACCCTGCTGCACGTGCTCGACCGCACCGTCACACCGATGGGCGCGCGGCTCCTGCGCCACTGGCTCCTCGCCCCGCTGGTGTCCGCGGAAGCGATCAACGCCCGGCTCGACGCGGTACAGGTGCTGGCCGACGATCCGCGGGGGCGGGACCGCCTGCGCGAGGCGCTGGACGGGGTCCGCGATCTCGAGCGGCTCGCGGGCCGGGCCGCGTTGGGCCGCGCCACCCCGCGCGAGCTCGGCGCGCTGCGCGATTCCCTTCAGCGGCTCCCCGACGTGCGGGGGGCGGTGGACGGATTGGACGCCCGCGAGCGGTCGCGGCTCCTCGAGTCGGACGCGGAGCGCTTCGACCTGCTCGCCGATCTGGCGGACGAGCTGGCACGCGCGCTGGTGGACCGCCCGCCGGCGGACGCCGAAGAAGGCGACGCCATCCGCGCGGGGTACGACGCCGAGCTCGATGCGCTCACCGACGCGCGGGACGGCGGCAAGCGCTACATCGCGGGCCTGCAGACGCGGGAGCGGGAGCGCACCGGGATCGGGTCGCTCAAGGTCGGATTCAACCGGGTCTTCGGGTACTATCTCGAGGTCACCCGGCCCCACCTGGCGCGGGTGCCGGAGGACTACGAGCGCCGCCAGACCCTGGCCGGGGCGGAGCGCTTCGTGACCCGGGAGCTCAAGGAATACGAGGCCAAGGTGCTGGGCGCCGAGGAACGGATCGCGACCCGGCAGGCGGAGGTGGTGGACGCCCTGCGGAAACGGGTGGCGGCCGGGATCGCGCGGGTGCAAGGCTCCGCCGCCACCATCGCGCGGCTCGACGTCTGGGCCTCGCTCGCGGATCTGGCCCAGCGGGAGCGCTACGTGCGCCCCGAGGTGCACCAGGGATTCGGACTCTCGCTCGAGGGGAGCCGCCATCCGGTGGTGGAACGGATGATGGCGCGGGAGGCGTTCATTCCGAACGACGTGGCCCTCGATGACGGCGCGCGGGTGATCGTGCTCACCGGTCCCAACATGGCGGGCAAGTCCACCCTGCTCCGGCAGGTGGGGCTGATCGTGGTGATGGCGCAGATGGGCGCGTTCGTGCCCGCCGCCCGCGCCTCGATCGGCGTGGTGGACCGGCTCTTCACCCGGGTCGGCGCCTCCGACAATCTGGTGCGCGGCCAGTCCACGTTCATGGTGGAGATGAGCGAGACCAGCGCCATTCTCCACGGCGCCACGGCGAAGAGTCTCGTGCTCCTGGACGAAATCGGCCGCGGCACCTCGACCTACGACGGGGTGGCGATCGCCTGGGCGGTCACCGAGTTCCTGCACAACGTCCTCGGTGCCAAGACCATCTTCGCCACCCACTATCACGAGCTGACCCAGCTCACCGAGGAGCTGGCCCACGCCCGGAACTTCAACGTGGCGGTGAAGGAGTCGGGAGAGGACGTGGTCTTCCTGCACCGCCTGGAGCCGGGCGGCGCCGACCGCTCCTACGGCATTCACGTGGGGCGGCTCGCCGGGCTGCCGGCGCCGGTGGTGCGCCGGGCCTGGGAAGTGCTGAAGCTCCTCGAGGCGGGGCATCACGTGGCGCACGAGACGCCGCCCCGGCCCCCGGACGCCGCGCAGCTCGCGCTCTTCGGCGGGGGCGCGCCCGATCCGGTGCTCCAGGAGCTCGACCGCCTGGATCTGAACGCGCTGTCACCGCTCGAGGCCCTGAACCGCCTCGCCGCCTGGAAGAAACAACGTGAGGAGGGATCATCGTGAGACTCGCCGCCGCGGCGGCCGCCGCGCTCGCCCTCTCGGCCCTGGCCTGCGGGAAGCCGGAGCCCGCCGCCGACCAGTCGGCCGCGCTCCCGCCCGACCGCGAGGCGCCGGTGGCGCTCAACGCGGACATTCCCATTCAGTACCCGCCCAACCTCTACGACCA
>DASSQQ010000083.1:0-13244 GCA_035702425.1 Gemmatimonadales bacterium
CCACGAGGCGGCTCCCGATCTGCGTCGCCAGGCGGATCCGCTGGGCTTCGCCGCCGGAGAGCGAGGCCGCCGAGCGGGCGAGGGTGAGATACTCGAGGCCCACGTTCTTGAGGAAGCGCAGGCGATCGATCACTTCCTTGAGGATGGGGCGCGCGATCCCGGGGTCGAGCCCGGGGCGTCCGTTGCTCTTGACCGGCAGCCCCTCGAAGAATTCGAGCGCCCCCGCCACCGAGAGATCGGTCACGTCGCCGATGTTCTGGCCGCCCACGTCCACCGCGAGACTCTCGGGCTTGAGCCGGCGTCCGTGGCACGCCGGGCAGCGCTGCTCCACCATGAAGCCCTCGAGGTGCTCGCGCACCGACTCGGACGCGGTCTCCCGGTGCTTCTTCTCGATGTTCTTCAGCACCCCTTCCCATCCCGACTGGTAGGACCCGTGCCAGCGCTCGCTGTCGTACTGGTAGGTGAGGGTCTTCCCGGGCGCGCCGCTCAACACCACCTTGCGCGCCGCCGCCGGCAGGTCCTTCCAGGGCGTGTCGAGATCGAACTTGAACGACCGCGCGAGCGCCGGCAGGATGACCTTGCGCACGTACCCCGAGGGCTCGCCCCAGGGGAGAATCACGCCTTCGAGAATGGAAAGCCGCTGATCCCCCAGCACCAGTTCCGCGCTCACCTCGCGTCGGGTGCCGAGCCCCGAACACTCCGGGCATGCGCCGAACGGCGAGTTGAACGAGAATTGGCGCGGCTCGAGCTCGGGAATCGAGAGGCCGCACTTGGGACAGGCGTAGCGTTCGGAGAAGAGCGTGGACTCTGGCCCCTTGCCCCGCTGGCGAACCACTTCCACCACGCCGTCGGCCGCCTTGAGGGCGGTCTCGATCGAGTCGGCGAGGCGGGAGCGGTCCGCCGCCTTCACCACCAGGCGGTCCACCACCACCGCGATCTCGTGGTTCTGGCGGCGATTGAGCTTGGGCGCCTCGGCGAGATCCAGGGTCTCGCCGTCCACCCGCACCCGGACGAAGCCCTGCTTGCGCGCCGCCTCGAAGACGTCGCGGAACTCGCCCTTGCGGCCGCGCACCAGCGGCGCCAGGACCTCGATCTTCGTCCCTTCGGGCCACGCGAGCACGAGGTCCGTGATCTGCGAGGCGCTCTGCCGCTCCACCGGCGTGCCGTCGTTGGGACAATGCGGCGTCCCCACCCGCGCCCAGAGGAGCCGGAGGTAGTCGTAGATCTCGGTGATGGTGCCCACGGTGGAGCGTGGATTCGCTCCCGCGCTCTTCTGCTCGATCGAGATCGCGGGCGAGAGCCCTTCGATCGCGTCCACGTCGGGCTTCTCCATCAGCCCCAGGAACTGGCGCGCGTAAGCCGACAGCGACTCCACGTAGCGGCGCTGGCCCTCGGCGTAAATGGTGTCGAAGGCGAGCGAGGACTTGCCCGACCCCGAGAGCCCGGTGATGACGGTGAGGGTGTGCCGGGGGATGCGGACGGTGATGTTCTTGAGGTTGTGCTCGCGGGCCCCGCGGACGATCAGGGAGTCGCCGGCCATAGACCTGAAGCCTAGACGGCGACCGGGGTCCAGGTCAACGGGGCGCCTTGCTCAACTTCCGGTCCGGCCGTACGTTAGCCCTCCCCAATGAACCCGACGGCGCTGGTGGTGCTGACCACGTTCGGCGGCGCCGACGAGGCTCGCGCGTTCGTGAAGAGCGCGGTCGAGAGCCGGCTGGTGGCGTGCGGCACGATCCTGCCGGGCGCGGTCTCGATTTATCGCTGGCAGGGCGGGATCACGGAAGAGGGAGAAGTGGTGGTGCTGCTGAAGACCGACACCTCGAAGTGGGACGCTCTGGCGGCGCGCGTGCGCGAAGAGCATCCCTACGACATCCCCGAGCTGCTGGCCCTTCCCGTCCAGCGCGGCCTCGACGCGTACCTGTCCTGGCTCTCGGGGGAGGTGGCGGGATGAACCGCCGCCACGTGCACCGCTGGGAGCGGGCGTCCGATCGCGCGCGGGTCGCGGCCGAGCTGCTCGAGGAGGCCGCGTCGCTGCAGGAGACCGGGATGCGGCTGGGCGGGGGCGGCGCCACGCCGCCCGCCGCGTCCGCCGCGCCGGAACCGGTCCAGCCGGTTTCGTCCGCGCCCGCGGCCGCGCCGAGCCCGGAGCCGGCGGCGCCCGCGACTCCCGAGGCGCCGGCGGAGCATCCCGCGTGCGTCACCGCGCGCCGCGCCGTGGAGCGCGGGGATCGCGACGCCGCGCTCGACGCGCTCGACCGCGCCGTGGAAGCGGAGCCCGAACACGGGGGACTGCTCCTCGCGCGCGCGGCCCTGCTCTCGACCACGGGACGTCACGCCGCCGCCCAGCGCGACGTGGAGCGGGTGCTGGGGCGGGATCCGGACGACCCGGCCGCGCTCACCGCGCTGGGAGTGGTGCTCTCGCGGCGGGGCCGCTGGGGCGACGCGGCCGCTCCCCTGCGCCGCGCGACGCACGTCGCCCCGGACCAGGCGCCGGCCTGGTACTATCTGGGCGAGGCCCTGAATCACGTGGACGACCTGGACGGCGCGCTCGCGGCGTTCACGCGCGCGGGAGAGCTCGCGCCCCGCGACGCCCGGGCGTTTTACGGTCAGGGAATCGTGCTCGACCGCCTCAACCGGCCCGGAGATGCCACGCAGATGTACCGCCGCTCGCGGGAGGTCTGAGCGCAGGTGATTCACGTGGTCGTGGACGACCTGGCGTTCCTCGACGCCGACGCGATCGTCCGCCCCACCAACGCCCGCCTCGACGCCACCACCACCGCCGTGCGCCGGATCGAGCAGGTCGGCGGCAGCGACTTCCTGGCGCGCATCAAGCTGCGGCGGGAGCTGGCGGTGGGCGCGGCGGTGGTGACGGGGGGCGGCGGCGATCTGCCCGCCGAGTTCGTGATCCACGCGGTGATTCAGAGCGACACCCAGGCGATCTCGCGGGAGGGCGTGGCGCGCGCCTGGCTCTCCGCCCTGCAGCGGGCGCAGGAGTGGGGCTTCGGACGGCTCTCCGCTCCGCCGCTCGGCATCGGGGCCGGGAATCTCACGGTGGAAGACGCGGCGGAGCTGATGGTGTCGGTCCTGCGCCAACACCGGGCCACGGCCGGGCAGCCGGCGGAGGTGCACATCGTGGTGGAGCGGACGGAAGACCGCGAAGTCTTCGAGGCGGCCATCAAGCGACAGAGCGCGGGCGACTCGTGACCCGCCGCCACTGGGCGATCCTCATCTTCGTGCTCTGGGCGGCGGCGTTCGCCTGGCTCATCAAGCGCGAATACTTCCGTACCACCGCCGCGCGACTCGCCGAGGCGGCCCTCTCGGTCCCGCCCGGCGCCGTGTTCTACCGGCTCGACCTCGGCGCCCAGCAGGTGGGATGGGCGTCCACCACCATCGATACCCTGCGCGATTCGATCAAAGTGGAAGACGCGCTGGTGCTCGACGTTCCCGCCCGGGGCCGGCTGCGTCACACCGCGGCCCGGAGCTCGGCGACCCTCTCCCGCGCGCTCCGCCTGCTGCACATCCAGTCCACCTACGAGGGCGCCGACGGCGCTTTCCGCACCCGGGGCGAGGTGCTCGCGGACACGGTCCTGCGGTTCTCGGTGATCGCGGGACGCGATTCGACCACCACCTACGTGCGGCTCGACCGCCCCGTGGTCCTGGAGTCGCTGCTGCCGCTGCGGCTCGCGTTCGGCGCCGCGCTCAAGCCCGGGGCCGAGTACGACCTCCGGGTCCTGAATCCCCTGCTCCTGACCCTGCGCCAGGTGCACGTCACGGTGGCCCGGGAGTCCACTCTCGTGGTCCCGGACTCGGCCGAGTACGACTCGACCGCGATGGTCTGGATCGCGGCCCATTTCGACACCGCGAGCGCGTTCCG
The DNA here is from genome assembly GCA_035702425.1 of Gemmatimonadales bacterium. Lineage (GTDB taxonomy): Bacteria > Gemmatimonadota > Gemmatimonadetes > Gemmatimonadales > GWC2-71-9 > DASSQQ01. The sequence goes on from DASSQQ010000083.1 coordinate 3,875, forward strand.
GCTGGAGGAGACGTCGGGGGACGGCGCGCAGACCGTGTGGGTGGATGCCCAGGGTCACGTGGTGGTCGCCACCCGCCCCGCGGGCGTGGTCGAGACCCGGTCCGCGTTCGAGATCGTCCACGAGAACTTCCGCCACCGCGACACGCTCCGCCTGATGCGCGCCAGCGCGTCGCCGGCGCCGGGCGACGTCGTTCCCGCCTCGGTTCTCGACGCGGGGATCACGCGGCTCTCCCCCGCGGCGGGCGAGTTTCGCGTGGTGCTCTCGGGCGCGACGCCCGACGGCCTCGCGATCGACGGGCCGCGGCAGCGGGTCGCGGACGACACGCTCTGGGTGGCAGCGGCGGCGCCGGAAAGCGCGACCTACCGCCTCCCCAGCACCGACACCGCGCTCGCGCGCTTTCGCCAGCCGGAGCCCCTGATCCCGTCGCTCGAGCCCACCATCCGCGGCGAGGCCCGGAGCATCGTCGGCGCGGAGCGGGACCCGGCGCGGGCGGTGGCGGCGTTGAACCACTGGGTCTCGACCGAGATCCGGCGCACCGCCGGCGCCGATCCGCCGAGCGCCGCGCTGGCGCTCGCCGCCCGCTCCGGCGACTGCGACGCGCACGTGCTGCTCCTGGTGGCGCTGGCGCGGGCTGCCGGGATTCCGGCGCGCCCCGCGGCGGGCCTGCTCTACGCGGAGGGACGCTTTTACTATCACGCCTGGGCGGAGGTGTACGTGGGCCGGTGGGAAACCGCCGACCCCACCTTCGACCAGTTTCCGGCGGACGCGCATCACCTGCGATTCGCCACCGGAGGCCTGGCGCGGACGGCGGAGCTGACGCGCACCATCGGCCGACTCAAGCTCCAAACGCAATGATCCATCTCGCCAACCTGACCAAGCACTACGGCAGCTTCGTCGCCGTGGACGACATCACCCTCGACGTGAAGCAGGGGGAGCTGTTCGGCTTCCTCGGCCCCAACGGCGCGGGGAAGACCACCACGCTGCGGATGATCGCCGGGATCCTGCGCCCGTCGGACGGACACGTCACCCTGGGCGGTGACGACGTGCACGGCGATCCCCTCGCGGCGAAACAGCGGCTCGGCTTCATCCCCGACCGCCCGTTCGTCTACGAGAAGCTCACCGGGGCGGAGTTCCTGCGCTTCGTGGCGGGACTCTACGGCCAGGAGGGCGACGCGATCGAGCGCCGGATCGCCGAGCTGCTCGAGGTGTTCGAGCTGACCAGCTGGAAGGACGAGCTGATCGAGGCCTACAGTCACGGGATGCGGCAGAAGCTGATCATCTCCAGCGCCCTGATTCACCGCCCCGAAGTGATCGTGGTGGACGAGCCGATGGTGGGGCTCGACCCCAAGGCGGCGCGGCTCCTGAAGGACATCTTCCGCCAGTTCGTGGGGCGCGGCGGCACGGTGCTGATGAGCACCCACACCCTGGAGGTGGCGGAGGCGATGTGCGACCGCATCGCCATCATCCAGCACGGGAAGATCGTGGCCTGCGGCACCATGGATGAGCTGCGGCGCCAGACGGCGGCCGGGAACGTGAGCCTGGAAGAGCTGTTCCTGAAGCTCACCGGCGGCGTGGAGGCGAAGGAGCTGGCCGAGGTCCTGGGCAAGTGAACCAGCCGTCGCTCACCCACGTGCTCCAGCCCAAATGGCGGACCGCCCTGCAGCGGCTCCGCGAAGAGCGGCAGGGCGGGAGCGCGAAGATCGTGGTGCTCTCGATCGTGGCGCTCGGGTTCTGGGGCGCGGTGTTCGGCGTGCTGTACAAGATCCTCAAGTACTTCCGCGGCGTGCAGGAGCTGGGCCCCCTGCTCGCGGGCAAGCTGCTGGGCCTCGTCCTCCTCGCGTTCATCTCGATTCTGATTCTGTCGAACGTGATCACCGCCCTGTCGTCGTTCTTCCTGGCGCGCGACCTCGATCTGCTGGTGTCGTCGCCGGTGGACTGGCTCCGGCTTTACCTCGCCAAGCTCGCGGAGACACTCCTGCACTCGTCGTGGATGGTGGCGCTGATGGCGGTGCCGATCCTCACCGCCTACGGCGTGGTCTATCACGGAGGCTGGCTCTTCGCGGGCTACGCCGTGCTCGCCATTTTCCCGATGCTGGTGCTGCCGGCGGTGGTGGGGACCGCGGTCACCCTGATTCTGGTGAATCTCTTTCCCGCCCGCCGCACCCGCGACCTGCTGTCGCTCATCGCCCTGGGCGCGGCGGGCGGCGTGATCCTGCTGTTCCGGATCGTGCGACCGGAGCAGTTGGCGCGGCCGGAAGGGTTCCGCAACCTGCTCGATTTCATCGCGGTGCTGCGGACGCCCACCTCGCCCTTCCTGCCGTCGGAATGGGCGAGCCGCGCCATCATGAGCTACCTCGTGGGTCCGGTGGACCTGCTTCCGCTCACCATGCTCTGGACCACGGCGGCGGGGTTCGTGGCGCTCGGCGCCATGCTCCACCGCGAGCTCTTCGCGCCGGGATTCACCAAGGCCCAGGAGGGGGCCGAGCGGTTCATCCGCGGCGGCGTGTGGCGCTTCACCTTCGGCTGGCTCTTGAAACCGCTCCCGGTGGCGAAGCGGGAGTTCGTGCTGAAGGACATCAAGCTCTTCTTCCGCGACACCACGCAATGGAGCCAGCTGATCCTGCTCGGGGTGCTGGTGGTGGTGTACCTCTTCAACATCAAGGCCCTGCCCCTCCACCGCGGCGAGCCGGTCGGGTTCTTCTACGTGACGCTGGTGTCGTTCCTGAACCTGGGGCTCGCGGGGTTCGTGCTGGCGTCGATCGCGGCGCGCTTCATTTTCCCGTCGGTGTCCCTCGAGGGGCGGCAGATGTGGCTGCTGCGCTCCTCGCCGCTCGACCTCTCGGCTCTGCTCTGGTCCAAGTACTGGGTGGGCACCCTGCCGCTCCTGGTGCTGGCGCTGATTCTCACCGGCGTCACCAACGTCCTGCTCCAGGTGTCGCCGTTCATGATGATCCTGTCCCTGGCGACGATTTTCGCGCTCACCCTCGCCATCGGCGCGATGGCGCTGGGGTTCGGCGCGCTGTACCCGCAGTTCGAGACCGAGAACGCGGCGCAGATCCCCACGTCGTTCGGCGGCCTGGTGTTCATGATGGCCACCGTCGCCCTGCTCGGCGCCGTGATTCTGGTGCTCTGGCAGGCGATCTACGCTTACGCCCGCGCGGTGTTCAACGGCCGGCCGGTGGTGGTGGACGGGTGGATGATCCTGCTCTTCGTCGTGGCCGGCCTGATCTGCGCCGCGGCGACGGTGATCCCGCTGGTGGTGGGCTTGCGGAAGATGGAAAGCTTCGAGTTCTAGCCGGATCGCGAACGCCAACCCGCCCCGGGCCTCCGGCGCGAGGGTGCCCGGGGCGCGATACATTACTCCGATGCGACACGCCCTCCGGCTCAGCGTCACCGCCGCCGCGCTCGCGGCCCTCGCGGGGTGCGGCAAGCGCGCCCCCACCCGGCCCCAGATCGGCGTCGCCCTCGCCGCGCCCGACTCCTTCGATTCGGACCTGGAGCGCGGCATGCGGCGCGTCGCCGACTCCCTCGGGTTCGATCTGCACGTCGTGACCGCCGACGGCGACACCGCGCGCCAGGCCTCGCTGGTCGACGGGTTCGTCGCCCGGCGAATGGACGCCATCGTGATCGCGCCGGTGGGCGACGCGGGCGCGGGGACGGCCGTGGACAAGGGCAACGCCGCCCGGATTCCGGTGTTCACCGTGGCGCGCCCGGCGGACGGCGGCGACGTGGTCTCGGAGGTCGAGAGCGACGACCGCCAGGGCGGCAAGCTCCTCGGCGACTGGGTGGTGGCCCGTCTCGAGGGCGGCGGCAACGTGGCGATTCTCGACCAGGCGGCGCCGGACGTGCGGGCCCGCGTCGCGGGGTTCAAGGACGCCCTCTCCGGCTACCCCAACCTCCGCATCCTCGCCGATCCCACCGTGGACCCGCCGACCCGCGCGGCCGCGCGGCACAAGATGGACGCCCTGCTCGCCACCGATCAGCACATTGACGCGGTCTTCGGGACCGACGACGAGATGGCGCTGGGCGCGGTGGCCGCGATTCAGGCGGCGGGCCGGAAGGACGTGCTGGTGGTGGCGTACGACGCGGTACCGGAGGCGCGCGCGGCCCTGCTCCAGGGGACGCCGCTCGTCGCCCTGGCCGCGCAGGATCCGGTCGCCCTCGGCGCGCGGGCGATCGCCGGGGTCGCGGTGAAGCTCAAAGGCGGGACGGTGCCCGCGACGGTCACGGTGCCGGTGAGGCTGGTGCAAAAACCGTGAGACGGGAAACGGAGACGCTGTGGCCTCTCTCGTCTCCCGTCTCCGGTCTCCCGTCTCCCGTTATTCGATTCTGTACGGTATCGCCCAGGCGTTCCCGCGGTAGTTGTCCGCGGTGCTGAGCTCCAGGGTCGCCGCGTCGAGCGCGTCCACCCCGAAGCGGTCGCGGCCGGTCCGCCGCACCACCCAGGTCCGCTCGAAGGTCCCGTTGCCATCGTCCTGCATCCGGACCCGGTGCCAGCGCACCGCCGTCGCGTCCGCGTGGCGCACGTGGAGGAAAGTGAACGTCGGGGGCGTGTAAGGGCCGCCGGTGCTGTTCGACACCGTGGCGACCACCCGCACCGTGTCGCCCAGGTGGAAGCGCGGAATCCGGTTCACCACGTCGAACAGCGAATCGGCGCTGGTCACGGTGACGAGGGCCGTGTCGTTCCGGAAGACCGTCACCGAATCCACCGCGACGGTCTGGCGCGAGGGATCGGTCGGCACCCAGTTCTGCGGGGTGAGCGCCACCGCGCGCCATCCGTGCGGGCGCGACGCGTCACGCACCAGGACCGCGTGCTGGGACATGGTCACGTCCATCGGCTTGGCGCCGGGGTTGAAGATCCCGTCGTCGCTGGTGTCGGTGAGGAAGAGGCCCTGGAACCGCACCGTGAGGGCGAGCGTCGCCGAGTCCCCGACGATCACGATGTCGCGCTCGATGATGGGCCGGGGGCCGCGGGGCACCACCCGGATCCGCCCCCAGAAGGACGGCACCAGCGCGGTGTCCACGGCGCCGGTGACGTCGAAGGACGGCAGGGCCGCGTCGGTCTGGACCGCCCCGTCGGCGCCGTACGACGTGTCCATCATGCCGCCCAGCTGATCCGCCACGGCGGCCTGCACCGCGGCCCGGTCGGAAAGTCCTGACGTGTCGCCGCAACCAGCGCCCGCGAATCCCACCGCGGCGAGCGCGAGGACGGCTCGGAAGGCATTGCGCATGGATCGTCTCTCCTCTCGAAAAGTTGCGTAACCGGCTCCGAGGGAGAGACCGAGGGCGAGTCGAGTTGTTAAGCGCGTGAGTGCCGTCACGCGCGCCGCGGCCGCGCGCTCGGGCGGCGGAGGGGGCGGCGGGGGTTCGGAACGAAACGAGCTACGCCGCGACCCGGCTCCCGCAGGAGTTGCAGAAGCGCGCGTCCACGACAAGGGGATCGCCGCAACGGACGCAGAACCCCGCGGCCTGGGCGAGCCGCCGGCCGCACACCGGGCAGAATTGCGCGCCGGGCTCGGCGGGAACGCCGTGCTCGGGACATCCGGGAGACGAGGGACGGGAGACGGGAGACGACGCGGTCGCGGTGGCGACGTCCCCCGTCTCTCGTCTCCCGTCCGCCGGCTCGGCCCGCATCGCCGCCACCGCCTCGCCCGTGTACTTCGCCTTCAGCGCCTCGTAGTCCCTGTCGTCGAGCTTCCCGGTGGCGCGGTCGAACTCGATCTCCTTGAGCGCCCGTAGCGCCACCGCCCGGGGCGAGAGATCGTCGTCCGGATCCTCACCCTCGCTCAGACTTCCGTCGTTCCCGGTCGCGCTCCCCGCGAAGTCCGGACGGAGCACGGGCTTCAGGACGAACCACACCGCCCAGGCCGCGAGCACCACCCCCACGCCGAGTTCGAGCACGATCGGGTCCTAGGCGGAGAGGTCGTCCAGCTCGCGCGCCAGGCGCTCGAGCTCGGCCGGAGTGGCGGAGGCGGGCGCGGGCGCGGCGGGAGCCGCGGCGGCGGCGAGCCGGCCGGCGCGGGCCCAGCGCCGGAGCGCGAAGAACAGCACCACCGCGCCCGCCGTCACCAGAATCCAGGGGCCGAAGTAGCCGACCAGCGAGAACCCGCGACGCGGCGGCGCCATCAGAATCTGGACCCCGTTCTCCTTGACGAACTGGTCGAGGATCTGCTGGGCCGTCATCCCGCTCTCGGCCAGCGCGAGCACGTGGCGGTGCGTGCCCGGAGAGAGGGGACAGGTGAAGTCGGTGGTGCGGCAGGTGTACACGTCGAGCCCGCAGCCGCAGGTGCACTTCAGCTTTTTTTCGATCGCCTGGATGCGGCGATCGTTGTCGCGCGCGGTGACGGGATCGAGATTCGGCGTCCGCGTCGGATCCCAGAGCTTCCCGTTGGCGCCGGAGTCGGCGAGGGGCTGCTGGGGAGTCTGGGGCAACAGGCGGAGAGACGGATGGACGGACAGCAGACCCGCCGCGAACAGGGTGAAGAACTCGCGCCGGCTCGCCGCCCCACCATCCGTCCGGCCGCCAATGCCCCTACGCGTCTTCATTTCTCCGCCACCAGCTTCACCGCGTATCCCGCCTGGGCGCGCTTCAGCGCCGGGGTGCCGCCGCCGGGCCACATCACGATCAGCCCGCCCAGCGCCACGATCACGCCGCCGTACCAGACCCACCACACCAGGGGATTGATGGTGAAGCGGAACACGGCCTGCTCGGTGCCGTTCACCACCCCGGCGAGCACGGCGTACAGATCCTCGCGCGCGTTGCTGCGGATGCCGACCGCGGTGGAGGGCTGGAAGGTCGGCTGGCCTTCGGCGTTCACGTGCTGGCGCTTCTCGGTCTCGATGATGCCGATCTTCTTCCCGTTGCGCGCCACCTCGACGCTCGCCGCGGTGACCAGCCGGTTCAGCGCGTCGTACTGCGAGATGCCGAGGTTGGTGAAGGTGTAGGTCCAGCCGTAGGGACTCTTGAGCGAGACCGACTCGCCGGGCTTGAGCGTCGCCTCGGTCTCGGTCTTGAAGGCCATGCCGCTGAACGCGATGAAGAGCACCACGATGCCGGCGTGCACGATGTAGCCGCCGTAGCGGCGCCGGTTGCGCCCCACCAGCCGCGCGAAGGCGAGCAGGTAAGGCTCGTGGTACTGGTGGTGGCGCGCCCGGGTGCCGCGCCAGAATTCCTGGGCCACGGTGCCCGCGACGAAGCCGCCCAGCGCGATGGTGAGAATCGGGTATGGATCCCGCATGCCCGCGACCAGCAGGATCAACAGCGTGAACACCCCCGCCGTCACCGGAACCGCGAACTGGCGCTTGAGGTTGCCGACCGACGCGCGGCGCCAGGCGATCAGGGGCCCGATGCCGGTGAGGGCGAGGAGCGCGAGGCCGAGCGGGATGTTCACGAGGTTGAACATCGGCGGGCCGACGGTGGTCTTGACCCCCTGAATCCACTCGGTGAGGATGGGAAGCAGCGTCAACAGCAGAACGGTGAACGCGATCCCCACCAGCAGCAGGTTATTGAAGAGGAAGCTCGCTTCCCGGCTCACGATGGATTCGAGCGGCGTATCCGCCTGGAGCAGCGGGAGCCGGGTGGCGTAGATCCAGAAGCTGGCCACCCCGGCGAGAATCAGGAACGCGGCGAAGAAGTACCCCACGTTCGATTGGGTGAAGGAGTGCACGCTCGCGATCACCCCGGACCGGGTGAGGAAGGTCCCGAAGATCGAGAGCAGCCAGGACCCGATGATGAGCCCCAGGTTCCACTTCTTCAGCATCCCGCGTTTTTCCTGGATCATCACCGAATGCAGGAACGCGGTCATGGTGAGCCAGGGCAGGAAGGACGCGTTCTCCACCGGGTCCCAGGCCCAGTAGCCGCCCCACCCCAGCTCCACGTACGCCCACCACATGCCGAGCACGATGCCGATGGAGAGGAAGAGCCAGGAGAGGAGGGTCCACTTCCGGATCGCCACCAGCCAGTCGCCGTCGAGCCGCTTGGAGAGCAGCGCGGACATCGCGAACGCGAACGGCAGGGTGATCGAGATGTATCCCAGGTAGAGCATCGGCGGGTGGAACACCATCCCCGGGTTCTGGAGCTGGGGGTTGAGACCGCTTCCGTCGAGCGGCGTGTAAGGGAGCCGGTCGAAGGGATTCGCGCCGAAGAGAATCACCGAGAGGAAGAACACAGCCACCGTGCTCACCACCGCCCCGACGTAGGGCAGGTACACCCGGTGCCTCGGCGCCGTCATCACCATCGCGAGCGAGCCGAAGACCGAGAGGACCGTCGCCCAGAAGAGGAGACTCCCCTTCTGGCCGGCGTAGAGCGCGGACCAGGTGTAGAACGTGGGGAGGTTGCGGCTGGTGTAGGCCGCGACGTACTCCACGTTGAAGTCGTGGTGGAAGAGGGCCCACTCGAGCGAGAACACCGCGAGCAGCAGCGCCCCGCACATCGCGAAGAGCGCGTGCCGCGCGCTCCGCTGGAGGTCGGTCCGGCCGCGCGCGCCGCCGGTGAAGCCCGCGAAAATCCCCCACAGGCCGAGGAGGAACGCGACCCAGAGCGCGAGGTTGCCGAGAACCGTCATTTAGGCTTTCGGCACCGTCTCGTAGCGCGACCCGCACTTGGCGAGCACGTCGGTCGCGTGAATCACGCCGTCCTTTTGCAACCGGCCTTCGACCACCACTTCCACCGAATCGGTGAAGGTGTCGGGCGGAAGACCGTGGAAGACGACCGGATAGGTCGCGCCGCCGTCGGAGACCTGGAAGGAGAGGGTCTGCGTCGCCATGTCGCGGGAGACGCTGCCCCTCACCACGTGCGCGCCCACTTTCATTCCCACGTTGTAGAAGGAAGGATCGGTCGCGACCTTCTGCGAGAGCTCGGTGGGCGTGAGGAAGAACTGGCCGGTCTGTTTGATCCCGGTGGCCATCAGGTATCCCACGGCACCCACGATCACGATCGCGCCCACGGCGAACTTCGTCCCGGCGTTCATATGCGGCCCCGTCCTGGAATGGTTGACGACGATGTCCAGCGGCAACCTAACCGCGAGATTTTAAAGAAAACATGAAGCTCTTCATTATGTAACCGCATTCGCCCAGAAACGAGCCGTCCGCACCGCCCGGCTCCAGCCCGCGATGCCGGCGCGCGCCGCGGCGCGCCCCTTCCCCGGCGTGAAGCGGGTGAACCGCCGCCCCGCCAGAAACTCGCCCGGACTCTTCCATACCCCGGCGGCCAGCCCCGCGAGCCCGGCCGCGCCGAGCGCGGTGGTTTCGATCAGGTCCGGGCGCGCGACCGGCACCCCGAGGACGTCCGCCTGGAACTGCATCAGCCAGTCGTTGGCCGCGGCGCCGCCGTCCACCTGCAGGGCTCCGGGCCGGCGGCCCGCGTCCTTC
>DASSQQ010000084.1:0-7901 GCA_035702425.1 Gemmatimonadales bacterium
CGTTTCCCGCGTCCCGCTTCCCGAGCGCGGCGGCGCTGCCTACGAAGACGTCCCTCTCACCCAAATCCGCAAAACCATTGCCAAACGGCTGGTCACGTCCCTCGGTCCCATCCCCCACTTCTTTCTCACCACCGAAGTGGACATGGAGCGCGCCGCCGAGGCGCGGGAGGCGCTGAACCGCGACCTCGCGGCGCAGGGGCTCAAGGTTTCGTTCAACGACATCATTCTCAAGGCCACCGCGCTGGCGCTGGCCAAGCACCGGGCCTGCAACGCCTGGTTCCAGGAGGACCACATCCGCTACTGGAACGAGGTGCACGTCGGGGTGGCGGTGGCGGTGGAAGACGGGCTCATCACCCCGGTGATCCGGAACGCGGACTTGAAGTCCCTGGCCGCGATCGGCGCCGAGTCCAGGGACCTGGCCCAGAAAGCCCGCAACCGCCGGCTGCAGCCGTCGGAGTACACCGGGTCCACCTTCTCGGTGTCGAACCTGGGCATGTTCGACATCGACCAGTTCACGGCGGTGATCAATCCCCCGGAAGCGGGGATCATCGCGGTGGGGTCCGTGGCGGCGAAGCCGGTGGTGACGGACGGCAGGCTCGAGGCCCGGCGCCGGGTGCGGATCACGATGAGCTGCGATCACCGGGTGATCGACGGCGCCACCGGCGCCGCGTTTCTCGGAACCCTGAAGCAGATGCTCGAGAACCCGCTGGCGATGGTGTTGTAATTGCGGATTGGCGATTGCGGATCGCGGATTGAACGGGCGGTCCGCGAGAATCCGCAATCCACAATCCGACATCCGCAATTGAGGAGCGTTCGTGGCCAACCAATTTGACGTCATCGTTCTGGGCGGCGGCCCGGCGGGCTACGTCGCCGCCATCCGCGCGGCGCAGCTCGGCCTCAACACGGCGGTGATCGAGCGGGAGAAGCTGGGCGGGGTATGCGTGAACATCGGGTGCATCCCCACCAAGGCCCTGCTCCACTCCGCCTACATCGCGAACCTCCTGCACGACGCGGAGGACTTCGGGATCAGCGCGGGGAGCGTGAAGACCGACTACGGCGTGGCGATGCAGCGCTCCCGGCGGGTCTCCGATCAGAACTCGAAGGGCGTCGAGTTCCTGATGAAGAAGAACAAGATCACGGTGGTGAAGGGCGACGGCGTCCTCCAGCCCGGCCGGAAGGTGAAGGTGGGGAGCTACGTCCACGAGGCGAAGAAAGCCGTCATCATCGCGACCGGGTCCCGGGTGAAGGGGATTCCGCAGATCGGTCTCGACATCAACAAGACCACGGTGATCTCCTCCGACGAGGCGCTCTTCCTCGAGAAGGCCCCCGGGTCCATCGCCATCGTCGGCGCCGGCGCGGTGGGGATGGAGTTCGCCAACATCTTCGCGGCCTTCGGCTCCCGGGTCACGCTGATCGAGGCCCTGCCCCGCATTCTCCCGCTCGAGGACGCGGAGTCGTCCGACGCGCTGGCCAAGAGCTACAAGAAGCGGAAGATCGACGTCCTGGCGGGCGCCAAGGTCACCAAGGCGGACGTCGGCAAGAAGTCGGTGACGCTGTCGGTCGAGTCCGGCGGCTCCACCCAGAAAGTCGAAGTGGACGCCGTCCTGATGGCCGCGGGCCGGGCGGTGAACACCGAGAACATCGGCCTCAAGGAATGCGGCATCCAGCTCACCGACCGCGGCTTCATCCAGGTGGATCAGAACCTGCAGACCACCGCGCCCGGCTACTACGCCATCGGCGACGTGGCCGGCCCGCCGATGCTGGCGCACAAGGGGAGCCGCGAGGGGATGTGCGTGGCGGAAACCATCGCCGGCAGGAAGCCGCATCCCATCCGCTACGACAACGTGCCCAGCGTGACCTACTGCCACCCCGAAGTCGCGAGCATCGGCATGACCGAGGAGCAGGCCAAGGAGAAAAAGCTCGACTTCGTGGTGGGACGCTTCCCCTTCTCCGCCAACGGCCGCGCCCGCGGCACCGGGGAGACCGAGGGGTTCGTCAAGATCATCCGCGACAAGAAATACGGCGAAATCCTGGGCGCCCACATCGTGGGCACGCCCGCCTCGGAGCTGATTCACGAGCTGGCCGTGGCCCGGGAGAACGAGTACACGGTGGAGGAGATCGAGCTGGCCATTCACGCCCACCCCACGATGTCCGAAGCGGTGGCGGAAGCGGCGCTCGATTCCCTCGGCCGCGTGGTCCACATGTGAGCGAGCGGGACCCGCTGGCCGTCGGGCTGGGGGCGCTGGCCTCCGGCGTGGGGCTGGGCGGCGCCACGATCACCCTGATGCAGATCGTGGTCAAACAGCTCGAAGACCGAACCCTCGGCGCCGATCCCCTGCTCGCCGGACTCCTCGCCGGCGTGGTCATCGCGGCGCTCTTCGGATGGCGGCGCAGCACCCCTCTCGGCAACATCTTCCAGAGCGGCGTGATCGGCGTGCTCTCGGCCGCGGGCGCGCTCCTCGTCGGATTCCTCGCGGCGGTGGCGGACCGGTTCGGCGGAACCCCGGGACTCGTCTTCTGGGGAGTCGCGAGCACGGCCTTCGGCGTGGTGGGGAGCCGGTGGGCGGTGAAAGGCGCGGGAGACGGGACACGAGAGACGGGAGACGGGAGACGAGAGACGGGAGCCGGCTCGGCTCCGTGAGCCCGGTCTTGCACGTCATCCGCGCCGGGCTCGTGCCCTACGCCGAAGCACTCGAGTGGCAGCGGCGCCTCGCCCGGGAGCGGATCGCGGGCACGCTCCCGCACGACACCCTCCTCCTGCTCGAGCATCCGCCGGTGATCACCCTGGGCCGGACCTCCGATCGCGCGCACCTCCTCGCGCCCCAGGGCGTGGAGGTGGCGGAGGTGGAGCGCGGCGGAGACGTCACCTTCCACGGTCCGGGTCAGCTCGTCGGCTACCCCATCCTCGACCTGGGCGGCTACCGGCGCGACCTGCACTGGTATCTCCGGACCCTCGAGCAGGCGCTGATCTCCGGTCTCGCGCGCCTCGAGATTCCCGCGGAGCGGAATCCGGGGTTCACCGGCGTGTGGACCCGCGGCCGCAAGATCGCGAGCATCGGCGTCCACGTGAAACAGTGGGTCACCTGGCACGGCTTCGCCCTGAACGTCACCACCGATCTCTCCTGGTTCGACCGGATCGTGCCCTGCGGAATCGAGGGCGTGGAGATGACGTCGGTCAGACGGGAGGCGGGAGGCGAGAGGCGGGAGACGAGAGACGCGGGATCGGGGATGGGGGATGCGGCGCTCCGGGAGGAGACCACGGCCGCCGTGATCGCGGGGTTTGAGTCGGCGTTCGGGGTACAGGCGGAATCCGGCGCGCTGCTTCGCGACGTATCCCCGCGATGACGGAGCGGTTGCCTCCCGGTCAAATCCTCACGGACAAGTGGCCCGTGCTCCACTACGGAAATGTCCCCAGCGTGGACACCACCCGGTGGAGCTTCGAGGTCTCCGGGCTCGTGGAGCGGCCGTTCACGCTCACCTACGACGAACTGCTCCTCCTGCCCCGGAAAACGGTCCACTGCGATATCCACTGCGTCACCACCTGGAGCCGGTTCGACAACGCCTTCGAGGGGGTGCCGGTGCGATCGCTCCTCGAGCGCGCCGGCGTGAAGGCGGAGGCGCGGCACGTCCTGATCACGGCCGAGCAGGGGTTCACCACCAACCTGCCGCTCGCCGATCTCGACCGGCCCGAGAACCTGGTGGCGCTGAAGCACGACGGGGAGTGGCTCACGCCGGAGCACGGGTGGCCGGCGCGCCTGCTGGTCCCGCATCTCTATTTCTGGAAGAGCGCGAAGTGGGTCCGGGGGCTGGTCCTGCTCGACGAGGACATCCCCGGCTTCTGGGAGCAGAACGGGTACCACATGCGGGGGGACCCGTGGACGGAGGAGCGGTACGGCGGCCGGGGCCTGACCCAGCACGACATCAACCGGTTCCGGAACTTGAGCAAGAAAAACGCCTAGACGTCCCGCCTCGAGACGGCCGATCTCCTGACGTCGTCGGTCCCAAGCAGTTCAAAGAAACGCTTGAAGACCGCGATCCCGTCCCACAATTGCTTCAGGTCGAGCTTCTCGTTCGGCGCGTGCAGGCCGTCGTCGGGGAGGCCGATGCCGGTGAGGAGCACCGGCGCGCCCATCTTGCCCAGCGCGGGCACCACCGGGATCGAGCCGCCGGCGCGGGCGGGGACGGTCCCCCGCCCCACCACTTCCCGGAAGGCGCGGTCCAAGAGCTGGAACGCGGGGTGATCGAGCTTCACCACGCCGGGGTCGGCGCCGTGGAGGAAGGTCACCGTCGCGGTCACGTACCGGGGCGCGAGCTTCTTCACCGCGGCCAGCAGCTGGCGCTCCACCGTCTTCTGCTTCTGATTGGGCACGAGGCGCAGGCTCACCTTGGCGGTGGCGGCGGCGGGAATCACCGTCTTCGCGCCCGCGGCGGTGAATCCGCCGGTGATGCCGTGAATCTCGAAGGTGGGCAGGGCCCAGAGCCGCTCCAGCACGGAATACTGCTTGAGACCGGTGAGCGCCTTGGCGCGCACCCGCCGCTCCAGGAATTCCTTCTCCTTGAAGGGCAGGCGCTTCCAGGCGGCGAGCTCCGCCTTGCCGGGCCGCTTCACCGCGGCGTAGAGGCCGGGAATGTTGATCTTGCCGTCGGGTCCCTTGATCCGGGACAGCAGCCGCACCAGCTCCTCGTGCGCGTTGGGCGCGGCGCCGCCGTACTCCCCGGAGTGCAGATCGCTCTTCGCGGTGCGCACGTGGATCTCGGCGTAGACCATCCCCCGCACCGCGGTGTAGACCGCGGGCCACCCCGGATGCATGTAGGCCATGTCCGCGACCAGCACCGCGTCGGCCCGGGTCCGTTCCGGCTCCCGGTCCAGGAGGTCGAACAGCACCGAGCTGCCGTATTCTTCTTCGCCCTCGATCAGGAAGCGGAAGTTGACCGGAAACCGGCCGCAGGCCTCGATCGCCTTCAAAAGACAGAACACCTGGCCCTTGTCGTCCGCGGAGCCGCGCCCGTAGAGGATCTGGTTCCGCACCGTGGGCTCGAAGGGCGGCGAGAGCCATTCATCGAGCGGGTCCGGCGGCTGGACGTCGTAGTGCCCGTACACCAGCAGGGTCGGCGCGCCCGGAACCGGCGGTCCCTTTCCCCACACGACGGGATGGGTCTCACTGCCGAGGAACGCCACCTCCGGACATCCGAGCCGCTGGAGCTCGGCGGCGACCCACTCGGCGGCGCGGCGACAGTCCGCGTCGTGCGCCGGCAGAGTGGAAACGGAAGGAATGCGGAGGAAGTCGGAGAGCTCGCGGAGCAGTCGGGCCTGATCCATAGGCCGCGAAATGTAGTGGGCGCCGGCGGGTCCGCCTAGCCAGCGCCCCGGCGGGGGGTAGATTGGCGAGTATGCGGACGACGGCGTCGTTCGATCTCTTTCCGGACGCGCCGAGCGAGCGGGCGATGGCCAAGGCCCGCTGGCTCGCGCGGGAAGGGCGGGTCGCCGAAGCGGAGACCGCCTACCGCGGCGTGCTCGCCACGCATCCCGACCTGAAGCCCTGCTGGGCGGAATACTTCGAGCTGCTGCGCTCCCACGGCCGGCTCCCGGAAGCGCTGCGTGTGGCCGAGGGCGCGGAGGGGCAGTTCGGCGACGCCGCGTTCCCCCTCACCCTGAAGGGCGCGGCGCTGATCGAGCTGTCGCGCTACCGCGAGGCGCTCGCCACCCTGGAGCGCGCGGTGGGGCACGATCCGGACCTGGCGCTGGCGTGGCACGAGCTGGGGCTCGCGGCCTACCGCCTGGGCGAGAGGAACCGCGCCCTGCTGGCGCTGGACCGCGCCTTCGCCCTCGAGCCCCATACCGAGACCCTGAAGCTCCGGGGGCGGATTCTGCGCGACGCCGGCCGCTACGCGGCGGCCGAGGTCGCCTTCGAGGGCGCGGCCCAGGCGGCGGAGCACGACGAGCAGCGCGTCGAGGCGGAGGCCGAGATCCGGCGCACCCAGCGGTTCGGGTTCTACGCGCCGCGGAAGCCGGACGATCTCGCCCCCGCGGAGCGGTGGTTCGCGGAGACGGGGGCGGTGATCCTCGCCCCGACGCCGGGGCCGGTGGCGCCGTCGGACGAGGTGCTCGCGACCGGGTTCGGGGAGCTGGCGTCGGATTCGGGCTGGCGCTTCGGCCAGGTGGTGGCCCTGGGCCCCACCCTTCCGGTCTGGAGCGCGGTCGCCGACGGGCTCGACGCGCCGCTGACGGGAAAGAGCGGATTCGACGCCGCGACCATCCCGCTGGTCGTCGCGGTGCGTCCCCTGCCCGCCGATCCCGCGTGGGGCGAACTCACGGACGCGGTCCGGGCCGAGAACGCGGGCCTGGTGCTGGTCCTCGAGCATCCGGCCGGCGGTGACACGGCGGCGGACATCGTCGGCGTCCTGGTGGACGGCGCCGAGCGCCGGCCCCGGATTCCGGACGTCGCCCGCGCCCTGGCGCTGGCCCAGCACCCCGCGTCCCGCCTGGCGGGGCGCCGCCTCAGCCCGTAACGCGTTTCGATCCCGAGCCGCACCGCACCCTCACGTCCGGAGGACCCGGTCCCGTGTCCCACGCCGCCGCAGCGCCGCGCCCCGCCGCATCCCGCGCTCCGATGTCCGGGAAGGCCATCGTCTCGAGCCAGTTCGATCGGGCGGCGGACCTGATCAACCTCGAGAGCTACATGCGGCGCATCCTGATGAGCCCCTTCCGCGAGGTGCAGGTGGAGGTGCCGGTGCGGATGGAGGACGGGAGGATCGAGGTCTTCACTGGTTACCGGATTCAGCACAACGGGGCGCGGGGGCCGTGCAAAGGGGGCATCCGCTATCACCCCGAGGCCGATCACGATGAGGTCTTCGGTCTCGCGACGATCATGACCTGGAAGACCGCGCTGATGGACATCCCCTTCGGCGGCGCCAAGGGGGGCGTCGCGGTGGATCCGCGGAAGCTCACCCCGCTCGAGCTGGAGCGCCTCACCCGCCGGTTCACCCAGCGGATCTCGATCATCCTCGGCCCCTACCGGGACATTCCGGCGCCGGACGTGAACACCAACGCCCAGGTGATGGCCTGGATCCTGGACGAGTTCTCCAACCGCCACGGCTACACGCCCGCGGTGGTCACCGGCAAGCCGCTGCAGCTGGGCGGCTCCCTGGGCCGGGAAGAAGCGACGGGCCGCGGCGTGATGTACGTGATGGCGGAGTACGCGCGGGACTTCGGGATTCCGCTGAAGGGCGCGCGGGTGGTGATCCAGGGATTCGGCAACGTGGGGAGTCACCTGGCCCGGCTTCTGGTGACCGAGGAGGGCGCGAAGATCATCGCGGTCTCGGACGTGGACGGCGGGATCTATAATGAAAAAGGACTCGACATTCCCGGCCTGCTGGCGCACGCGGCGCAGAAGAAACCGGTCGGCGAGTGGAAGGGCGGCAAGCGGATCACCAACGACGAGCTGTGGAAGATCCCGTGCGAGTGGCTGGTGCCGGCGGCACTGGGCGGGGTGATCACGAAGGAAGGGAACGCGCGGACGGTGGACTGCCGGGTGGTGGTCGAGGCGGCGAACGGTCCCACCACGCCGACCGCGGATCTCATTCTCGGCGAGCGCGGCATCGCGGTGATCCCCGATTTCCTGGCAAACGCCGGTGGCGTCACGGTGAGCTACTACGAGTGGGCCCAGAATCTCCAGCAGTACCGCTGGACCCACGAGCAGGTGAACCGGGAGCTGAAAGCGACGATCACCAAGGCCTATGCGGCGGTGCGCGACCTCGCGAAGGCGAAGGCCGTGCCCTTCCGGACCTCGGCCTATGCCATCGCGCTGCAGCGCGTGGCGGAGGCGGAGAGACTGAGGGGAAACTGAGGGCGGCTAGTTCCTAGTCGAGCACCTACTGCTCGCCGTAACTCAGAGCAATTC
>DASSQQ010000085.1:0-33973 GCA_035702425.1 Gemmatimonadales bacterium
CGATCCGCGCGATCTCGCGGATGCCGTCCTCGCCGAACTCGAGCTTCGCCCCTTCGGCTGCGCACCGCGCCGCGTACTGCTTGGTGAGCGCGTTCTCCGGCTCGGTCATGATGCGGATGAAATCGGCTTCGGTGAGCGGCGCCAGCTCCACCCGGATCGGAAACCGCCCCTGCAGCTCGGGGATCAGGTCCGAAGGCTTGGAGACGTGGAACGCGCCGGCCGCGATGAACAGGATGTGGTCGGTGCGCACGTAGCCGTACCGGGTCTGGACCGTCGAGCCTTCGACGATGGGGAGCAGATCGCGCTGAACGCCCTCGCGCGAGACGTCGGGACCGACGGTGCCGCGCTCGCCCGCGATCTTGTCCAGCTCGTCGATGAACACGATGCCGTGGTTCTCGACGCGGTCCAGGGCCTCGTTCACCACGTCGTCCATGTCCACCAGCTTTTTCAGCTCTTCGTCGATCAGGATCCGCCGCGCTTCGTGGAGGTGCACGGTGCGCCGCTTCTTTTTCTTGGGAATCATTTCCTGCAGCAGCTCGACGAAATTGACGTCGGTGCCTTCCATCCCCTGGGGCGGCTGCATCATTTCCAGGCCGGGGAAGCCCTGCTGCTGCACTTCGACTTCGACGTCCCGCTCCTCGAGTTTCCCCTCCTTCAGCTGCTGGCGCAGCTTCTCCCGGCTGCGGCGCCGGCGCTCCTGGGACTCGGCGTCGGCCTTGCTCTCCTCCTGGGACACTTCACCCTTGGACGAGACCACGAACAGCGGGCGCGCGGTGGCCTCGCCGGCCGCCGCCGGCGCCGGGGGGGCCGAGGCCGCCGGCGCGGGGAGGAGGATGTCGAGGAGCCGCTCCTCGGCGCGCGCTTCCGCCGCCGGATAGACGTCGTCCTCCCGCTCGGTGCGGACCATGTTGATCGAGACGTCCACCAGCTCGCGGATCATGGACTCCACGTCCCGGCCCACGTAGCCCACTTCGGTGAACTTCGAGGCTTCGACCTTGAGAAACGGCGCCCCCGCGAGCCGCGCCAGCCGCCGCGCGATCTCCGTCTTCCCCACCCCGGTGGGCCCGATCATGATGATGTTGTTGGGGAGGATCTCCTCCCGGATCTCCTCCGGCGCCTGGGCCCGGCGCCAGCGATTCCGCACCGCGATCGCCACCGCCTTCTTGGCCTCCGCCTGGCCCACGATGTAGCGGTCGAGCTCGGCCACGATCTTCTTGGGCGGCAGCTCCTCGAGCCACGGCAGCTGCGCTTCCAGCTCTTCGGGCTTCCGGGGATCGAGCGCCGGTGTCTGGTCGGGGTGGGCCATCAGAGATCGAGAATGGTGATGTGGGTGTTGGTGTAGACGCAGATCGCGGCCGCGATCTCGAGCGAGCGCTGGACCACGTCGTGCGCCGAGAGCGCGCTCTCCCCGATCAGGGCGCGCGCGGCGGCGAGGGCGTAGGTGCCGCCCGAACCGATGGCCAGCACTCCGTCGTCGGGCTCGATCAGCTCCCCGCTCCCCGACACCACGTAGCCGTGCTCCTTGTCCGCCAGGACGAGGAGCGCCTCGAGACGGCGCAGCACCCGGTCCGAGCGCCAGTCCTTGGCCAGCTCCACCGCGGCGCGGGGGAGATTCCCCGGGTAGCGCTCCAGTTTCTCCTCGAACTTCTCGAACAGCGTGAAGGCGTCCGCCGCCGCGCCCGCGAATCCGGCGAGAATCTTCCCGCCTTTCAGGGTGCGGACCTTGTTGGCGTTCGCTTTCATCACCGTGTCCCCAACGGTGACCTGGCCGTCGCCGCCCAGCGCGACGTGCCCGTCGCGGCGGACGCAGAGAATGGTGGTGGCCTGCATTTGCGGGAGACTCAAAGCGCGCGATCCTTTCGTCAGGCCCGCGGATGGGCCTGATGGTACACCTTCTTGAGCCGCTCGACCGACGTATGAGTATACACCTGCGTCGTGGCCAGCGAGGCGTGCCCCAGGAGCTCCTGCACCGCGCGGAGATCCGCCCCGGCGTCGAGCAAATGGGTGGCGAAGGAGTGGCGCAGGGAGTGCACGTGCAGGTCCTTGCCCCGCCCCGAGAGCCCGGCGAGGAGGTCCTTCATCGCGAGCTGAACCCCCCGCGGCGTGATCCGGTTCCCGCGCCGGTTCAGGAACACCGCCCGCCGGTCCCCGCCCCCCCGCGCGAGCAGCGCGTCCCGCTCCCGGAAATAGCGGCGCAGGGAGCGATCGGCGTGGCCGCCGAACGGCAGAATGCGCTCCTTGCGCCCCTTGCCCCGCACCTTCACCTGCCCCGAGACCACGTCCAGGTCCTCGTCGTTCAACCCCGCCAGCTCGGAGAGCCGCATGCCGGTCGAGTAGAACAGCTCCAGCATCGCCAGATCCCGCGCCTCCCCGAAGCCGCCCGCGTCGGCCCGGCGCTCGGCCTCCGCGAAGGCCAGCTCGATTTCCGCGCGGTCGAGGTACACGGGGAGCGTGCGCTCGAGCTTCGGAGTCCGCGCGGCCTTGGCCGGGTTCACGTCCATCCCCTCGGTCACGCCCAGAAAGCGGTAGAAGGTGCGGAGCGCCGACAGGGCCCGGGCGACCGAGCGCCGCGCCAGGTGGCGGCGGTCGAGCTCCGCCAGGAAGCCGCGAATCGCCAGCCGGTCCACCCCGCCCCAGGCCCAGGGACCCGCGTAATAGCGATCGCAGAAGGCCGCAAACTCCGACACGTCCCGCTGGTAGGCCTTCACGGTGTGGGGCGAGTCGTTCCGCTCCTTCGAGAGGAACGCGACGAAAGCGGAGATCTGGGGCGACGCGCTCACGCCGTCACCGGCGCGGAAAGCCGCGACACGAAGTCATCCATGTCCGCCAGCGCCCGCGCCACCAGCCGCTCTTTCTTCTTGGCCTTGTCGCGCACCGGCTCCGCCAGCGGCTCGAGCAGACCGAAGTTCGCGTTCATCGGCTGGAAGTCCCCGGGGTCCGCGTCGCGCAGGTACCGGCACAACGCGCCCAGCATGGTCGTGGGCGGCGGCACCAGGGGCTCCTCGCCCTGGAGCAGCCGCGCCAGATTGGCCCCGGCGAGCGCGCCGGTGGCGGCGGACTCCGTGTACCCCTCGACACCCGTCAGCTGGCCCGCGAAGAGCAGCAGCGGGTCGCCCTTCGCGGAGAGATGGGGGGAGAGCGTCGCGGGCGCGTTCAGGTACGCGTTGCGGTGGATCCCTCCGTAGCGGAGGATCTCCGCGCGCTCGAGACCGGGGATGGTCCGGAACACCTTCGCCTGGTCGCCGTGGCGGAGGCGGGTCTGGAAGCCGACCAGATTCCACATCTGACCGGCGCGGTCCTCCTGCCGCAGCTGGACCACCGCGAACGGCTCCCGCCCGGTGCGCGGGTCGGGAAGGCCCACCGGCTTCATCGGCCCGAAGCGGAGCACGTCCCGGCCCCGCGCCGCCATTTCCTCGACCGGCAGGCACCCCTCGAAGTACGGCGTCTGGTCGAAGTCGTGGTGGGGCTGGTAGACGTCGGCGGCGGCGCGCGCGGCGAGAAAGGCGTCGTATTCCGCTTCGCCGAGCGGCGCGTTCCAGTAATCCTCGCCCCCGCCCTTGCCGTAGCGCGAGGCGCGATAGAGCCGCACCGGGTCCAGCGAGTCCGCCGCCACGATGGGCGCGATGGCGTCGAAGAAGGCGAGCGAGGTGGCGCCGAGCCGCGACGCGATCGCCGCGGCGAGCGCGTCCGACGTCAGGGGACCGGTGGCGATCACCGCGGGCGAGGGGAGCGCGGTCACCTCGTCCCGGGCGAGGGTGATGTTGCGGTGACTCTCGACCCGTGCCTCGACGCCGCGCGCGAAGAGCCCCCGGTCCACCGCCAGCGCCGCGCCGCCCGGGACCCGCGCCTCGTCCGCCGCCTGGAGCACGATGCTCCCGAGCTTCCGCATCTCGGCCTTGAGGAGGCCGTGCGCGTTGACGAGCTCCACCGACTTGAAGGAGTTACTGCAGACCAGCTCGGCCAGACGGCCGGTTTGATGCGCGGGCGTGGCCCGGGCGGGGCGCATTTCGCACAGCGTGAGAGCGACGCCGCGCTCCGCCAGCGCCCAGGCGGCCTCGCACCCCGCGAGCCCGCCTCCCACGACCGTCGCCCTCAGGCCGCGTCCGACTCCGGCGATCCGCCCCCGCCTTCTTCGAGCGGGACCTCGTGGCCGCACTTCAGGCACTTGCGCGACGATCCCGCCGTCTTGGAATGCCGCTCCTCCATCCCCAGGAATCCGCAGGCCGGGCACGGCACCGCCACCGGCTTGTTCCAGGTGGAGTAGTCGCACTCGGGATAGCGCAGGCACCCGAAGAAATTGCGGCCCTTCCGGGTGCGCCGCTCCGCCAGATCCCCCACGCCGCACTTGGGGCACTTGATGCCGAGCGGCACCGGCCGGGTGTGCTTGCACTTGGGGTAGCGGGTGCAGGCCAGAAATTCGCCGAAGCGCCCGGTCTTGATGACCATCGGCGCGCCGCACTCCTTGCAGATCTCATCGGTGGGCTTGTCGGGCACCCGGTTCCGGTTCAGGGGCCGGGTGAAGGGGCAGTCGGGCCGGCGCGAGCAGGCGATGAACGGCCCGAAGCGCCCGATCTTGAGCGCCACCGGCGAGCCGCAGGTGGGACACTTCTCGCTCGAGAGGTCGCCCAGCTCGTGCACCGCGTAGATCAGCTTCTCCACGTCGATCGCTTCCAGCGCCGTCGAGAAGGGGCCCCAGAACTCGCCCAGCACCGCGCGCCAGTCCATGTCCCCCTCTTCCACCTTGTCCAGCTCCGACTCCATCCTGGCCGTGAAGCCGACCTCGAAGGTGTCGGGGAAGCTCTTCTGCATCACCTTCCACACGATTTCGCCCTGCGGCGTGGGGGAGAACCGGCGGTCCTTCGCCGTGGCGTACCAGCGGGTGCGCAGGGTGGAGATGATGGCCGCGTAGGTGGAAGGCCGGCCGATCCCTTCTTCTTCCAGCTTCTTGACGAGACTCGCCTCGCTGTAGCGCGGCGGCGGCTCGGTGAAGTGCTGGCTCGGCACCACCTGCCGCACCGCCACCCGGTCGCCCTTGGCGAGCTTCGGAATCGGCGGCAGGTCCTCCAGGGTCTTCACGTCCCCGGCCTCGTGGCCCTCGTGATAGAGGACGTGGTAGCCGTCGAACTGGACCCGCGAGCCGGTGGCCCGGTACAGGAAGCGGTCGGTGAGCTGGAAGTCCACGATGGTGGTGTCGTAAATCGCGGGATTCATCTGGGAGGCGACGAAACGCCGCCACACCAGCTGGTAGAGCTTGAAGAGGTCGCTCTCGAGATACTTCTTCAGGTCCTCGGGACGCCGCGCCACGTCGGTGGGCCGCACCGCTTCGTGGGCGTCCTGGACCTTGCCCTCGCCGCGCTTGTTCTTGAACTCGTTGGGGGTCGCCGGCAGATAGCGCTGGTCGAAGTGCTTCGCGATGTACTCGCGCGCCTGGGCCACCGCGCTCTCCGCCACCCGGACCGAATCGGTGCGCATGTAGGTGATGAGGCCCACCGCGCCCTCGTCCCCCAGCTCGATGCCCTCGTACAGCCGCTGGGCCGCGCGCATGGTGCGGCCCGCCGAGAAGCCGAGCTGCTTGGCCGCCTCCTGCTGCATGGTGCTGGTGGTGAAGGGGGCCGGCGCCTTGCGCTTGCGCTCCCCCAGCTCCACCTCGGTGACGACGAAGGGCGTTTCGAGCGTCCGCGCCACGATCTCCCGCGCCGTCGCCTCGTCCTTAATCTCCGGTTTCTTGCCGTCGAGCTTGTGGAGCCGCGCCTGGAAGGGCTGGCCGTCCTTTTCGAGGTCGGCCTCGATGGTCCAGTACTCCTGCGGGACGAACTTGCGGATCTCGTCCTCGCGCTCGCAGATCAGCCGCAGGGCGACGGTCTGCACCCGTCCGGCCGAGAGCCCGGTCTTGATGCTTTTCCAAAGGACCGGGGAGGCCTTGTACCCCACCAGCCGGTCGAGCACGCGCCGCGCCTGCTGAGCGTCCACCTTGCGCTGGTCGATGTCCTGGGGGTGGGCGAGGGCCTGCGCCACGGCGTCCTTGGTGATCTCGTGGAAGAGCACCCGGCGCACCTTGTGCCCGTTGCCGAGCTGGCCCGCCACGTGCCAGGCGATGGCTTCGCCCTCGCGGTCCGGATCGGTGGCGATCAGCACCCGCTCCGACGCCTTGGCCGCCTTCTTGATCTCGGCCAGGGTCTTCGCCTTTTCCTTGATGGTGACGTACTCGGGCGTAAAGCCGTTCTCCACGTCCACGCCCAGCTTGCGCTGCGGCAGGTCGCGGAGGTGGCCCACCGTGGCCTTCACGGTGTAGCCGCGCCCCAGATACTTGCCGATGGTCTTCGCCTTGGTGGGGGACTCGACGATCACCAGCGAGCCCTTGCCCTTGCCGTTTCCGGCCGGGGCGGACTCCGCCGCGCCCGCCACCACCGCGGCGGCGCGCCGCTTCGCCGGCGCCTTGGTCTTCGCCGTCTTGGTTTTTTTCTTCACGACCGTCTTCTTAGCAGCCACTCGTCAACCTTTCGTCAAAATCGCCGCGCTCGGGCGGAGACTTGCATCTTTACCATCCTGCCTGAGCCTGCGCAAGTCTCACGATCTCCGCGCACACCTGCGGCGGCGTCTTTTTGTCGGTCTCCACTTTCGCGTCGGCCTTGAGGTACGCGGGCTCCCGCTCCTTGAGGAGCTGGCGCATCTGCTCCGCCGGGTCCTCTCCCATTAACATCGGACGGGTTCCCTGCGGCGCCGCCCGGGAGGCCGCGGTCTCCGGTTTGGTCTTGAGATACACCACCAGCGCCTGCAGTCGCGCCGCGTCGATCGCGCCTTCCTGGGCGGCCCACCCGCCGCCCGGCGCGAGGATCGCCGGCTCGTGCGAGAGCGCCTTGCTCACCTCTTCCCGCTCCAGCGCGCGGAAGGCCGCTTCGCCCTTCTCGGCGAAGGTCATCGCGATCGGCTTGCTCTCCCGGCGGACGATCACCGCGTCGATGTCCACGAAGCCCGCGTGAAGCGCCTCCGCCACCAGGCGCCCGACCGTCGTCTTGCCGGACCCCGGCAACCCGACCAGCATCACGTGCTTCTTCACGGCTTCACTCCTTCGGGCGCGCGCGCCCGGGTCTGCGCTCGGTAGCCTTCGAAATTCCGGGTCATCTCGGTCAGCGAATCCCCGCCGAATTTCTCCACCATCGCCTCCGCCAGCACCAGCGCCACCATCGCTTCCGCAATGACCCCCATGGCGGGCACCGCCGTCACATCCGAGCGCTCCGACTGGGCCTGCGCCGGCCCGCCGGTCTTCAAATCCACCGTTTTCAAAGGCGACATCAGGGTCGAGATCGGCTTCATCGCCGCCCGCACCACCAGCGGCTCGCCGGTCGTCATCCCGCCTTCCGTGCCCCCCGCGCGGTTCGTCGCCCGCGCCAGGCCGGGCAGGATCTCGTCGTGCACCTCGGAGCCCTTGCGGCGCGCCGCCTCGAAGCCCAGTCCCAGCTCCACCCCCTTCACCGCCGGGATGGACATCACCGCCCGGGCCAGCCGCCCGTCCAGCTTGGCGTCCCACGAGGTGTGCGCCCCCAGCCCCACCGGCAGCCCCGTCGCCACCACCTCGGCGATGCCGCCCAGCGTGTCCCCCGCGGCCTTCGCGGCGTCGATGCGGGCGATCATCTCCTTCTCCGCCGAGGGGTCGAGACAGCGCACCGGGCTCGCGTCCGCGGCCTGGTTCAGGGGATGCGGAAAGGGAGACGGGGGGTGGGAGACCACGCCGCCGAGCTCGGCCACGTGACTGCCGATCTCGACCCCGAAGCTGGCGAGGAGGATCTTGCAGACCGCGCCGCAGGCGACCCGCGCCACCGTCTCCCGCGCGCTCGCCCGCTCCAGGATGTCCCGCGCGTCCTTCCGGTCGTACTTGAGCACGCCCACCAGGTCCGCGTGCCCGGGCCGGGGGCGCGTCACCTGGCGCCGCCGCTCCTCGCCGGGCGCGTCGGCCTCGGGCGCCATGACGTCCTGCCAGTGCTCCCAGTCCTTGTTCCAGACGAGCATCGCGATCGGCGAGCCCAGGGTCTCTCCCGCGCGCACGCCGGCGAGCCATTCGATCTGGTCCGACTCGATTTTCATGCGGGCGCCGCGCCCGTAGCCGCCCATCCGGCGCTTGAGCTCGACGTTCACCTGCGCGGCGGACACGGGGAGCCCCGCGGGGATGCCTTCCAGCACACCCACGAGGCCGCGCCCGTGGCTTTCGCCCGCCGTGGTGAACCGCACCGCCATTGCTTCTACCGCCCTCCCATAACACGCGAGCCCGACCGCAGTCGGGCTCGCGTCAGTCCACCGGCCGCGGCGCGCTTATCGCGTCGCGTTTACGCCTCGATAAATACTCGGGAAGATGTTCACGATCGCGGGCAGCCGCACCGTCACCACCCCGCGAACCGTCACGCCCACCAGGATCAGGGTACCGCCGGGACCCTTGGCGACGCGCAGCGGGCCGATCACGGGGTCACGAATCGGCACCGTGGTCACCCGCGCGAAGTTGTACGTGTCCCAGACGTCGATGCCGCCGTCCACCCGCGCCGAGAACACCAGGCGGTTGTTCGGATTGTCGCCGCCGCCGTAGAACGGCGTGCCGCCGACGAACGGATCGAAGTCGTTGTCCGGGTGGAAATCCATCCCCGGATTGGCGCCGCTCCCGGCCATGGTGCCGCCGAGCCGGAGCCCCACGTCCAGGGCGTAAATCGAGTCCGTGGTCCGGACCACGTTGGTATGGCCGTTGAAGTTCACGGCGATGCCCGTGACCTTGGTCGCGGTGTTGGAGATGAAGTCACTCACCCGGATGCCGGGCGAGACGCCCCGGTCGATTTGCGTCGGACAGGAGAAGACCACGCCGCTGATGGTATCGGTGTCCGTCCGGTTAACGAGCCCCGCGGACGCCGAGTAGTTCAGAGCGCGTGCGAAGCGACTCCCCACGTTTTCACCCTCGCCCATGAACGCGTGGGTGAAGTCCCCCGAATTGCGGACGAACGTCGTGTCGGCAAACGGGATATTGTCGAAGAAGACGATCTCGCCGGCCACCGGGCACACCAGGGTATCGTTCGCGCCCACGCCGGTGAGCCAGGGCCGGTCCGCGATCACCATCAGCGTGTCCGTGGCGTCGGGATCCGCCTCCGCCGTCGCGTGCTCCCAGAAGAAGTGCGATTCCGGGGTCGCCGAGGTGAGGTTCTCCCACCGGATCGTCCCACGGTTCGGCTGATTCTCCTGGGCGATCGTGGGCGTGGTCGAGTAGACCGCGATGATGCTGTCCGGGAAGCAGGCGCCGGTGCCGTCGTGCCGGCAAACCATGGACACGTACTGCGGCCGGTCCGAGAAATCGTGCGGCGTGATCTTGACGTGGATGATGCCGTTCTTGATCTCGGTGTTGACCTGGTCCACCTCGAAGTTCGGCAGCCGGTGGCGCCGGCGCTCGCGCCGGGCCGCCACGTCCACGATCGAGAGGTTGGTCCCGCCCGAGTTCGCGACCACCACCGTGTCCGCGTAATGGCCCAGCGTGTCCTTGGGCCAGAGCGCGATGCCCCAGGGCGAGGACCCCACCGGGATCTGCGCCACGAAGCTGTCCTGCGCCAGCCCGAAGACCTCGAGCCGCGAGAGGGCGATGTTGGTCAAGTACACTTCGTTCCGGGTCGAGTCCACCGCAGCGTCCATGATCCGGCCGCCCAGCGGCAGCGGGTGGGTGATCCCCGCCACCACCGTGATGGTGTCGGTCAGGGGCGTTCCGCCGGCGACGAAGCCCACCGTGGACACCCCGCGGTTCTTGGCCGCGGCGCCGTCGGTGGCGAAGCCGTTCACGACCACCTGTTTCGGGAAGGTGCCGATGGTGTCGACCCCGCCGATCTGATCCAGGTGCATCGAGAAGGTTCGGACGATGTCGGTCGTGGTGCCGCCGAAGGTCAGCGAATCCTTGCGGATGAGCGTGCCCGCGAGGTTCCGCACCTCGAAGCCCAGCACCGTGATGCCGCTGGGATCGGTGGCGTGGACCGTGATGGAATCCTTGACCTCCACCCGGTTCGCGACCACGTGCGCCACCTGGGGCGGCGTCAGATCGTTGGCCGCGGACTGAATGGTGACCGTGGCCTGGGTGCTCGTGCCCACCCGGTTCCCCGAGTCCACCGCGAAGCCCACCACCGTGAAGGTGCCGGTGGTTCCGGTGACCAGGACCGAGTCCTTGAACTCGATCGAATCCGGGAACGGCGGGTTGGCGTTGGACACCGAGTCCGCCGCCAGCGCCACCTGCCCCGCGGGGGCGATCAGCCACCCCACCCGGCGCACGCCCGAGGCCTGCACCGCGATCACGTCGATGGGGACGTACTTGCCCGACGAGGCCACGGCGCCCGAGGACGGCGCCACCAGGATCACTTGCAGGGCCTGCACGTTGGCGAGGAAGATGAAGAGCGTGTCTTCCGACGCGTTCCCCGCGCCGTCGATGGCGCGCCCCACGATGCGGACGTTGCCGCCCGCGCCCGAGTTCTTGGGGAAGACCACGGTCTTCTGGATCGAGACCCGCTGGGTCTGCGCCGTGAAGTTCGAGTCCACCGGCCCGGCGATGTAGCCGCCGGTGTAGGTCAGGCGGATGGTCTTCAGCGACAGGTTGTCCGACGCATCGATCTGGAACCGGAGTCCCGCGGCGATGTCTTCGGTGTCGCTGCCGGTGGTGTTGGTGAGCGTGATCTGGGGCGCGATCAGGTCGCGCTGAATCCCGCCCGGATTGCGCGTGGTTTCACACGCCCACACCGTGCCGGCAAGGACAGCGATTCCCCACAGGGCTTTGACGCCTCGTCCATGACGCATAAACGCTCCCGGGTTACTTCCCGGCCGTAGGTGGCTGCTGCAGGTCGTCGACGATGTGCGGCGTGATCAGGATCAGGAGGTCGCGCCGCTCTTCCGACTGTGACGTGAACCCGAAGAGCTTGCCCAGGATCGGGAGGTCTACAAGGAACGGAATTCCCGACTTGGTCACCGTGACCTCCGTCACCGTGAGCCCGCCGATGACGACCGTTTCGCCATCGTTGACCAGGATCTGGTTGTCGGCCTGCTGGGTCTGGAAGGTGAACCCGATGTCCACCGGAGCAGGCTGCACGCTGGAGCGCTCAGCGTGTACTTCCATCAAAATCTGCCGGTTCGCCGTCACGTGCGGCGTCACCTTGAGATCGATACCGGTCTGCTCGAACGTCGTCACCGCGCGCGGCACCGCGTTGCCGTTTCCGGTGGCCGAGAGGTCGATGGTCCGGATCGGCACCTTGTCGCCGACCAGGAGCTCGGCCTGGCGGTTGTCCACCGTGGTGATCACCGGCTCCGCCTGGACGTCCGCGAGCTGCACCGTCTGCAGGGCCTGCAGGAACGACGTCAGATCGAAGTTCCCGATCGCGGTCGAGAAGATCAGGTCCAGCGCGGGGTTGACCACTTCCTGCCCCGCGTTGCCGAGGGCCGAGAGCGAGTTCCCGCCCAGGTCCACGATGGTCTGGTCGGTCGCGAAGTTGCTCTGCGGCACCAGCGCGTCCGGAATGCCGTCCAGGTTGGTGTCCACCGCCTTCGCGGTCCGCGGATCGGGGCGCTGCACCAGCTTGTTGAAGAACTGGGTGGAGGAGCCCAGGTCGTACTTGAGCCCCAGCTGCTCCACGTCGGTGCGGTCCACGAAGATGATCTTGGCCTGGATCGAGACCTGGGGGGTGCGGATGTCCATGGCGTGCACGAAGTCCGCCACGTCGTTGATCCGGCTCTGCACGTCGGTGATGACCAGCGCGTTATTGGTGGTGTCGGCCACCACAGCGCCGCGCGCCTTGGACACGATGGACTGCACCGCCGGCACCAGCGACGAGGCGCGGGCGTAGTTCACGCGCACCAGGCGCGTCTCCACCGGCACCGTCGAGTCGGCCTTGGCCAGCTCCAGCTTGCTCACCACGTTGATGATGCCGCCCGGCAGCTCCTGGTAGGAAAGCCCCTGGGACTCGAGCACCGCGTAGAACGCGAGGTCCCACGGCTGATTCTTGATTTCGGCCGTGATGTTCCCGGAGATGCCCTTGCCCACCACGATGGTCCGGCCGCTGAACGCCGCGAACGACGCCACCACGTCTTCGATGGTCGCGTTGTCCCACTGGGCGTTGATGCGCGGCGCCTGGGACTGCTGGGCGTCCTTGGCGTGGAGCGCGAGGTACTCATCCACGCTGACGGGCTCGCCCGCGGGCTCGGGGGGCGCCACCGTCGCGGCGGTCGACGCCACCGGGGGCGGCGCGGCCGGCTGGGCGGCGGGCTGCGGCGCGGCCGCGGCGGCGGCCGACTGGGACGACCAGCTCGCGAACGCGGTGCGCTCGGTGCCGAGCCGGACCGTCACCTTGCCGTCGCCGCGCTGGATCTGATAATCCTTGAGGACGTCGAGGTCGATCACCACCCGCACCACGTTGGGCTTGAACTGCGCGTAGCGGATGTTCTTCACCCCGCCGCGGTTGGTGCCGTCGTAGAGCGTCGGAGCGGCGGAGAGCCGGGCGCCGACCAGGTCGAGCACCAGGCGCGCCGGACTGGCCAGCGTGAAGTCCTGGACCTCGACCGCTCCCTGCAGGTCGATCACCACCTGCACGCTTCCGGACGCGGGAAGCACGCTGACCCCCTTCACCTCGCCGTCTTTCGGACCCGCTGCGAGTAGACTCGGGGCGGACGCGAGTGCGAGGCCCGCGACCAGCATGGCGATGCGCTTCATGGACTCTCCTCCTGCTTGGCGAGCGTCAGGGACTCCTGCCGCTCGAACCCGAATTCCTGAACGGTGAAGACGACGTCGTGAGCGTGGATCTGGGTGACCTTCAACCGGCCCACGATGTCGCCGGTTTTCAGGCGGTACAGCTTCTTGTTGGTGATGTCGCGCACCACGGCCACGCTGCGCGCCGGGTACGCCGCGTCGAACACGATGCCCACCAGCTTGAGGTCGGCGATGAGGGGCCGCACGTCGCCCGACTTGAGCAGGGAGACGAACGGGTCCCGCCCCCCGCCCTCGTAGGTGAACGTCTCCCGCACCAGGGTCGTGGCGTGCGCCGAATCGGCCGCCGCCGAGTCCTTCGCGGCGCGGGTCGAGTCCTTGGCGGTGCGCGTCGTATCCTTCGCCGGCGGCTTGGGCGCGGGCTTGGCCTGCGCCGCCGCCGCGGTGGCGAGCATCAGCCCCGCCGCGACCAGCGCCATCACCTTAGTTGTGGGCACCGGCGCCTCCCGTCTTCGCGGCGTCCGCCGGCGGCGGCGACTTCACGTAGGTGCGGATGGTGAGCGAGGCCTCGAGCAGCCCGCCCAGCGTGTCCCCCACGAACTTCTGCGCCGCGGTCGTCGCCGGCGTGAGCTGCACGTCCTGCGGCACGATGATCCGGGGCAGGCTCGCCATGTCGGAGAGGAACTCACCCAGCTGGTCGTAATGGCCGTAGATCTCGAGCTTGTACTGATAGGTATCGAAGGGCTGGCCCGGGAGCGGCGAAATGGGCTGGATCCGCCCGATCGTGATGGTGCGGACCTTGGCCCGGGTCGAAATCTGGTCGATCAGGGTCGGCACTTCGTTCCCGTTGGGCACCAGCTGGCGCATCAGGCCCAGGGTCGCGGTGAACTCGGTCACCTTGCGCCGCAGGTCCTCGACGGTGCCGCTCGCGAGATCGGCCTTGGCCTTCTGCACCACGTCCTCCACGCTGTCCAGCTGGGCGCGGTCCGTGGTGATCCGTTCCCGCGCCGGCTGGTGCACCTTGGCGTAGAAGAAGTAGCCCCCGGCCGCCGCCACCAGGATGGCGAGCGCCAGGATCTGACCGCGAGTGTCGGTAGGCAGCCCCATTGCCATGGCGTTACCTCACCAGAGACTGCGCGAGAGGTACCGTGTGGATGTAGACCGAATCCGCCACCCGGTACTTGAGCTGGATGTCGAACTGCGTCACCGGCCGGTCCGCCTCCATCACGGTCTGGGAGTTCGAGGCCTGCACGTCGGTGAACCAGGGCGACGCCGCCAGCTGCCGCAGGAACGTCGTGAACGCCTGGATGTCCACGGTCCGCCCGCTGATCGCGAGCCGCACCGTCGGACCGCCGGTGGTGTCCTCGGTGATCGCCGCCGCCGCCGCCGCGGCCCCGGTCGGCGGCGCGCCGCCCGGCCCCGTCGTCGGTGGAGCCGTCAGCGCCATCACGTTGGTGAGCCAGGTGTAGGGCGGGAGCGCCTTGGCGATCTGGTCCATCGCGTGGGGCCAGACGTAGCGCTGGGCGTCGATCCCGCGGATCACGTTGATCTCGACGAGGAGCGTGTCCCGGACCCTCTCCAGCTTCCGCTTGTCCGCGATCACCGCGTCGTAGCGCCGCTTCTCGGCGCGCGCCGCCTCGAGCTGGGACGACACCGCCGACTCGGTCCGCAAGTCCGCGAGGAAGAGCAGGGTGCCGCCGCCGCCCACCACCACCCACGCCGCGATCGCGCCGATCAGCCACGGGTCCTTGACCTGGGCGACCAGCGTGGCGAAGTCGGGCAGCTTGAACTTGAAGCCGCCGCCGGGCGCCTTCCGCTTCTGGCCGGGGAGTAGGTTGACTTCAATCATGCGGCACGCCGGAGTGCGAGACCGACCGACAGCATGAGCAGCGGCGCCACTTCGTCCACCGACACCGATGCGAACACGTCATCGCGCACCCGGAGGCGCGCCAGCGGATTGGCGAGCTCCACCGGCGCCTTGAGCCGCTCCGCCAGCGCCTCGTTCAGCCCCGGAATGCGCGCCCCGCCGCCCGAGGTGTAGACCCTGGAGAGCGCCCCCGACGACCGCGAGGCGGTCGCGAGGAACGCCGCCGCCCGCTCCACCCCCACCGAAATTTCCTCGCCCCGGGACTCGACGTACCCGGCGAGGTCCGCGTTCTGGGTCGCGCCCTGGATCACCTTCTCCGAATCCTCGGCCGACAGCCCCTTTTCGCGCTGCAGATCCTCGCGGAAGCGCCGGGTGCCCACCGAGATGTCGCGGGTGAGGACCGGGACGCCGTCCTCCAGAATGTTCACGTTGGTCACTTCGTGTCCGATGTTGACCAGCCCCACCACCCCCCGCATCGCGTCGGGGTGGTTCAGCTCGAAGGCGTTGTGGATCGCGAACGCGTCCACGTCGATCACCGCCGGCGCGAGCCCCGCTTCGGTGAGCAGGCCCATCCGGCCCTCCACCAGTTCCCGCTTCGCCGCCACCAGGAGCACGTTCATCTGCAGCCCCTCGGCGTCCGGGTCGAGGATCTGGAAATCGAGCTCCACGTTGGCCATGTCGAAGGGCACGTGCTGCTCCGCCTCCCAGCGGATCACCTCGCGGGCGTCCGCTTCCTTCATCCGGTCCATCTGGATCTTCTTGACGATCACGTCCCGGCCGCCCACCGCCGTGACCACGCTCTTTTGCTTGACCCCCGCCGTGGAATAGAGGCCGCGGATCGCCTCGGCCACGATGCCGGGGTCCATGACTTCGCCCTCGACGATGGCGTCGGTCGCGACCTCCGTGGTGGCAACCTTCACCAGTTCCGGCTCCACACCGGAATGGTCGATCAGGACCAGTTTGATGATCCCGGAGCCGATATCGAGGCCCACCGACGTTTTTTTGCCGCCCAGGAAGCCGAACAGGGCCATAGTCGCCTTGCGCTAAAGGAAGAAGGGGCGAGGGCAAACTACAGTATGCCCCGCCCCTTATCCTGTCAAGCCTCGAACCTGCTTGAGGTCCAAACTACCAAGTATCGCCTTGTCAGCGACTTAGACCTCTCAAAAGACCTGCACCCAAGCCCTCGACCGGAGGGTCGAAGCGGTGCCGGTCATCTCTAACGCCTGTACAATTGCGCACTTAGAGTACAGGAGCGTGGCCATACCGGTCAGGGTGTTCGGGTCAAGGTTGGCGTCCTGCGCCATCACCCCACCGTAGAAATGCGCCACTGTCGAACCACCGCCGGCGGTCTTCAACCCGCCCTTGATGATCGTGATCCCGTAGAAGTTGTACGAGCCCTGGACGTTCAAGTCCCCATCCACGAGGAGAATCCCCTGCCCTTCGACCCCGTTGAGGGTGGCGCTGCCCGTGATGTGGATGATCGGGAAGTAGTTCCCGCAGGCGCTGGCCCGGTTGTCGCCGTCGCCCCAGTTCATCTGGTCCGCCTTGTTGCAGCTCCCGTCGGCGTTGAACGACGGTTGAGTCTTGTACGTGCCGTTGCCGGACAGGGTGAGCGTCGCGCGGGCCGCGAGCGCGTCGTAGCTGGTCGGCCCGTACTGGGTGAAGGTCGAATCCTTGAGGTTCGGATCGGTCTTCACTTGCGGATTACCCGTAACGTAGGCGTTCCCCTGCGTGGAAACCGTGCCGGTGGTGCGCACCCCCGCCAGGCTGGTGTCGAGGGGCGGGCAGGCCCAGGTCGCGCCCGGGACGTGATCGGTGCCGTCCACGCCCGCGTTACCGGACAGACTCACGCTGTTCTTCGCCGTGAGCGAGGCCTCGATGTCGATCTGCAAGGGCTGGATCCGCTGCAGCATCCCGATGCGCTGCCGCGCGCCGCCGTTCCGGAGCTTCCCGGAGAGACTCGCGGTGTCGCTCCCGCTGACCGAGACGAAGTACAGCTCGCCGTTCAGCCGGTAGACCGCGCCCGAGAACGAACCGGTCTTGTTGGCGGTGGTGGTCCGGTTGATGGTGAAGCTGTCGCTGGGGTAGTTGCCCTTGGCGTTGATGGTATCCGGCGACCAATTCCGCACCCGCTCCGAGAGGCCGGCCTCGGCCACCCCGAACGACTGCTGCAGCCGGCGGCCGTTCTCGCCCACCCGCTGCTCCTGCGTTCCCGCGTAGAACGCGCCGGCCACCAGCGCCCCGACCACCACCAGGGCGAAGATCGCCACCGCCAGCGCCATCCCGCGTTCGTCCCGCATGATCCGTTTCATGATCGTGCTCCTTTTGGGTCCCGTAAGAGACGGGCGCGTATTCAGCAGCCGAACCGGCAATTGTTGCGCAGTGCCACCGTCGTTATCACACTGTCCACGGCCGCCCCGTAAGTGCCCGAGGTCTGCCGGATGTACTGCTGGGTGCGGCCGCGCAAGGTGATCTGGATCTGCGCCACCTTGGTTCGATCCGCGGTCACGTTCCCCAGGCTGTCCATGTAGACCAGGTTCAATCCCTGATCGCTCGCCAGCGGCCCGATGATCGGCTGGGTGCCGCTCGAGTTCTGATAGCCCACGTAATACAGGCTGTCGCCCGCGGGCTTGTAGACCCGGTAGGTGACGGTCTCGAATCCCCAGATCGGCGCGTTCGACGTCACCGCGCCGGACACGTTGGACTGGCCGGTCGAGAACTGGAGGCTCACCACCAGTTTCTCGCCCGCCTTGGTGTCGGTGCAGATCAGGCTCACCGGAGCGGCCGTGATCTTGCCGCGGATCCAGCTGTCGTCGTTCACGCTGCCGGTGTTGCCTTCGTAGTAGAGCAGAATCGAGTCCCCGTTCGCGAAGTCGCGCGAGCCGTACGGCGGCGCGGGGGCTTCCCGCACCGTCAGGTTCAGGTTGCTGGGATTCGAGCCGCCGGCGCCCAGGGCTGGCGGGTCGCAGGCGAAGCCGAACACCCGCATGGCCCGGAAGGTGATCGCCGTGGGCGACATCGCCGAGATGTCCGAATCGCGCGCGTCGATCTCGCGGAACTCCGCCGGCAGAATCGTGGCCGCCGCGCGGATGTTCTGCTGGAGGTCGATGTGCTGCGTCTGCGCGATGTAAATGCGCTGGTTGTTCATCAGCGTCTTGTAGATGCCGAGCGACACGATGCTCAGGAGCACCAGCGCGATCAGCAGCTCGACCAGCGTGAATCCGCGGCGGTTCAGCATAGGACCTCCGTCTCCAGGCTGTCGGTCCGGGTGCGGTTCTTCACCGTCTTGTACTTGGTGGTGAGCAGAATCCGGTACGTGCTGCCGCTCAGCGTGGTGAAGGTCCAGGTGTTGGCCGCCACCCAGGTGCTGCCGCGGTAGAGCGTGTCGCTGCCGTTGGCCCGGCCCGCGGTGCACGCCGTGATCCGGAGCTTCTCGAGCCGCGAGGCCGCGAAGGTGCCGGCCATCGCGCTCCGCTGCCCCCGGGCGATCATCCGGGTGACCAGCGCCGAGGTGCTGACCAGGGCGAGAATCCCCATGGTCAGGATGACGATGGCGATCATGATCTCGATGATGGTGAAACCGCGCCGGTTGCTCATCAGTGCGTCACCTTTCCCACCGCGTTGATGGTGACCGAGTCGTGCGACGTCCCGTAAGTGAAGACGATGGTGCCCGCCTGGTAGCCCACCATGATGCCGCGCGGGTCGTAGATGTAGTTGGTGCGACTCGGGGTCACCGAGACGTTCCAGCGCGACGCGTCGAACTCCACGCCGCCCACCGTGTCCAGTCCGGCCCCGGTCACCTTGCACGACGTGATCCACGCGGTGCCGGCGGTCCCGCTGCTCACGTGCAGCGTGTCCACGCAGCCTCGCGCCACCGCGATCGCGCGCGCCTTGGCGGCGAGCGTGCCCATCTCGGCCCGCGCCGAGCGGACGTTGCTCGACTGAATCGCGTTCCGGATCGAGGGCAGCCCGAAGGCCGCGATCAACCCGACGATGATGAACACGATCAGCATCTCGATGAACGTGAATCCCCGATGACTCATGGGTGCCTCCTCCATTCCGGCGGCATTCTATTACAGGACTCGTGCCGCTCCTAAGATCGTTGTGACGTAACGACTTACGAATCTCTGGCAACCGGT
This sequence comes from Gemmatimonadales bacterium, assembly GCA_035702425.1. Lineage (GTDB taxonomy): Bacteria > Gemmatimonadota > Gemmatimonadetes > Gemmatimonadales > GWC2-71-9 > DASSQQ01. The sequence continues at coordinate 18,704 of DASSQQ010000085.1, forward strand.
TCAGTCGTGCAACTTGCTGCGTTGGTGCAGTTTGTTGCACTACTCTATGCGGTACCGATCCATCTTGTAGAACAGGGTTCTGAGGCTCACACCGAGCCGGGCCGCGGCCGCGCGACGGTTCCCGTTCACGGCGGCGAGCGCGGCGGTGATGGCGTCCCGCTCCGCGGACTCGACCGCGGACTTGAGAGACTGGTTCGCTGTTCCGGGCGGGGGCTCGGGCTCGCGAGCGTCGCGCCGGAAATCCTCCGCTCCCAGGACCTCGTGGTCGGAGAGAATCGCCGCGCGCTCCACCGCGTGCTCCAGTTCCCGCACGTTCCCCCGCCAGGGCTGGGCCTCGAGCCACGTCACGGCGTCCGGGGTGAGGGTCACCGGGCGTCCCAGGCGACGGCCGGCGCCCGCGGCGAAGTGTCGCGCGAGGGGCGCGATGTCCTCCCGCCGCTCGCGGAGCGGCGGCAATTCGATCGTCACCACGTTCAGCCGGTAGTAGAGATCTTCGCGGAAGTTGCCGTCGCGGGACTCCTCGCCCAGGTCCCGCGCGGTCGCGGCGAGGACGCGGGTGTCCACCCGCCGCGAGCGCTGGTCACCGACGCGGCGGATCTCGCCGTCCTGCAGCACCCGCAGCAGCTTGGATTGGAGCGCCAAGGGCATCTCGCCGATCTCGTCCAGGAGCAGGGTGCCGGTGTGCGCCTGCTCGAAGAGCCCCGGCTTGTCCGCGGTGGCGCCGGTGAAGGCGCCGCGCACGTGACCGAAGAGCTCGGACTCGAGCAGGGTGTCCGGGATCGCCGCGCAGTTCACCGCCACGAAGGGCGCGTCGGCCCGGGGGCTGGCCCGGTGAATGGCGCGGGCCAGGAGCTCCTTTCCGGTCCCGCTTTCCCCCGTGATCAGCACCGTGGTGCGGTGCGCCGCGACCCGGGAGACCACCTCCAGCGCGTCCCGCATCGCCTTGCTCTCGGCCACGAGGGCCCGCGCGTCGGGATCGAGATCGAGCTGGGCCTTGAGCCCGGCCACGGCGCGACCCAGTCGCTCCCGCTCCTCGGCCTTTTTCAGGGTCAGGATCACTTCGTCCGGACGGAAGGGCTTGGGGATGTAGTCGTAGGCGCCCTCCTTCATCGCGGCGAGCGCGGCCTCCTCGCCGCCGTACGCGCTCATCATGATGACCAGCGCGGTGCCGCCGCGAGCGCCGTACGCGCGCAGGAAGCCGAGGCCGTCGAGGTCCGGCATGCGGATATCGCAGAGGATGAGATCGAAGGAGTCGGCGAGCGCGCGCTCCAGCCCCTTCTTCCCGTCGCTCTCCCCGACCACGGTGTACCCGGCGTCGGACAGCAGCATGCCCAAGGACTGGCGGAGCCCGGGTTCGTCGTCGACCACCAGGACCCGCATCAGCGCGGCGCCTCGGGGAAGAAGAGCTTGAACGCGGCGCCGCCCTCGCGCGCGGTTTCGACCCACACCACCCCGCCCATGTCGTAGACGGCGCGGGCGACGATGGCGAGCCCGAGGCCGGTGCCGCGGCCGGGCGGCTTGGTGGTGTAGAAGGGCTCGAAGATCTGGTCCCGGTCTTCAGGCGCGATGCCGGGCCCCGAATCGGCGACAAACAGGAGCGCGCCGAGCCGCCCGGCGCTGAACTCGTGGCGAGGGGGACGCCGTTCGCCGGGCCGCGGGAACGCGGCGCGGGCGCCGTCCGAGGCACGGCGAGGGGGCGCCGTCCCTTCCTCGTAGTGCCAGCGCCTCGCTCCCACCACCAGCCGGCCTCCCGGCGCGGCGTCCACGGCGTTCAGCACCAGATTGACGAGCACCTGCTCCAGCACGTGGGCCCGGCCCAGCACCGTGGGGAGGCCCTCGTCGAGATCGAGATCCGCCGTGACGTTCTTCAGGGCACCCTGGCCGCGCAGGAGCTCGAAGGCGGTCCGCGCGACGACCGCGAGGGCCACCGGCTGGAGGGAGTCCTCCTGAGGGCGGGCGTAGTCCAGGAGCCCGCGCACGATGCGGTCGATCCGGTCGAGCTCCCGGCGGATTCCCGCCATCACCTCCGCATCGCCGCCCCGGCGCTGGAGGACCTCGAGGTAGGTCCCGATGGCGCCCAGGGGATTGCCCACCTCGTGAGCGATCCCCGCGGCGAGGCGCCCCACGCTGGCGAGCTTCTCCGATCGCACCAGCTGACTCTGGGCGTCCAGGAGCCGGTCGGTCATCCGGTTCAGCCGCTCGGCGAGGAGCGCGAAGTCCCGGGTCTCGGCGTCCGGCGCGCGGGCCTCGAGGTCCCCGGAAGCGACGGCGTCGGCCGCATCCACCAGGCGGGCCACCGGCCGGAGCACGTGGCGAGTGACGAGATAGCCGCCGAACACGATGAACACCCCCACGTCGGCGGCGACGATGCCCAGGACCAGCGGGAACGCCAGTCCGGACGAGACCGCCGCGAGCGCGACGCTGGTCCCGACCCCCAAGAGCAGCGCCGCCGCCGCGAGGAACGCGAGGTTGAAGAGCAGCTCGGCGCGGAGCGTGGGTTTGGACCGCTTCAAGGCCATGGGCGGAGGAATAGGCAGAAAAAACGAGCGGCGGGGAAGGCCCCGCCGCTCCACTGTTGCGTCAAGCCGAAAAGCTTACTGACACTTCGGCTCGCCTTCCTTGTTGGCCGGCGCGACCGCGGTGGAGCCGATGTAAATCGCGCAGGTCTTGGTGGTGTTGGCGTTCGTGATGGTGGCGGTCCAGCCATCGGCCGTCAGCGCGATCACGGGCGTGGTGTTGCCGCTGGTCACGGCGAACGCGGTGCCCAGGTTGGTGGAGTACTTCACGGAATCCGCGAAGTACGCCTCTTCCGCCGTCACCAGGTTACGCAGGTCCGACTTCATGGACGCGATGTACGCCTTCTCCTTCGTGTTCGCGAACTTCGGAATCGCGATCGCGGCCAGAATGCCGATGATCACGACCACGATCAGAAGCTCGATCAGGGTAAAGCCCTTGCGGTTCATTGCGACTTCCTCCGAGGGTAAGTGATAAAGGGGCGCTCGCCCGAACGACGAAAATCCCGGTACCCATCGAAGCAAAGGACGTGCCGCCACCATTGGCAATCTCAGAAGACAGGTAATGACAACGGCTTAGGGCTCGCTGACACTCTCCATCGCCGATCGAAAACGCGCGCCGGAGAGGGGCTTTTTGCAAGATGGGGGGCCGGACGCAACAAGCCTGGTAACTCATTGAATTCTAGCAAGATACCATTCGCGCTCCCACGGAAACCAGCGCCCGGCGGTGTCGGCGAGGGCGAGGGCTCGGGACCGGTCTCCGCGGGCCATCGCGAGCAGGAAATCGGCTCGAAGCGCCACGCGTTCCCGAGGCAGCACCGCCCGGGCCCGGCGCACCAACGGCGCGGCCGCCGAGGTGTCACGGCCCCCGATGAGGAAGAAGGCGTAGTCAGCGTCGAGGTGCGGATCGCGGGGGAAGATCGAATCGGCCCGGGCGTACTCGTGGCGGGCCGCCGCGGTGTCGCCGATGCCGGCGAGCACCGCCGCCGCGCCCGCGTGCGCGCGATAAGACTCGGGATGGTCGGCGATCAGGGTGAGGAGCTGGGCGCGGTTGTCGCGCCAGGCGGGAAGCCGGAGCTCGGTGCGCAACCCCATCGCCACCGCGAGCACCGCGACGCCGGTGATCCCGACCCGCGCCCTGCCCGGTTCGCTCAAGCGCGCCACCGCCCAGCCAACCAGGGCCGCGACCGCGAGCACCGCCAGATACAGGTTGCGCTCGGCGAGAACGACGCCGGAAGGGAAGATCAGGTTCGAGGTGGGGAGATACGCGAGCGCGCCGACCACGAGCCCGAAGGTGACGACGGGCGCGCGGCGGCGGCAGTACCAGGCCGCGAATATCACCACCGCGACCGCGAGCGCGCCCCCCAGGATCGCGAGGGCGGAGGGCGGAACCGCGATCACCTGGGGGTTGTAGTCGGACGCGAGGTTCGCCGGCCACACGAGGAGGCTCGCGGCCCTCAGGTTGGCCGCGAGCGCGACGCCCAGACGCGCACCGACTCCGGCGCCGATGAACGGCGGCGCGAGATCCGATGCGCCCGCCCGTCCGATCTGCCACCACAGCGCGAGGAAGAGGAGCGTGACCGCCGCGAGCGACGCGTAGAAGGGCTTCGGGTAGCCCGGCCGAGCCTTCGGCGACTGCAGCCAGTCATCGAGCAGCACTACGACACCAGCGACGACACCATGCTCCTTGCTGAGCATCGCGAGTGCGGAGAGGACGACAGCGAGCGCCCACCGCTCCCGGCGCGCCGCCAGCACCGCGCCGATGATGCCCGCCGCGGCGAGGAGCTCGGCGCGCGACACGATGGATGCGACGCCTTCGACGTGGACCGGATGGATCGCGAAGATTATCCCAGCGGCCAGCGCCGCCGGCTCGGGGAGCCAGCGCGCCAGCACCGCGATGACGAGCCAGACCACGAGACCGTCCAGCAACGCGTTCGTCAGATGGAACCATCCGGGCGCGCCCGAACCGATGGTCCAATCCACGGCGTACGTGAGGACGGTGAACGGCCGGTAGAGGCCGCCCTCGGCGGGCGCGGGCCAGTAGGGCTTGCCCGCGCTCGCCACCGCGGCGCCGACGGCGTGAGCCGCGGGATTGGCCACGATGATCGCGCGGTCGTCCTCCACGAAGCCGTACCGCACCGCCGGCAGGTAGAGCAGGACCGCGAGGAGCGCGACCGCCGCCCGCTTCACTTGGCCCCTCCCCGAAACCGCTGCACGTGCGCCAGGAGCGAATCGGCGACCGCCGGGTCGCCCCGGGCCCGGGCGGCCGCCGCCTGGGTCTCGTAGTTGCCGGCGCAGGACCGGCACAGCGCATCGGCGCGCGCCAGGAGCGAGTCCGCGAGGGGCGCCCGGCCCACCGTGAACGCCGCGTCCGCGGCGCCCACGTAGAGTCCCGGATCCTGGTCGAAGGTCTGCGCGGCGGTCTTGTAAACCTCGAGCGCGCGCGCGGCGTGGCCCGACCCCAGGAGAAGCGCCGCCGTCCTCATCGGGCCGCGATAGGAAGCAGGCGAGTCGTCGAGGATACTCGCGGTGACCGAGGTGTCGTCCCGCCACACGGGGACCCGGAGCGCGGTTCGCGCCGCCGCGGCCAGGCAGATCGCCCAGACCAGCACCGGCGTCCGCGCGGGCCAGCGCCAGGCCACGAACGACCCCGCGGCGAGAGCGAGGCCGGCGCTCGGCAAGTACAGAGTCCGCTCGGCCACCAGCACGCCCGATGGGAAAACCAGGTTGGCGACCGGCAGCAGGGCGATCGCGATCCAGCCCAGTCCAAGGACCTCGACCCGCCGTTCCCCCCGCCACGCCCACACGACCAGCGCCACCAGTACCGCGAGACACGCGAGGCCGGCGAGGAGGCGCGGATCGGCGATGGACGTGACCAGCGTGCGCTCGCGGGGCGAATAGTCGGCGCGAAGAGTGAGAGGGAAGATGAGGAGGCGCGCGAAGTCCGCGAAGGCGGCGACGGCGGTGAGCCGAACCGCCACCGGGCTCGCGCCCACGAAAACGGGCGCTATGCCTTCCAGCCGCGCGTAGGGGTGCAGGACCTCCCATCGCAGAACGGCGTAGACGACGCCCAGCACCACCCAGCTCGCGCCGAAAGCGATCATCCGGCGGCGCGACGGCCGCCCCACCCCGGCGACCCAGGCCCAGACGATGAGCCCGGGTACCACCGCCGCGTTCTCCTTCGAGAGAATGCCGAGCGCCAGGGCGACGGCCGACCAGGCCACGTTCTCCCACGCCAGGGCCGCGTACAGCGCGAGAAGGGAGAAGAGGGCCGCCATGAGCTCGGCCCGTCCCACGATGTTGGCGACCGCTTCGACGTGAACCGGGTGCACCGCGAAGAGCAGGCCGGCGACGACCCCGGCCCGGTCCCCCGCGAGCCGGCGACCGAGCACCGCCACCATCACACTCGCCGCCGCGTGCCAGCAAAGGTTGACGAAGTGAAACCAGGCCGCGGAGGCGATTCCGCCATCCAGCGCGTAGGTCGCGATGGTGAGGGGACGGTAGAGCTGACCGCCCAGCGCGGGAGGCCAGTACGGCGCCGCGAAGGCGCGCCAGACGCCCGCGAGCGAATGGACGAGCGGATTCCAGGCGACGATGTAGAGGTCGTCCATCGCGAAGTGGTTGGCGAGGGAGCCCAGATACACGGCCCCCGCCACCAGCGCCACCACGAGCCCGGTGCGCCTAGCGTTCACGATTCAAGACGAAGAGCGCGCGCCGGCCGGGCCAGCCGTGGACAATGGTGAGGAGCCCGGGATAGGCGCCGAGGAGGGCGTCGAGCTCTCGCGCGGACTCGCCGGCGGGACCGGAGAGGAGGATATGGGTCACGCCCATCCGCCGGAGGTAGGCGAGGTGATCGGCCGGGGTGGGCTCGACGGTCTCCCGTCCCGAGTATCCGTAGACATAGAACGGAACGGTGGTCCGCCCGGTGTAGAGCCAGACCAGGGCCTCGTCGTCGGTGGCGAGAACGGCGTCCTTGGGGAGCTCGGCACCGAGCCAGGGGAGGAGCTGCGACCAGTTCAACGAGATGGCGTGAGCGGTGGAACCCCACCAACGGTTCGCGAATCCCCGGATCTCGTAGCTCGCGTACCCGCCGGTCACGAGGATGGTCACTACCAGGACGGGCAGGCGGAGATGGCGATGCCGCCAGAGCGCGTTCACGCCCGCGGCCCACGCGAGGGCGAGCCAGGGCAGCACCACCCAGAGGAAGCGATCCGGTGGAAAGGGCCAGATGGCGAGGATCGCGAGGTAGAGCACGAGAATGGCCGCGATGCTCGAGCGGCGGCGGAGGAGCCAGAGGCCGTAGAGGCCGAGCGCGATCTCGCAGGCGCCGAAGAGCAGGAACAGGGGCAGCGACGGGATGTAGCCCAGCGTGAGGGCGGCGATGGGCCGGGCCAGGTCGGGCGCGCTCCGGCCGAAGGCCGCGAGGCCGGTCTCCTTCACGGTCTCGAAGTAGGTGCCGTAGTTGATCGCCATCGCGGGGTCTATCGCGTGACGGTGGGACAGGAGCCACGCTTCCCAGAGCGCCGCCCCTACCGCCGGCAGGACGAGGAGAGCCGGCAGCTCCCGCCAGCGGGCCCGCCGCGCGCCGAGCCACCAGAGGGTGACGCCGCCGGCGACGGCGATCGCGATGGAGCGTTCGAGCAGCGCCAGCGCGATCACGGCCCCCAGGAGAAGCGCCGCGGCGCGGGGCGAGAAGGCGGGCGGCGGGCGGTCCGCCAGGATCACCGTGGTGGCGAGGAGGACGGCGAAGAGCGGCTCGGAGAACAGGACCGCCTGAGTGGCGAGAATCGGGATGGCGATGGCGGTCCCGCCGACCACCGCCGGCACCAGCCAGATCGGCGCGTCGTCACCGAGCAGCCGCACCCGCTCGGCGTGCCACGCGACGAGTCCCGCGGCCGCGGCGGCCAGGAGCAGGTTCAGAACCTTCCCCGCAAGCGCCGCGGCGCCGAGCGGGAGGAGGCCGAAGATGGGAGCGAGCATCAGCGGCCAGAGCGGCGGGTAGTGCACGGCGGCGGGGGTGTGGGGAAGATGGGGATGGACGTAGCCCAGGCCGTGCGCGAGAGCGAGCGCGAGCCCGGCGTAGAGCCCGTCGTCGTAGAACACGCCCACCAGGAAGCGATTGATCACCACGGCGCCGCCGCCCAGCGCGACGAGGGCGGCCACGACGCCGGCGCGTCGGGCCCGGATCGAGTCGCCGGGGGTCAGCGGGGGGTGCGCCAGTCGCCCCCCGGCGGGAACAGGTTGTAGCGGAGGATGTGCACCAGGGCGGTCGCGCCGTCCTTCCAGGTGATCTTCTTCCCTTCCTCATAGGTGCGGCCGCTGTAGGAGACCGGGAGTTCCCAGATCCGCGCGCCGGCCTGGGAGAGCCGCGCGGTGATCTCGACTTCGAAGCCGAAGCGGTCGGAGGTGAGGGGGAGGCGCTTCAGGAGATCGCTCCGGACCAGTTTGTAGCAGGTCTCCATGTCGGTGAGGTTCAGGTTGGTGAACATGTTCGACAACAGGGTGAGGATGCGGTTGCCGACCGAGTGCCAGAAGTAGAGGACGCGGTGCGGGCCGCCCTGAAAGCGGGAACCGTAGACCGCGTCCGCTTTCCCCTGGGCGATGGGCGCGAGGAGGGCGGGCAGCTCGGCGGGGTCGTACTCGAGATCCGCGTCCTGGACCACGATCACGTCGCCGGTGGCGCGGGCGATGCCGGAGCGAATGGCGGCGCCCTTGCCCCGGTTCTTCTCGTGGCGGACCAGGGCGTCCACGCGCCGGGCCGCGACCAGCCGGTCCAGCACGCCCGACGAGCCATCGGTGGACGCGTCGTCGATGACGACGATCTCGGTGGTGACGGGCGCGGCCCGGACGCGATCGATGACGCGTTCGACGGTCGCGGCTTCGTTGTAAACGGGAACGAGGACCGACAGCTTCATCCGGCGGTGCCCGGCTTCTCCCCGCCTTCGTAGCGCGAGAGCTTCCGGTACAGCGTCGACGGATCGATGCCCAGCACCTCGGCGGCGCGGGTCTTGTTGCCGCCCTCGCTCTGCAGGACCCAGGTGATGTAGGCCTGCTCCACCACGTCGAGCGTGGGGTTGTCGTGCGGCCGGTCGGCCACCAGCGGCTGGGCCTTGCGCTCGGTGATCTTCTCCGGGATGGCCGTGACGGGGATGCTGTCCCCTTTGGTGAGGACCACGGCGCGCTCCAGGGCGTTCTCGAGCTCGCGCACGTTGCCGGGCCAGTCGAACGCCATAATCGCGTCCAGCGCTTCCTGGGAGAGCTGCTTCGGCCCATCGCCGTGCTCGGCGGTGATCCGCTTCAGGAACGCGTCCACGAAGAGCGGGATGTCGTCCCGGCGGTCGCGGAGCGGCGGCAGGTGAATCGCGATCACGTTGAGGCGGTAGTAGAGGTCGGTGCGGAAGCGACCGCGCTTGATGTCCTCCTCGAGATCGCGGTTGGTGGCGGCGACGACGCGCACGTCCACCGGAATCGCCTCGGTGCCGCCCACGGGAATCGCTTCCCGCTCCTGCAGGACCCGGAGCAGCTTCACCTGGGTGGCGGCCGACATTTCGCCGATCTCGTCCAGGAAGAAGGTCCCGCCCCGGGCGGCGGCGAAGAGGCCCTGCTTGTCCCGCACCGCGCCGGTGAACGAGCCCTTCACGTGCCCGAAGAGCTCGGACTCGAGCAGGCTCTCGGGAAGCGCCCCGCAGTTGAGCGAGAGAAAGGGGCCGTCGTTGCGGGCCGAGAGCTCGTGGATGTAGCGGGCGATGACCTCCTTGCCGGTCCCGGACTCGCCCTGAATCAGCACCGTGCTTTCGGTGGGAGCCACCTGCTCCGCCAGGCGCATGACGTCCTGGAAGATCCGCGACTTGCCCAGAGGCTTCACGAGACCGGAGCGCTCGCGGCGGCGGATTTCCTGCTTCAGGTGCTTGTTCTCGGCGCGGAGCTGCCGGTGCTCGGCGGCGCGGCGGCAGATCGCGACCAGGTCGTCGTTGGAGAACGGTTTCTGGATGTAGTAGAAGGCGCCCTGGTTCACGGCCTGAATCGCGCTCTGCAGGGAGGCCTGCGCGGTCATGAGGATGACCGGCGTCTCGGGATCCTGTTCCCGGACGGCGCCCAGAATGTCGATGCCCGAGATCTGAGGCATGCGGACGTCGGTGAGGACGATGTCCGGCGCGCCGGCCCGAATGGACTCGAGTCCGGCCTTGCCGCCCTGCGCCGTGGTGACTTCGAAGCCCTCGTTCTTCAGGAGAATGCGGAGCGTGTCCAGGATCCCCGATTCGTCGTCGATGACGAGAATGTTCGGCTGACTCATGCGGCTTCCTCTTTCCGTCTGGCGGCGGGGAAGTAGATGGTGAAGGTCGTCCCCTTCCCGTCCTTGGTATCCACGAAGAGCAGCCCCCGATGGGCTTCGACGGCGCGCTGCACGATGGCGAGGCCGAGGCCGGTGCCGCCGACCCGCCCGGTGACGAAGGGCTCGAAGAGCCGGTCCCGCAGGGCTTCCGGGATCCCCGGTCCGTTGTCCGATACGATCAGCGCCACCGGATTCTCGATGCCGGCGCCGCGTGGGAGCGCGGCGGCCTTCACGCTCTCGGTGCGGACCGTGATGCGGGCTCCCTTGCCGGTCGCCTGGACGGCGTTCAGCACCAGGTTCGAGACCACGCGATGCAGGAGATCCTCGTCCCCTTCCATCGTGGTCTCGCCCCCCGCGAGCACGATCTCGGCGTCGGCCGGATAGTCGGGGTGCTCGCGCACCAGACGCACCGCCCCGGCCGCGACCTCGTGCAGATCGAGGGGCTGGCATTCGGTGACGCGGACCCTCGAGAAATCGAGGAACTCGGACAACAGGCGGGAGAGCCGGTCGCTCTCCCGCACGATGAGTCCGGCCAGGAACTTTTCGTCCTGGTTGGCCCTCGTCGACCGCGAGAGCTGCTCCACCGAGGACCGGATCGACGCCAGCGGGTTCTTGATCTCGTGCGCCAGGCTGGAGGAGAGGGCCGCCACCGCCTCGAGCCGCTCGGCGCGGAGGTGGAGCTCTTCCAGACGCTTGGAGTCGGAGATGTCGGTGAAGATCGCGGTGACGGTGGGGAGGCCCCCGGCGCGGAGGTCCAACGTGGTGGTGGTGACCCCGATGGGAAAGGTGCGATCGGGACGCCGCACCATCGCTTCCACCCGCATCTGCCGGACCCCGCGGCGCGCGGTGGCGGTGAGGGCGGTCCAGAACTCGGGCGACAGCCGCGCGAACTCCGGCATGATGGGCCGGCCCTGCCACTCCTCGCCCGAGAACGCGAAGATCTCCTCCGCCGCCGGATTCGAGAACAGGAGCCGTCCTTCGCCGTCCACGGTGACGACGCCGGAGCGGATGTTCTTCAGCACGTCCGCCGCCTCGAGCCGGAGCTGGGCCAGCTCGCCCGCGAGCGCCGCCTGCTCCGCCTGCATCACCGCGACCCGGCTCGCGAAGTACGCGGTCACCGCCGCGACCGTGACGAAGACCGCGAGCTGAATCCAGATCCCCGCCGAGAGATCGACCTGGTGGCCGAAGAGCACGTCGGCGCAGTAGAGGAGGCCGACGAAGGTCGTAACCAGGGCCGTCGAGACCGGCGGCATCAGCGCGGCGGTCACGGCGATGAGCGGGACGTACAGGGTGCTGAAGTCGCTGGTCGGGCCGCCGGTGATGTGCACGACCGTGGTGATCAGAACCGCGTCGAAGACCGCCTGCAGATAGAGGAAGGTGCGGCCGGGGGTGCGCGCCCAGAGGTGGGTGCGCCAGAAGGACGCCGCGGTGAAGACCAGGGTGCCGACCAGGAGCAGCGAGGTGACGAGAATGTCGAGGGGCGCCGCGACGTTGACCTTGAGGGCCGCCGACAGGTAGATCGCGATCGCCACGCAGCAGCGACCCACGTACACCGCGCGCAGCAGGGTGTGCGGAGTGGGGACCGCGGTGGACTTCGATCGGGCGGGAAGCCAGCGCACGCTATGCGCTCCGGGTTCAGGGACGGCCTAACCGGCGACAAGGCAATCGCTTGGAATGAGTATCGGGGACGGTGTGGCGAAGTGCAAGGGCGCCGGTCCGGCGGCGGCGCCCGAAGCTCAGTGTCCGTGCACGTTGAAAAGCGGGAGGAGACGGAAGGGGCCGGAGTTGTTCCCGGCGTAATTCAGCAGGCCGATCTCGATGCCGTGAAGCTCGCGGGCGTAGTTGAAGACGGCGATGGTGAGGCCGCGCTGCGCGCCGTACACCTGATTGAAGAGCGCGACGCTCACCCCGCGCTGATCCCGCGTCTTGAGCCAGCCGGCGGCGACGATCCCGCCCACATCCTCACTGCGGATCCGGTACCCGGCGATGGCGAGGCCCCGCAGTCGCGGCGCGTACACGCCGCCCAGCGTCGCCACCGCCCCCGACACGCCACCTCCGGCCACCACGGCGAGCCCGCCGACCGCGATGCCGCGAATCCCGCCGGTCGCGACGATCGCCATCCCGCTCAGCGCGAGCCCGGAGACCCATCCCTGGGCGACGGTGGCGAGTCCGCTGACGCTCAAGGGCGTGATGTCGCCCTGCGAGACCGCGGCCAGGCCGCCGAAGTTGATCCCTTCGAGGCCGCCCTGGGCGACGAGACCGAGTCCGGCGAGGTTGATCCCGCGCATCCCGCCCGCGGACACGGTACCCAGTCCCGCGACACTGATTCCGGTCATCGTGCCGTTCGAAACCACGCCCAGACCCGCGACAGTGATGCCGCGCACGTCGCGCTCGGCCACCGCGCCCAGCCCCGCGAGGTTGAGGCCGGAGACGCTACCCTGACTCACCAGGCCGAGTCCCGCCACGTTGAGGCCGTTCATCGCGTCTTCCGACACCAGGCCGAGGCCCGCGATGCTGATCCCGTTCACCGAGTGCGCGACGACCACGCCACCCACGCCCAGCGCGACGCCGTTGATGGTGCCGGCCATCGGACCCGCGATGCCGACGGCGAGGCCGTTCACGGTCGCGGACTCGTTGTGATCGCTCTTGTACAGCGTGAAGTTGACGCCGTCGACGCGATCGACGTCCTCATCGGCCCAGTTGATACGGAGGCCGGTCCAGCGCGCCGAGTTCCCGATGGAGAGTCCGGTGCGGTGAAGCCCGAGGTCGATCGCGAAGTGGCCCGCGGAGCGGCGGGCGGTGGAGTCCTGGGCGGAGAGCGCGACGGGGAGGACCAAGACGAGCGGGATCAGGCGGGTCGGTGGCATCGAATGGCTCCGGATCCGAAGTGCGGGCGGCGCGGGATCAGGACCCTACGGGCTCCGCGCCGCCCGGATTCGTTCCGGCTAATTCTTGGGCGCGGCGGGCGGCTTGGCGCTGGTGGCGGTCAGGGCCTGCTGGTGGAAGGCGTCGAGGTTCTGGGCGTGCTCGGCGTATTCGGGGCGCTGCTTGGCGCGCTCGGCGGTCTCGTGCTTCAGGAAGTCGCGATAGGCCTTGACGGCACCCCGGGTGTTCTGCTGGAGATCGAGGACGCGGGCGCGGAGCATCGGCGCGAAGAGATGGGTGGGGACGAGGCGCTGGATGGTGTCGGCCTGGGCCAGGGCGCCGGCCAAGTCGCCCGCGGTCATGTCCAGCACGCCGAGGTGATAGCGCGCGTCGGCGTCGAGGGCGGGGAGCATACCGTAGGCCTGAATCGCCATCGGCAGGAAGAACTCGGCCGAGTCGGGCTTCCCTTCGGCGTGGAGGGTCATGACCCGGTTGTAGAGACGGGTGGCGCGCTCTTCGGGGGACATCTGGCTGATGTCCGGGGCGACGCCCCCACCCCCGCCGGCGAAGGGCGCGACCGCGGACGGAGGCTCGGCCGGGGCGGCGGCCTGGCCGCCGAAGACCCGGAGCGCGACCAGGGTGACGAGCGCGCCGGCGGCGGCGCCGGCGACGAGCCAGGGAATCCCGGCCTTCCAGTCGGACGCGCCGGCGGGCGCGGCGGGAGCGTTCACGCGCGCGCCGCACTTGTGACAGAAGCGCGCCGTGGGCGCGAGGGAGGTACCGCAGGCCGAGCAGTTCATCCGGATGTCTCTCGCTCGAGTCGAAGAGGAGGTGGCCCCGGGGAAGGTGTTCGCGGCGAGGGTCCCCGTCAACCGCGAGAACAGCGATCCCCCGCGGGGCGTTGGCGCCGCGGAGGGACCGCGCTCCCCGCCCTGTTGCTACTTCAGCGCCTTGGGCGAGGAGACTTCGATCTTCACGAGCTGCGGTTTCGCCGTCTCCAGCTTCGGCAGGGTGATCGTCAGCAGCCCGCCCTCGTACACCGCCTTGATCTTCGCGGGGTCCACCGTCGCCGGGAGCGTGAAAGTCCGCTCGAAGGCGCCGTAGGTCCGCTCATAGCGGTGCACCTTCTCCGCTTTCTCCTCCGCCACCTGCTCCTTGGTCCCCTGGATGATCAGCAGGTTCCCGGTGACCGAGATCTTCACGTCTTCGGGCTTCACGCCCGGAATTTCCGCCACGATCTTCACGACCTCCGGCTCCTCCACGATGTCGACCGGCGGGGCGAACGCGCCCGTGACCGGCTCGAACTGCCAATCGGAGGGAAGGAAGGGCTCGTTGAAGATCCGGCCCATCCGACGCTCGAGACGATTGAGCAGATCGAGCATCGGGTCCCGCAGCTGATTCTTGCTGACCCCGAACATGGTTGCCTCCTTTTCGGGTCGCGGGGGAACCTAGACTTCCGGCCTTGAGTCGGCCGTGAAAGCGGGGTGAGCGTTTCGTTCGCCCGCGGCCCGCGGCGGTCGAGCGGCCGTTCGAAATCAGCGGGTCGGAATGTTCCGCCCGTGGCAGGCGGTGCACATTTCGGGGTTCTTCTTGATCAGCCGGTTGGGGTCGAAGCCGGGGCCGTGGGGATCGAAGCGGCGGCCGCCGATCACCGAGTGGCAGGTGAGGCAGTCCCGCTCCACGTGACAGCTGGTGCAGGACTCGAGATTCTGACGCGCGGCGGCGCCGTGTCCCGCGATGAACGCGGGGCTCACGTCGTGATAGCCGGGCCGCAGCTGGCCGCGCGCCACCACGCCGGACCGGGCGTGGCAGGAGGTGCAGAAGCCGGCGGTGTTATGGCAGTCGCTGCACGACGTCTCGCGCGCGTACGCGGCGGCCGGATGGCGGGCGAGGAAGCCGACCGGGTGATAACCCGCGGCGCGCCCGGCGCCGGGGCGATGGCACTCGAGGCAGTCGGCGCGGGTGTGGCAGGAGGCGCAGCTCGCCGCCGCCACCGCCGCGGAGACCTTGTGGCGCCGGGCGAAATCCGCGCCGTGCGACGGCGGAGGCCGCCGGACGATCACCGCGCCGATGCCGCGATCGGGGCCGGCCGCGGGCATCGCGGCGGCGACGCGCACCGTGGCCGCGTGGCAGGTGAGACAACTCTCCCGGGTGTGGCACGAGGCGCAGGTGGTGGGCGCTTCGCGGGCGGCGGCGCCGTGGGTCGCGAGGAAAGTCCCGTCCCCGTGCGAGCCGGGAGCCGAAAGCCGGGCCCGAATCGCGGTGGCGCGCGGATCCCGCGGGAGCGCCGCGATCGCCGGCTGCTCCGGCGCGTCCACGTGGCACTGGAGGCAGAAGTCTCGCGCGTGGCAGGTGGCGCAGCTCGCGGCGATGGGCGTCCCGGCACGGGCCGCGGCGCCGTGCGCCGCGCCGTGAACGAACGCGGTGTCCTGGTGCGAGGGCGGCGCGTCGAACTTCGCGACCGCGGCCGCCGCGAGCCCCGTCGCTTCCGCGAGCGGGACATGGCAGGTGGCGCACGCGGTATCGGGCGCCGCCAAGTGCGCGGTCTTCACGCCGTGA
>DASSQQ010000086.1:0-3570 GCA_035702425.1 Gemmatimonadales bacterium
AGCCGCATCAACCACTCGTGACGCGTCCGACGTCGGGGCTCGCGCTGGCGCGCGGGCTCCGGGTGCTCGGGGTCATCGTCGCGGTCGTCGCCGCGTATCGGGGGGCTTGGTGGGGTCTCCTCGCGGCGCTGGGCGGCTTCGTGGCGGGCCTCGGACTGTCGTTCCGCTCCTGGGGGAGGAAAACCCCCGAATCCCGTCCCATCGATTTCGAGCACGCGCTCGATCTGGTGCGCCGGGCGCACGCGGGCCGCGCCGCGTGGGCCTGCGGGCTCGCCGGCGGGGACGTCATCGCGTCCGCCGAGGGGGTGCTGGACGACGCGCTGGAGCGCGGCACCGCGCTGGTCCACCTTGCGTCGGTGGACGGCCGCCTGCACGTGAAACAGGAGGCGGATGGCGCCTACGTCGCGGTCGGCGATTTCCCGTACGGGGCCGGGCTCTATCTCGCCGATGGAGCGGCGGCGGAGACCGAGACCGCGGCGGACGACCTGCGCCGTCTCGTGGCGGGGATGCGGCTGGCGGAGGAGGAGATGGACGCGACCGGCGTTCCCGTCGCCCGCCGTCTCGCGGCGATCGCCGGGGGAGCGCAGACCCTGGAAGGCGTGGCGCGGGCGGGAGTGGAGCTGGTCCAGCAGATCGCGCAGCGGGGCGCCGCGATCGTGGTGCGGGACGGCGCGTCGCAGGCCGACCGGGTGGCCGCGGTCTCCTCGGCGGCGGATCCCCGGCTCGACCACGTCACTCTCGCCGCCGGATCGCCGGTGGCCCGGGCGATCGAGTCGGGCCTGCCGGTCATCACCAGCGAAGGGGAAGACATCTTCGGGCCCGGGGTGCCGGAGCGCCGGCGCCGGG
Organism: Gemmatimonadales bacterium; assembly: GCA_035702425.1. Classification (GTDB taxonomy): domain Bacteria; phylum Gemmatimonadota; class Gemmatimonadetes; order Gemmatimonadales; family GWC2-71-9; genus DASSQQ01. Next base: position 847 of record DASSQQ010000086.1, read on the forward strand.
AGCGGGGCGGGACCGCGTACCCGCTGATGGAAGGTCACGTGGGGATCGGCGCGCTGGTGGTGCTCGGTCCTCCGGTCGATCCCGCCACGGCGCTGGCCGAACAGCTGGGGCGGCTGGTGGGCGAGCTCGGTCCCCGGATCGCGGTGGGGCGCGCGCTCGACGACGCCACGCGCCGCGCCGAGCGGGACGCGCTGACGGGGCTCCGCAACCGCGGCGCCTTCGAGGCGATCTTCGCGCGCCAGCGGGTGACCGAGGGCCGGGTGGCGGACGCGGCGACGGGGATCGGCGCGCCTTCGACGCTCATCTATGTGGACCTGGACCATTTCAAGCGGCTGAACGATTCGCTGGGCCACGCGGCCGGAGACGCGGCGCTGCGCCACGTGGCCGGGCTGCTCGAAGAGCAGGTGCGCGAGGTGGATTCGGTGTCCCGGATCGGCGGCGAGGAGTTCGCGGTCTGGCTCCCGGGAACCCCGATGGCGGAGGGACTCGAGGTGGCCGAGCGGATCCGGCGCGCCGTGGCGGGCACGGCGTGGCACTGGAGCGGGACCCCGCGGCCGCTGACGGTGTCGTGCGGCGTGGCGAGCTACGACGAAACCGTGGCCGACCCGCAGAACCTGCGCGGCGCCGCGGACGCGGCGCTCTATCGCGCGAAGCAGGCGGGGCGGAACCGGGTTGAAAAGGCGGAGCGCTCCGGCTAGGTTGCCGGCGGAAGGGGGCGACAGGTTTCGACGGGTAAGGTGAGGATTTCGCTGCGTGCCCAGGTTCTCAGTCACCTGGTAAATCAACTGGGAAACTACACAAGCCAACTCTGAACTGGCTCTGGCTGCGTAAGCTTCGGCTTCACGCACCTGCGTGAGTGGCAGCCCGCCTGAGGCGGCGCTCACGTATCGCAAAGTCGGGCTGGCGTGACTCTCCGCCTCCGGGGGTTACGCGAGAGCTGTCGAGGCTAGTTACCGCCAGGGCCGGCGACGCGCCGAGGCGGTGAGACCAAAAAAGCGACGCCTACGCACGTAGGAGTGATTTCGGATTCTTGCTCGGACCGGGGTTCGATTCCCCGCGCCTCCACTTGTTCATCGGCCACTTCGCCCTCGGCTTCGCCGCCAAGCGCGCGGCGCCCCGGACCTCCCTCGGCCCTCTGATCCTGGCGCCGGCCCTCCTCGATTTCCTCTGGCCGGTGTTCATCCTGGCCGGCGTCGAGCGGGTCGCCATCACCCCGAACCCCAATCCGTTTCTCAATCTCACGTTCACCTCGTATCCCTGGTCCCACAGCCTGGTGATGGCGGCAGTGTGGGGGGCCCTCTTCGGGGGCGGGTACTACGCGGTCACCAGGTACCGGCCCGGGGCGATGGTCCTGTTCCTGCTGGTGGTGAGCCACTGGGTGCTCGACGTGGTGAGTCACCGGCCCGACATGCCGGTGTCGCCGTGGGGCGGCCCGGTGCTCGGGCTCGGCCTCTGGAACTCGGCGCCGCTCACGGTGGTGGTGGAGGCGGCGATGCTCACCGCGGGGGTCGCGCTGTATGCCGGGGGGACCCGCGCGCGGGACCGGATCGGGCGGTTCGGAACCGCGGGGCTGGTGCTGTTCCTGGTGCTGGGCTACGTCTCGACCCTCCTCGGCGGCGCCCCGCCGGGAACGGCGGCGATCGCCATCGTGGGGCTCATCGCGGGGGCGCTCACGGTGCTGTGGGCCTGGTGGGTGGACCAGCACCGGGAGATCGTCGCGCCGGCCGCCTGATCCTCAGGCGCACGCGGCGGCGACGGGCGCCGCGTGCATCGCCACTGAATCCTCGATGTCCCGCGCGTACCCGCCCGCCCCCACCATCGCGACCTTCGGAACGCGCATTGCGGAAAGCCCTTCCGGGTGTAAGTTGGTGCCGTTCGATTCGCCATCCGCCATCGAAACGGAGCGACCAATGGATGCGGCCTTAGACTTGTTTCGGGTGATCTGGGAGCCGGGCGCGGTGTTCGAGCGGGTGCGCGAAAAGCCGCGCTTCCTCGCCCCCTTCATCGTGCTGGCCGTAATCGCTCTGGGGGTCGCGGCGGTCCAGCTGCCCTTCACCAAGGTGGCGATCGCCGGTCAGATGGCGCAGACGCCGAACGTGACGCCGGAGCAGACGGCCGCAGCGCTCAAGGTGGGTCCCATCGTCGCCGTGGTGGCCCCGCCGATCTTCATGGTGCTCTTCCTCCTCATCGGCGCCTTCATCCTCTGGGTGATGGTGTCGGTGCTGGGCGGCGAGGCCAAGTTCGGCACCCTGCTGTCGGTGATCACCTACTCCGCCGTCAGTTTCATCGCGCTCTCCATCGTGGGGCTGATCGTCCTCGAGCTCAAGGGAACGAGCGCGATCAGCACGCCGGCGGACATGCAGCCGGCGCTGGGGCTGGACCTGCTCGCCCCCGGGGCGACCGGCTTCGTGCTGGCCTTCCTCAAGGGGATCAATCCGTTCGCGATCTGGGGCGTGTACCTGGCTGGCCTCGGAACCAAGATCACCCACAAGACGTCCGGCGGCACGGCCTATTCGGCCGCGATCGTCGAGGCCCTGCTCCTGCTGCTGGTCGGGGCGGCGTTGAGCCGCGGCTAGACCGTCGCCTTGGTGCGGTTGATGTGCCCGGCTTCCTCGAGGGCGGCCTGGGCCGCCGCGAGCCGGGCGATGGGGACGCGGAAGGGGGAACAGGACACGTAGTTCATGCCGGCGCGGTGGCAGAACTTCACCGACGACGGCTCGCCCC
>DASSQQ010000087.1:0-77951 GCA_035702425.1 Gemmatimonadales bacterium
CGCTCCTCGGCGCGGCGCGGCCGGCGGACCCGCGGGAGGTCGCGCGCCAGGGCGCGGCCGCGCTGCTCGACGGGGGTCCGCTGGCGCCGGGCCCGTGGCCGCCGTGGCTCGCGCCGCACCAGATCCCCGCGGCGGCGCGCCTCGCCGGACTGATCGCGCGGCACGGCGGCGCCCTCCTCGCGGACGCCGTGGGACTCGGCAAGTCCTACATCGCGCTGGCCCTGATCGATCGGCTGCGGGAACCGACTCAGGTGGTGGTCCCCGCGGTGCTGGTCCCGCAGTGGCGCTCCCTCCTGGCACAGCACCGCCTCGAAGCGACGCTGGTGAGTCACCAGGCACTCTCCCGCGGCCGAGAGCCGATCGGGACCGGCGCGCGCTTCATCGTGGTGGACGAGGCGCATCATTTCCGGAACCCCCGCACCCGCCGGTACCGCTCGCTCGCCACGATGGCGGTAGGGGCGCGTCTCCTCCTCGTCACCGCGACACCGGTCACCAATCGTCCCGGCGACCTCCTGCACCTGCTCCGTCTGTTTCTCCGCGACGACGCGCTCACGGCGCTCGGCGTGCCGTCCCTCGCGGTGGCGGCGCGGGAGCGACGGATGGGAGAGGCCGGGCTGGCGTGCGTCGCGCGGCTCACGGTCGCGCGCTCGCGGGAGCGGGTGCGCGGGGGCTACGCCGGCGGGCCGATCGCCCTGCGATTCCCGGCGCGCGCTCCGGGCCGGACGGTTCGCGCGCCCGCGGCGGCGCCCGCCCGGCTCGCGACCCTCGCCCGGGAAATCTCGCGTTTTTCCCCCGGCCACGGCGCCGCCGCGATGGTTCGGATCGGCCTTCTCCACCGGCTGGCCTCGAGCCTGCCCGCGTTCGAGGAAAGTCTCGCGCGGCACCGCGCCTTCGCCGACCTCGCGCGAGAGGCCGCGCGCGACGCACGGGCGCTCACGGCGCGCGACTTCGAGCGCCTCTTCCCGAGGGAGGACGGCGACGATCTCCAGCTCGCGTTCCTTCCACTCCTTCTTCCCGCGGCGGCGTCACCACTCCCGTCGTTCGACGACGCCGCGCTGGACCGCCTCCGGCGCCTCGCGCGCGAGGCGGGCGCGGGCCCGGACCCCAAGGCGGATGCTCTGGAGCGGCTTCTCGCGGGAGATCGCAAGACCATCGTCTTCACTTCCGCGACCGCCACGGTGCGTCACCTCGCCCGGCGACTGCGCGGCGCGCACCGGGTGGTGACGCTCTCCGCCGCGAGCCGCGACCGTGGCCAGATCCTGAAAGCGTTCGCGCCGCTCGCGCAGGGAGCGGCGCCCCCCGCCGCCGCGATGCGGGCCGACGTCCTCATCACCACCGACGTCGGCAGCGAGGGCCTGAACCTCCAGGACGCGAGTCGCGTGATTCATTACGACCTCCCCTGGACTCCGGCCCGGCTCGCGCAGCGCGTGGGCCGGGTGGACCGGTTGGGCGCCGCCGGGCCGCCGGTCGAAACCGTCTCCTTCCTGCCGCCTCGGGAGATCGAGCGCGCGCTCCGGCTGGAGAGCCGGCTCGCGGCGAAGGCCGGGACCCAGGGCGCGGCCGGCGCGGCCCAGATCGAAACCGTGCGCGGCGCGGTGCCCGCCGCGGGGCTCGACTGGTGCGACCGCCTGCAGACGATCGCCGACGGCGCCAAGGGAGCGGAGGGATGCTACGCCACCATCGCGGGTGTGGACGCCTGTGCGGCGCTGGTGGCGCGAATCGGAGGTGTCGTGGAGGCGGTGATGGTGGATGGACAAGGGGCGCGGAGCGATCCGGCCGGCGTCACCGCCGTCCTCGAGGAGGCGCGGGAAGCGCGGGGGGCGCGGGCGATGCCGGCCGATGGGACGTCACTCGCCGACGCCATCCGCCGCGCGGCGCCGCTCCTGCGCGAGCGGCTGAACGCGCTCGCCCTCGCGCGCTGGCGCGCCACCGACCGCCAGGCGCCGGGCCGCCGCCTGATCCCGCTCGCGCTCGCCACGGCCCAAAACGCGGCGCGTCGGGGAAACATCCGCCGCCTCGCGCTTCTCGACGCGCTGGTCGCGCGCCTCGCCCGCGGGATGACGGCGGGCGAAGAGTTGGAGCTCGCCCGGCTCCTCGAGCGGCGCGCCCCGCTCCGGATCGCCGACTTGATCGCCTGGCACCGGCGCCTGCCGCCCCTCGAACCGGCCGGGGACCCCGAGCCCCCGCGGCTCGCCGCCGCGATCCTGGTGCGGCCCTAGTGCCGCCTGGTGCTCTTCTTCGCCGCGGGCTTCCTGGCGGGCGCTTTCGCCCCCGCCTTCTTCGCCGCCGGCGCCAGGAACGCGGCCATGATCTTCGCCAGGTCCTTCTCCGACTCGTGGCTCGCGATCACCTTCCACGCCGCGCCCCGCTTCGCCACCACCGCCGTCAGTACCCCGTCCCCGCTCACCTCGCGCCCGTTGGTGCCGGTCGCGGTGAAAGCCGTCGAGATCGTCGCCACCGCCGCGTCGGGCCCCAGCACCACGATGTTGGTCTTCGTCGCCCGGACGTTCAACGCGGTGACGAGGGTCTTCGCCGCCGAATCCGAGGAGCGCAGGGCCTCGAGGGAGGGATAGAGCACGCCGTTCTCCACGAAGCGGGCGTCGGGATCGGCCGAATAATCCTTGAAGGACGCGCTCGAGCGCTGGTTCACGTCCGCCAGAATGCCCTGCACCACCGCGTTGACCGAATCCGCGATCGCCGCCCGCTGGGTCTCGGTGAGGGGTTTGGCGCCGCCGCACGCGGCGAGCGCGGCCAGCGTGAGAACGCCGAAGGTCCTGCGAAGCATCCGTGCCTCGGGGTGAAGGGGTGCGCGGAACCTACCCGGGTCCCTCGCGCCGCGCGAGCGCCGCTCCTGTTAGCTTCCTCCCGTGGCGCTCTCCACCTTCCTCTTCGATCTCGACGGCACGCTCATCGATTCCATCGAGCTCATCCTCCGCTCCTACCGGCACACCCTCAAGGCCCACCGGGGCATCGAGCCGCCGGACCAGGTCTGGATGAAAGGCCTCGGCACCCCGCTCTGGGTGCAGTTCAGGGAATGGACCGAGGATCCGGCGGAGATCGAGCTCATGGTCGCCACCTACCGCGAGTACAACCTTGCCCACCACGACGAGCTGGTCCGCCCCTACGACGGCGTCGTCCCCGCGGTGCGGGAGCTGAAGAAGCGCGGCCGCCTGGGGCTCGTCACCAGCAAGCTCCGCAGCGGCGCCCTGCGCGGGCTCCGGCTCGCCGGCATCGAGGACGCTTTCGAGGCCATCGTCGGCTCCGACGAGGTGACCCACCCCAAGCCGCACCCCGAGCCCGTCCTCAAGGCCCTCGCCCTCCTCGGCGCGCCGGCCGGCGGCGCCGTCTACATCGGGGACTCGCGGCACGACATGGAGTCGGGACGCGCCGCCGGGGTCAGGACCGCGGCGGCCCTGTGGGGCCCCTTCGACCGGAGCGATCTCGAAGATCTGGCGCCAGATTACTGGCTCGACGCTCCCGGCGATCTGCTCTCACTGACCACTGAGGACTGACGACTCATGGCGCCTTTCACCCCCTTCGAGCTCGAGCGCTGGCAGTCCACCTGGGAGAACCGCGTCAAGTTCAACATTTCCGAGTCCGGCGTGCACCCGCTCTCGGTGCGCGAGCTCCTCGAGCTCGCCAAGGCCTCGCGCGACCCGCTCCTGGACGTCCGGCTGGGCTACAGCCAGTCCAACGGCACCGACGCGCTGCGAGAGCGGATCGCGGCGCTGTACCCCGGCGCCTCGCCCGATCAGGTGCTCGTCACCACGGGGAGCGCCGAGGCGAACTTCGTGGCCTGCTGGCGCCTGCTCGCCCCCGGCGACGCGGTCGCCATGATGCTCCCCAACTACATGCAGATCTGGGGACAGGCGCAGAACCTGGGCGCCACGGTGCGCGGCTTTCATCTGAGGGAAGAGAACGGCTGGGAGCCCGACCCGGCCGAGATCGAGCGCGCCATCGCGCCCGGGACCAAGCTGGTGGTGGTGACGAATCCCCATAACCCCACCGGGCACATTCTTTCCGCCTCGATGCGGGATCTCATCGTCAACCGGGCCCGTGCGGCGGGCGCCTGGCTCCTCGCCGACGAGGTGTACCAGGGCGCCGAGCGGGACGGAACGACCACGCCGTCCTTCTGGGGGAGTTACGAGAAGCTGATCGTGGTGAACGGGCTCTCCAAGGCCTACGGGCTCCCCGGACTCCGCATCGGGTGGCTGGTGGGTCCCCCGGGGTTCGCGGACGAGGCCTGGGCGCGGCACGACTACACCACCATCGGCCCCTCGGGCACGTCGGACCATCTGGCAACGCTCGCGCTCTCTCCCAAGGTCCGCGAAAAGATCATCGCGCGCACCCGCGGGATCCTGAACCAGAACTGGCCGGTGCTCGAGAGCTGGCTCAAGTCGCTGGGCGACGCGTTCACCTGGCACGCGCCGCAGGCGGGCGCGATCTGCTTCGCGAAGTACCGGGCCCGGGTGGACGGCTTGAAGCTGGTCGAGCGCCTGCGCGCCGGGCACTCGGTGCTGCTCGTGCCCGGGGAGCACTTCGGAATGCCGGGCCACATCCGCTTCGGGATGGGGAACGAGAAGCGGGAGCTCGAGGCCGCGCTCGCCGAAACCGCGCGCGGGCTCGCGAGCGCCTTCGGCGACTGATGAAGGTCGTTCCGCTCGAGGCCTTCAAGGACAAGGTGAGCCTCGCGGCGGCGACCGCTGCGGTGGAGCGGGGCTTCCAGGCCCTGGCCCGCGGCGAAGCCACGCTCCCCGAGCCGATGGTGGTCGAGTTGAAGGACGTGGACGCGGAGGTTCACGTGAAGGGCGCCCGGCTCGCGGGCGCGCGCTACCTGGTGCTGAAGGTCGCGACCGGATTCTACCGCAACGCCGCGCGCGGCCTTCCGTCGGGCGACGGGCTCTTCCTGCTGCTGGACGGCGAAACCGGCGCGCCCGCCTATCTCCTGGAAGATCACGGCTACCTGACCGACCTCCGCACCGCGGCGGCGATCGCGCTCACCCTGAAATACCTGGCGCCGAAGGACGCGCGGGAGGCGCTGCTGGTGGGCGCGGGCGCGCTCGCCTCCCTCGCCGCGCGCGCCATCGTGGCGGAGCGGCCCATCGAGCGGCTCACCATCTGGAACCGCACGCCGGACCGCGCCCAGGCGCTGGCGCGCGATCTCGCGTCCATCGTGGAGACCCGCGTCGCGGCGGGCCTCGAGTCCGAAGTGCGCCAGCATCGCATCGTGGTGACCGCCACCTCGAGCACCACGCCGCTCATCAAGGCGGCCTGGGTCGCCAAGGGCACGCACCTGACCTCGGCCGGAACCGGGAGTCCGGGGAAGATCGAGCTCGAGCCGGCGCTGCTGGTGAAGGCCGACCGGCTGATCGTGGATCGCGCGGTGCAGGCCGAGCGCTACGGCAATCTGCATCACGTGCTCGCCGCCGGGCTCCCGCCGCGGGCCCGGGTGTATGGGGAGTTGTCCGATCTCGCTTCCGGCCGCCTCGCGGGCCGGGAGCAGGAGAGTGAAATTACCGTCGCGGACCTGACGGGCGTCGGGGTGCAGGACGCCGCGATCGCCCAGGTGGTCGTGGAGGCGCTGGAACGATGAAAACCGCGGAGCGTGAGACGAGCGTCATCCGCTCGCCGCAGGACGGCAGTGAAGTCGGCGTGGTCAGTCTCGCCGGTCCCGAAGAAGTGCGGGCCGCGCTCGACGCCAACCTGCGCGCCGCGCCGGCGCTCGCCCAGCTCGCCGCCCACGAGCGGGCCGCGATGCTGCGGCGGGTGTCCGATGCCGTCGCGGCGGAGCGGGAGCCGCTGGCCCGCACCCTCGCCCTCGAGGCCGGCAAGCCGATCAGCCAGGCGCGGGTCGAGGTCGGCCGCGCCATCTCGGTGTTCGCCGAAGGGGCCGAGGAAGCGACGCGGATCGAGGGCGAGGTCCTCCCCGCCGACGTCGTCCCCGCGGGAACGGGCCGGATGGCGATCGCCCGCCGCTTCCCGCTCTCCCCGGTGGTCGGGATCACGCCCTTCAACTTCCCCATCCTCCTCGCCGCGCACAAAATGGCGCCGGCCATGGCCTGCGGCGCCGCGATCACCCTCAAGCCGCCGCCCCAGGATCCGCTCACCACCCTCCGGCTCCTCGAAATCATCCGGGGCGCGGGGTGGCCCGAGGGCGCGGTGAACGTCGTCCCCTGTCACGTGGAAGTGGCGCAGATCCTGATCGACGACCCCCGGGTGCGGATGATTTCCTTCACCGGGAGCGCCAAGGCGGGCTGGGCCATCCGCGCCCGGGCCGGGTCGAAACGGGTCGCCCTCGAGCTGGGCGGGAACGCGGGCGCGATCATCGAGGCCGACGCCGACCTCGAATGGGCGGCGGCCCGCTGCGCCGTCAGCGGGTTCACCTACGCGGGCCAGTCCTGCATCTCCACTCAGCGCATCTTCGTGCAGGAGCGGGTGCTGTCGCGCTTCCTCGACCTCTTCCTCCCCAGGGTCCGGGCCCTCAAGGTGGGCGACATTCTGGACGACAAGACCGACGTGGGGCCGATGATCGCCGAAGAGGCGGCGCGGCGGGTGGAAAGCTGGATCGCGGAGGCGGTGCGGGAAGGCGCGGAGGTCGCGGTGGGCGGCAAGCGGCGCGGCGCGGTGCTCGAGCCCACCGTCCTCTTGAAGACCAAACCGACGATGAAGGTGAACGGCGAGGAAGTCTTCGCGCCGCTCGTCACCGTGATGCCCTACGCCCGCCTGGACGACGCGATCGCCCAGGTCAACGACTCGCCCTACGGCCTGCAGGCGGGGGTCTTCACCGCGGACCTGAAGACCATGTTCCACGCCTACGCCGCGCTCGACGTCGGCGGCGTGAACGGGAACGACATTCCGAGCTACCGCGTGGATCGGCTCCCGTACGGCGGCGCCAAGGCGTCGGGGCTGGGTCGCGAAGGCGTGCGGTACGCGATTCAGGAGATGACCGAGCTGCGCCTGCTCACCTTGAAGCTCGACTAGGGTCCGTCGCCCCGTGCCCTCCCGCCTCACCCGGGCGTTCGGCTTCACCCCCATGGCGCACCGGCCGCCGCTCCCCAAGCGCTGGTGGCTCTACTGCGCGGCCGCGTTCCTCGCGCCCTCCCTGGTGCTCACCTTCGTCAGCGCCGAAGAGGTTCCCTACCGCGACCTGGTCTGGCTGCTCACCCTGGTGCCGGCGTACCTCCTGGCGCTCCACTACGGGATGCGCGGCGCGGTGGCCGGTCTCGCGATGGGCACGGTGCTCTTCACCGCCATCCAGCTGCTGGTGGCGATCAGTCTCCAGCCCGAGGACTGGCGGATCACGGTGCCGATCTATACGGCGTACGGCGCGCTCGCGATTTCGGTGGGATGGCTCTCGCAGCAGCTGCATTACTACTACCTGCACGAGATCCAGAACCAGCGGGTGGCGACGGTTTCCCAGATCGCGGTCACCATCCGGCACGAGGTGAACAACGCGCTGGCGACGATCTCCGCCGAGGCCCAGCTGCTGGCGCACGGCGGCCAGTCGGGGGAGGACCGGACGTCGCTCGAGAACATCATCGCGATGACCAAGCGGATCGGCGGGTCGCTCGACCGCCTGGCCCAGCTCTCGCAGGCGCCGGTGACGAGCTACGTGGATGGCGTGGCGATGATCGATCTGGAGCGGCTGCGGGCCCGGGACGACTCGCGGAGCTAGCTCAGCACCGCGTGCAGGATGAAGTACGCCACCGCCGCCGCGAAGGCCGCGGCCGGGATGGTCAGAATCCACGCCCACACGATCCGCCCCGCCACCCCCCACCGCACCGCCGACATCCGCCGCGCCGCCCCGACTCCGGAAATCGCCCCGGTGATGGTGTGGGTGGTGCTGACCGGAATCCCGTAGTGCGACGCGACGAAGAGGGTGATCGCCCCGCTGGTCTCGGCGCAGAACCCGCCGAAAGGCTGGAGCCGGGTGATCCGCTGGCCCATGGTCTTCACGATCCGCCACCCGCCGGCCATGGTGCCGAGCCCCATCGCCGCGCCCGCCCACAGCACCACCCAGGTCGGCACGTGGTCGGGCGTGGTGAGGTAGAGCTGGTGCACCGGGAAGTGCTCGAAGAACGCCCGCTCCGCGAACAGCAGGCCCACGATGATCCCCATGGTCTTCTGCGCGTCGTTGGTGCCGTGGCCCAGGGAGTAGGCCGCGGCGGAGATCAGCTGGAGACGCCGGAAGGTATGGTCCACCTTGCGCGGCAGGGCGCGACGCAGGGCCCAGGACAGCGCCACCGTGAGCGCCAGCGCGAGCACCAGGCCGATGACGGGCGCGAGCACGATCCAGAGCAGCGGCTTCACCCACCCCGACGCGATGATCGCGGGAAGCCCCACCTTCGCGACGGCGGCGCCGCCGTAGCCGCCCATCAGCGCGTGCGACGATGAAGTGGGCAGGGCGGCCCACCAGGTGATGAGGTCCCAGACGATGGCCCCGATCAGCCCGCCCAGAATCACGTTCGAGTCCACGATGGAGAGGTCCACCAGCCCCTTCCCCATCGTCTTCGCGACCGCGGTGCCGAACACGAACACCGCGATGAAGTTGAACGCGGCCGCCCACACCACCGCGGCCGAGGGCGAGAGCACCCGGGTCGAGACCACGGTGGCGATCGAGTTTGCAGCGTCGTGGAAGCCGTTGATGAAATCGAAACAGAACGCGACCACGATGATCGCGAGGACGAAGGCGACGCCGGTGGACATCAGCCGTGCTTCAGGGAGATGGACTCGAGCACGTTGGCGACGTCTTCGGCCTGGTCCAGGGTGCGCTCCAGGTTGTCGTAGATCTCCTTCCACTTGATCACTTCCAGCGCGTCCCGCTCCTTCTCGAAGAGCTGGCCCAGGGACTCGTGGTAGATCGCGTCGCCCTCCTCCTCGAGATTCTTGGCCAGCACGCAGAAGCGCATCACGTCGTCGCCCTTCTTGAGGTGCCGCACCCCTTCCGCCAGGGCCGCCGTCATCCGCTCGATGACCTCGGTGAGCCGCTTCACGCCTTCCGGCGCCGGCCCCAGGCGGAAGATCTGCGCCCGTCGCGCGGTCCCGTCCATCGCGTCCATCACGTCGTCCAGATCGGAGGCGAGCTGGTGGATGTCCTCGCGATCGAGAGGCGTGATGAAGGTCCGGTCGAGGCGGTTGACCACTTCGTGGGTGACCTGATCCGCCTCGTGCTCGAGGCGCTTCAGGGCTTCGACGGTGGGAGTGCGGCGGTCCGGGGCGGCCTGAAAGAGCTCCCGGAGGAAATGGGCCGCTTCCTGGTTCCGGTTCGCGACCTCGACGAACAGGGCGAAGAATTCCTCTTCGCGCGGCAAGAGGCGCACGGTGTCCTCGCTCTTCGGGGGTGGGGACCTGCGGTCGTCCGTCCCAAGATAGCGGCCGCTCCCGGAGCGGACTAGGTTAGCCGGGTTCCCCGGTCCACTCCCCGCACAGGAGCACGGCATGGCGACCGCGCAACGACCCGCAACCGAGTTCGTCCGGGCGATCTCCCGGCTCGACGCCACCGCCCTCGTGGTCGGCTCGATGATCGGGTCCGGGATCTTCATCGTCTCGGCCGAGATCCTCCGGGAAGTTCACACCCCCGGCCTGCTGCTCCTGGTCTGGGGGCTCTCCGGTGTCGTCACCCTGATGGGGGCGCTCACCTACGGCGAGCTGGCCGCGATGTTCCCCAACGCGGGCGGGCAGTACATCTACCTCCGCGAGGGAATCTCGCCGCTCTTCGGGTTCCTGTACGGGTGGACCCTCTTCGTGGTGATTCAGACCGGCACCATCGCCGCGGTGGCCGTCGCCTTCGCGCGGTTCACCGGCGTGCTCTGGCCCGGCCTCTCCCCGGACACCTACGCCGGGCTGGGCACCACGATCACGTTCCCCCAGCCCATCGGCCCCATCGTGGTCGGCGTCTCGCCGCAGCGGATCTTCGCCATCCTCTCCGTGGTGCTCCTCACCTGGATCAACGTGCGCGGGGTGCGCACGGCGGCGATCATCCAGACCTCGCTCACCGCCATCAAGACCGCGGCGCTCGCCGCCCTGATTCTCCTGGGTGTCACGATCGGCCGCCACGCCGACGCCCTGGCCGCGAATTTCGGCGCCAACTTCTGGCCCAAGGGAAGCTTCGGCGTGGCGGTGATTCCCGTGATCGGCGCCGCGATGGTGGGGTCGCTGTTCTCGATGGATGCCTGGAACAACGTGGGATTCGCGGGGAGCGAGCTCAAGAACCCCGCCAAGGACATCCCCCTCGCCATGGCCCTCGGCACCCTGACCGTCACCGTGCTGTACCTGCTCGCCAACGTGGCCTACCTGAACGTGCTTCCCGCCGGCGGCATCATGACCGCGCCCCAGGACCGGGTCGGCACCGCGGCCCTGCAGGCGATCTTCGGCGCGCCGGGACTGGTGCTGATGTCGGTCGCGATCATGATCTCGACCTTCGGCTGCAACAACGGCCTGATCCTCTCCGGGGCGCGCGTCTCCTACGCCATGGCGAAGGACAATTTGTTCTTCCGCTCCGCGGGAACGCTGCACCCGAAGTACAGGACCCCGGCGCTCGCCCTCGTGGTGCAGGCGATCTGGACCTGCATTCTCTGTCTCTCGGGGACCTACAACCAGCTGCTGAACTTCGTGATCTTCGCGGCGCTGGTGTTCTACGCCCTCACCGCGATCGGGCTCTTCGCGCTCCGGGTCAAGCGCCCCGACGCGCCCCGCCCGGTGCGCGCCGTGCTCTACCCCTGGCTTCCGGGGTTGTACGTCCTGGCCACGGGCCTGATCGCGCTGGCGCTCCTCACCAGCGACGCCACCCGTACCTACAGTTTCCTCGGCCTCGCGCTCGTCATCCTCGGCGTGCCGGTCTATTACGGCTGGAAGCGGACCGTGGCGACTCGCGGCGCCTAGCGCCGGAACGCTGTCGCCGTGATGCGCTGAAACTGTCTGCGGATAATCGAGACCGTACTTGCTCTTTCTCGGCTTCGGTATATCTTCGGGTCACGACCCTGGTTCCGACCCGGAGACCTCCCATGACCGAGAAGCGCCTCGAACTTCCCGCCCCCCGCGTCCCCCCGAAGCCCAAGCCCTGCCCCGATTGCGGCTCCGCGCTCGCCCGCCAGTCGGGGTGCGTGGTGTGCCCGAGCTGCGGCTGGTCCCGGTGCGGCTGAAGGTCCTGGACGAGCGACTGCGCGGGACCAAGTTCGTTTCTCTCGCGCCGCGTTCGGTGCTCAACCCGCCGGCGCAGACCGGGATGGACTTCTGGTCCCTGAATCCGTACGTGGGCTGCGAGTTCGGATGCACCTACTGTTACGCGCGCTACGCGCACCGCTACGTGGTGGAGCGCGCGCACGACGCGGGCAAACTGTCGGACGCCGAGTTCGGGGAGTTCCGCGGGGAGCACGGTTGGGAGGCCTTCGAGAAGCGCGTCTTCGTGAAAGATGAGGGCGTCCTCGCCGCGCTGGACCGCGACCTGCACCGCTACTTCCGCACCGCGTTCCCGCCCGCCGTCCCGATGCCGGGAACGATAGTGATCGGTACCGCGACCGATCCCTATCAGCCCGCGGAGCGGCGGTTCCGGATCACCCGCCGGGTGCTGGAGCGCCTCGCGACCTACGAAGGACTCTCCCTCGGCATCATCACCAAGAGCCCACTCATCGCGCGGGACGTGGACCTGCTGACCAGGATCGCGCGGCGGAGCGCGATCGAGATCTATATCTCGCTGATTTCGGTGGACGTGCCGCTGATCCGCGCGGTGGAGATGCGCTCCCCGATGCCCGCCGCGCGTCTCCGCGCCCTGAAAAAGCTCACCGACGCCGGACTCGAGGCCGGACTGATCGTGGCGCCGGTGCTCCCCGGACTTTCGGATGACGTGCCGCACCTCGACGCGCTCTTCCGCGACGCCAAGGCCGCGGGCGCGCGCTTCATCCACGCCGGCGCTTTGCGGCTCTACTCCGCGGTGCGGGAGCGCTTCCTTCCGGTGCTGGCCGAGCGATTCCCGGAACTGATGGAGCGCTATCGCACGGCGTATTCGCGCGCGACCGGCGCGCCGGACGCGTACGCGCGTGCGTTGAGCCGTCGCGTGAAAAAATTACAGGTGAAGTGGGGATTCCCGGTCAACAACGGAATGCGGGACCGCTATCGCGCGGTGCCGCAGGCGCCGCAGGGAGAGCTGGCGCTCTCGCCTTGACTGGAAGGCGGAGCGTCCGCCGACCCGCTAGCCCTCGTGCCCCTCCCGCCACATCTCGGCCAGCGCGCGCACCGTGCCCGGCGCGTTTCCCTCGGCCCGGTTGTTCGCCAAAATGAACGCTTCGAGCCGCCGCCGCTGCGCTTCCGCGATCAGCCGCAACAAGTCTCCCCGCAACTCCGGGTTCGGCTCCTGCACCCGGTCGTAGGGCCGGAAGCGCTCCACCGCGTCCGCGTAGCGCCGCCCCGGCCGTAACAGCACCCGCGCCACCGTGAACGGCGCCGGAAACACGAACGAGAGCTGCAGCTGCTGGCCGATGGTCGGCATCTCGGTCCAGGAGTTGAACACGTGCGCCACCTGGTGGCGCTTCAGCACCTCCCCGTGGAGGGGATGCAAGAGCTCCGCGTTCCGGAGCTCGACCCCGTACCGGAACTCGGCCGGCAGCTCGGTGAAGAAGCGATCCAGCTCCTCCGCCCACTCGCCGGGGCCGGGGAGGTCGCGCCCCCGCATCGCCTGAAACTCGAACACGAAACAGCCGGCGTGATCGCGGAAGACGCGGGAGTACGGGAGCAGCACCGCGTCCTTGAAGAGCTGCGCGTTCAGGAAATCGGGATTCCTCGTCCCCGCGTCCTTCCCCCACTTCGGATCCTTGTTGAAGCGCCGAGCGGTGATCCGGTCCCAGACCTTGCTCACGCAGGGGAAGCCGGGCGGGAGCGCTTTCGCGTACGCGGCGAGCGTTTCTTCCGACGGCGGATCGTAGAAGGCGCTGTCGATCCCCACGGTGCGGAAGAGCGGATAGCGCGCGTATTCCTCCAGCCGTTTCGCAGGTTGAGGACCGCGGTAGGGCCGGTGATAGACGTCCCCCGCCCAGCCGTCGTAGGTCCAGGTGGAAGTGCCGAAACGGATCGCGGGCGGGAGCGAGCCGGCGAGCGCGACCAGGTCGGGGCGCGGAGGCGGGAGCGCCTCGGGGGCGTCGAAGAGAGAGGGTTGCTCGCGCCGCGGCATTCTGGCTTTGACTATGCCCATCAAGGCCCGATCCGTCAAAAGGTTAGGCGGATGATCCAGGCATCTTGCGGCCTTTTGTGGCTTCGGGATATATTCGGGCCCCCGAGGAAATCTGTCAATGCCTCAAGCGTCCCGGCGTCCCCCGACCAGCACCCTCGCCGCGTGCTGCTGGATTCCGCTCTTCGCCCTGCGCTGCGAAGAAGCGCGGCGGCCGGAGCTCGCGGGACTGCCGCTCGCGATCCTCTCCCCCGACGACGCGCGGCGGGTCTGGCAGGTCTCGCCCCTCGCCCGCCGCTCCGGGGTGCGCGCCGGTCTCACCGTGAGCCAGGCGATCGGTCTCTGCCCCGCGCTCACCCTGATCGAACCCGATCCGGTCCATTACGACGAGCGCTTTTCCGCCCTCCTCGCGCGGCTCTCCAACGTCAGCCCCGTGGTCGAGCCTCAGGAGCTGGGGCGGGCGTTCGTGGGGAGCGACGGGATGGAAGGGATTTACGGCGGGCCGGAGCGGTTCGTCGAAGCCGTCAAACGCGGAATGCGGAACGCGGAACGCGGAACAGAAACGGAAAGCCCGATCGCATGTTCCGCGTTCCCACTTCCCCGTTCCGCGTTTCGGATAGGTTGGGGCGCTGGCAAGTTCACCGCCTGGGTCGCCGCCACGCGCGCCAAACCCGGCGCGGCGGTGATCGTCCCGCCCGGTGACGAAGCGCGATTCCTCGCGGGCCAGCCGATCGCCGTCCTCCCGCTCGACCCCGACACTCACCGCCGGCTCCGCCGCCTGGGCGTGAACACCCTGGGCAAGCTCGCGGCGCTCCCCGAAGAAGCCGTGGTCTCGCAGTTCGGAAAACCGGGGCGCCGGATCTGGCGGCTCGCGGCGGGCCGGGCGGTCGAGCCCGTGGTGGGACGGGTGCTCCCGGAGCCGATCGTGGTGTCGCTCGCGTTCTTCACGCCGGTCGCGGGAGAAGAGCTCCTGCTCGCGTCCCTGCGCCAGCTCCTCGCCCGCGCCCTCGCCTCCCCGCGGCGCATCGGATGGCGGGTGCAAACGGCGCGGGCTCGGGCCGAGCTGGAACAGGGAACCTCCTGGCTCGCCGAGGTGACCCTCAAGGATCCCACCGCGGACCGGGAGCGGATTCTGGCGCCGCTCCGGGTACGGCTGTCGCAATCGCCGCCCGCGGGCGCGGTGGAGCGGCTCACGGTGGAGTTCACCGCCTTCGCGCCCGGGACCACCGAGCTGCAGCTCTTCGCGCGGGACGCCACCGCCGCCGCGCGCGCGGGCCGCCGCCGCGCCCTCCGCGCCGCCACCGAAGAGATCCGCCTGAAGCTGCGGCGCACTTTTCTCTATCACGTGATCGAAGTCCAGCCCTGGTCCCGCCTGCCGGAGCGGCGTTACGCGCTGATCGATTATGAGCCATAAAACCAAAGGCGTGGTGCGTAATGCGTGGTGCGTTGGCAATGTCTGACCGGCTCCGCGCGATCAACGTCCCGCAACGGGTGGAGGTCGAGGTGGACGCGGCCGGCAATCCGGTGACGGTGGCTCGGTCCGCCGGCCCGTCGGTCCGCCGGTCCGTCGAGGTGGTTCTTGAATCCTGGCGGGTGGACGACGAGTGGTGGCGGCGTCCGCTCACGCGCACCTACTACGAGCTGCTGCTCGAAGGAGGACATCACGTCGTGCTGTATCGGGATCTCAACACCCACGAGTGGTGGATGCAGAAACCATAAAAACACCATGCGTAGTGCGTGGTACGTGGTTGGTTCCGACATGACCGCGCGCTACGCACCACCCACCACGCCTTATGGCCTACGCCGAGCTCCACTGTCACTCCGCCTTCTCGTTCCTGGATGGCGCGTCGCTCCCCGAGCAGCTGGTGCTCACGGCGCGGGAGCTGGGGTACGGCGCCCTCGCCCTCACCGACCGGAACGGGCTCTACGGCTCGATGGCCTTCGCGCACGCGGCGAAGCGGCTCGATCTCCAGCCCATCACCGGCACCGACGTCACGCTGACGGACGGCGCGCGCGTCACCCTGCTCGCCGAAACGCCGCCGGGCTACGCCAATCTCTGCCGGCTCCTCACCGAGACCCACCTGTCCCGCGCCGATCGCCGCGATCCCCGGCTCGACTTCGCCTCGCTCGAAGCGCGGCACGAGGGGCTGATCGTGCTCTCCGGCGGCCGGGACGGGCTCCTCCCCCGCGCCCTCGCGGCCAGCCGCTCCGGCGCCCGCCGGCTCGCCGAGCGCTGCCGCGCGGTGTTCGGGCGGCACGGATGTTACGTCGAGCTGCAGCGCAACCGGGTCCGCGGCGACCTCACGCTCACCCGCGCGCTCGCGGATCTCGCCGATGCCGCGGGGCTCGACGTGGTGGCCACCGGCAACGTGCTCTACCACCGGCGGGAGCGGCACCGGCTGCACGACGTGCTGGTGGCGATCCGCCAGCGCACCACGCTCGACGGCTCCCACACCGTGCGCCAGCCCAACTCCGAGTTCGCCCTGCGCCCGCCGGAAGAAATGGCGGAGATCTTTTGCGACCGCCCCGATGCCGTCCGCCGCACCGACGAAATCGCGGCCCGCTGCCGCGCCTTCGACCTCACCAAGGACCTGGGCTACGGATTCCCCGATTTCCACGGCGCGGCAAGCACGCCCGCCCCCCAGGCCCTGGCCGAGCTCTGCCGGGCGCGCTTCGAGGAGCGCTACCCGCCCGACTCGGTGCACCGCGTGGAAGCCGAGCGGCGCCTCGCCGAAGAGCTGCGGCTGATCGAGCATCACCGGCTCTCGGGATTTTTCCTGGTCTATCACGACCTCTTCGACCTCGCGCGCGAAGTGGCGGCCGACGTGCGGCGCGGCACCCGCCGCGCGATGGGAGGCCTCCTCCCCGGCCGGGGGCGCGGCTCCTCGGTCTCCTCCGTGGTGTGCTACCTGCTCGGCCTCTCCCACGTGGATCCCGTCGCCTGCCATCTCTTCATCGGCCGCTTCCTGAACGAAACCCTCGCGTCGGTCCCCGACATCGATCTCGATTTCCCCCGCGAGATCCGCGAGGAGCTGATCCGGCGGGTCTACAAACGTTACGGCGACGAGCACACCGGGCTGGTCTGCTCCTATCCCACTTACCGCCTGCGCTCCGCGGTGCGGGAGATCGGCAAGGCGCTCGACCTCCCGCCCGGAGAGCTGGAACAGGTCGCCCGGCTCGCGGACCACCGCTCGGCGGGCGGCCTGCGCGAGGAATTGCAGGAGCTCCCGGGATTCCGGGACCGGGTGGACGCGCCGCTTTGGCGGGAGCTGGTGGAGCTGGCCGAGGAGATCGCGGGACTCCCGCGCCACATCTCCCAGCACGTGGGCGGGATGATCATCTCCAGCCGCCCCCTGGTGGAAATCGTGCCGCTCGAGCGCGCCGCGATGGAAGACCGGGTGCTCTGCCAGTGGGACAAGGATTCCTGCGACGACGCGCGCTTCATCAAGATCGATTTCCTGGCGCTGGGCATGCTCTCCCTGGTGGAGGAATGCGTGGAGCTCGTCGCCAGGAAAGAAGGCCAGCCGCCCGATCTCTCGCGCATCGACTTCGAGGACCCCGCGGTCTACGATCGCATTTGCGCCGGGGACACGGTGGGGCTCTTTCAGATCGAGAGCCGCGCCCAGATGCAGATGATCCGCCGCACCCGGCCGCGAAACCTCGAGGACCTCGCGGTGGAAGTGGCGATCGTGCGGCCGGGACCGATCGTGGGCGGCGCGGTGAATCCGTACGTGCGCCGGCGCGAAGCCCAGCGCGCGGCGCGCGCCAAGGGGCTCCCTTACGAACCGCCGCTCGATCATCCCCTGCTGAAAGAGGCGCTCACCGAGACCCTGGGCGTGATTCTCTATCAGGACCAGGTGCTGCAGGTCTGCCAGGCGCTCGCGGGATTCACGGCGGGCCAGGCGGAAGCCCTGCGGCGGGCGATGAGCCGCCGCCGCTCCCGGGAGCTGATGGGCGGATTCTGGGAGGAATTTCGCGCCGGCGCGATGGCGCGCGGGGTATCGGAGAAGACCGCCGAGCGGGTCTTCGCGCAGGTGATCGCGTTCTCGGAGTTCGGGTTTCCCAAGTCGCACGCGGCGGCGTTCGGGCTCCTCGCCTATCAGTCGGCGTGGCTCCGGCACTATCACCCGGTCGAGTACTACGTGGGACTCTTCAACAACCAGCCGATGGGATTTTACTCGCTCGATTTTCTGGGCCGGGACGCCAAGCGCAACCGGGTGGACATCCGGCTGCCCGACCTGAACGCGAGCGACGTGTGGTGCACGGTGGAGCAAGAGACGGGAGGCGAGAGACGAGAGGCGCACGCGTTGCGGATCGGGCTCGGGTTCATCAGGGACTGGAGCGAAGAAACCGCGACGGCGGCGGTGCTGGAGCGGGAGCGGAACGGCCCCTACCGCAGCCTCGGCGACTTCGTGCGCAGAGCGCCGGCGGGATTGAATCGTACCGCGATCGAGAATCTGGCCTGGGTGGGCGGGTGCGACGGGTTCGGCCTCACCCGGCGGGAAGTCCTCTGGCAGATCGGGCTCTGGCTCCCGTCGGAAGCGGCGCGGAACGAGAAGAGAGTGCGGCGCCAGCTCGAGCTGCCGCTCGATCATCCGCACGAGCGACTCCGCTTCACCGGCGTGGGCGAGAGCGACCGTCTTCTCGCCGAGTACGCGATGCTCGGCTTCGCGGCGAGCGGGCATCCGCTCTCACTGGTGCGGGAATCATTGCCCGGGCGCCTGGTGCTCTCCGACCGGCTCCCCGGTCTCGAGCACGGCGTCCGGGTGGAGGTGGCGGGCCTGGTGGTGGCGCGCCAGCGGCCGGAGACCGCCAAGGGAATCGTGTTCGTTCTGCTGGAAGACGAGCGGGGAATGGTGAACGTGATCGTCCGGCCCGACGTCTACGCCAAATGCCGCGTGGCGGTGCGCGGCGAGCCGTTCCTGCACGTGATCGGCAAGCTCGCGAAGGACGACGGGACGCTGAACGTGCTGGCGGAGGAAGTGCGGGGACTGCAGGTCAATTGTGGATTGCCGAATGCGGATTGTGGATTGGAAAGCCCGGCCGGCGAATCCGCGATCCGCAATCCGCAATCGCCAATGTCGTTGCTCCGCTCCCTGCGCCAGGTGGCGCCGGACAGCAAGGACTGGGGCTAGCCCCCCACCCGCTCCTCCCACTCCTCGAGCGAGCGGGGCCAGTCGTCCTTCAGCAAGCGCGACAGCGACCGGTCCGCCAGCACCTTCCCTCCGGTCTGGCAGGTGGCGCAGTAGTTCATCTCGTTCTCGGCGTAGCGCACCCGCTGTACCGGCGAGCCGCAAACCGGGCAGGGCCGCTTGTACCTCCCGTGTACCGCCATCTCCTCCCGGAACGCGGTCACTTTGTCGGGGAACCCGTCCCCGGCTTCCGCCGAAAGCCGCGCGATCCAGCCGGTGAGCGTGGCCCGCGTCGCCGCGTGCAGGCGGTCGAGATCGGCATCGGACATCGTGCCGGTGAGCGCGAAGGGCGAGAGCTTCGCGGCGTGGAGAATCTCGTCCGAGTAGGCGTTGCCTACGCCGGAGAGAATGTGCGGATCGGTGAGCGCGCGCTTCAGGGTGTGGTTCTCGCGGCGCAGCGCGGCGCGGAATTCCGCGGCCGTCGCCTCCAGCACCTCGAGTCCGCCCGCCGAGAGCGCGCGCAGCGCCTCGTCCCCGCGCACCAGATGGAGAGATGCGCGCTTCTTGCCCGACGCTTCGGTGAAGAGCAGAGTTCCGGAGGCGAAATCGAACGCGGCGAGGCCGATTTTCCCGGGCACCTTGGTCTGGGGCGGCTTCCAGCGCAGCCGCCCCGCGATCATCAGATGAATGACGAGAAAGAGATCCGGCTCGAGCGCGATCACGATGCGCTTGCCGAGGCGGGAGACGCCGGTCACGGTGCGCCCCGGCGCCGCGTCGAGCGGCGGCTCCACGCTCCGCACCAGAAACGGACTCGTGACCCGGACCCGCTCCAGGGTTCGCCCCACGATTCGCGGGCGCAGCGCTTCGAGATAGACCACGATGTCGGGAAGCTCGGGCACGAAGGGTTACGGCCCGCCGGAGTGGACGGTCAGCGTCTTCCGAGGTAGGCGCGCACCATCGGCGCCGGGCGGCCGCGGACCAGAGCGGTGCGGAGCGCGGGAGCGTCGTCGGGAGAGACGTCCACCAGGAACGCTTCCCCTTTCCCGCCGCCCCCTTCCCCCAGTTTCACGGCGACCGGGATCCCGTCGCGATAGAGAATCCGGTTCGACGCGATCGCCGTCACCGGCTCCCCCGGCGTGATGATGCCGACCAGGTTGAGCGGGTCCGCCGCCGAGAGCACCACGATCTCGCCCAGTCCCCCATCCCCGATCCCGGCCTCTCGCCTCACCGACCGCAGCAGCCCCACCGCCTCGCTCAGCGCGTACTGCTCGCCCGAGAATCCGCCGACGAACCGCCCGCCCCGGATCTCGCCCCGCGCTTCGAGCCGGCGGAAGACGCGCAGCACGTCGCGCCACGGCGGCAGCACGCTCTCCCGCTCGACCAGGCGCCGGAACACCACGCCGTAGCGCCGGAGCAGCTGCCAGGCCACCGCCTCCGCCAGCTGATCCTCGGGGAGGAGCGACGACTTCCCGGCGAGCGACCAGCGCCCCGCGGTGTCCACGCCGAACGGCGCGACCTTCCCGCGCCGCCGCCGGAGATTCCCCACCGGGCGCCGGCGGTCGGAGGGCACGAGGAGCGCCCGGAGTCCGGAGAAGCTGTCCGAGGTGACCACGCCCCACGACACCAGCTCGCCCAGCCCTTTCTCCACTTCGGTGCGGAGGAGTCCGGTGGCGTTGACGAGGTCGCCGAAGAACGACGCGCCGCGTTCCCGGAGCGCCGCGAGCAGGGCGGCCGCTGAATGACTGAGAGACAGCTGGTCGAGATCGGGTGGCGTGGCCAGTGCGCGCCATACGGCGCCTCGTTCCCGGCGGAACAGGGCGATCCGCGTCGACCTGATCGGTCCCGCCTTCCAGTTCCCCGTTCCTCGGTCGGCGGTCCGCGTTGTCTCCAGCTTCCCCCACGCGACTTCGCCGGAAAGACAGAGCCCATCGAGCCACAGCGGATCGTATTCCGCCATCCGCGCCGGGAGGACGTCGGTCTCCCACGCGGCGGCGGGAAGTTCGTAGCCGTCCAGCAGATCGAGCACCGCCGCGAGCCCCTCCGGCCCCTCGGCGCGGGTCGCGGGCGACACCCGCTGCCACCGGAACAGGAAGCGCATGAAGTCCGCCGCGGTGACGGGCTCGATTTCCTTGCGCAGGCGGTCCAGGGTGTAGCGGTGAATCCGGGCGAGCAGCCTCCGCTCGCACCACTCGACTCCCTCCCGCCCGGGCGTGAACCGGCCCCGCAGCACGAACCCCTCGTGCTCGAGCGCGCCCAGGCCGAAGGTCACGTCGCTCTCGGCAAGTCCGAGCGCGGCGGCGATCTCGGCCACCGTGGTGGGCCCGACGATCTCGAGCCGGCCCCGCACCAGCTCCCGGATCGCGTCCTCCCGGGTCCAGGTCTTGGCGCGTTCCCGCTCCGGCGCGAGGACGCCCGCCGGCTCCCAGGTCACGCCGGGATACGCCGCCTCCGCGAGCGGCAGCCGCTCCGCCGCGACCCAGAGCCCGGGCGCGACCTGCAACCGCGCGGCCCGTCCCGCGCCCACCAGTTCGGCGAACAGGGCGCCCCATTCCGCGCTCCGCGCCCCCCGTTCCGCGCTCCACGTTCCGCGTTCCGCGTTGGGTATCGCCCCCGCCACCATCAACGCGTCGTGCAGCTCGTCCGCGTTTTCGGGATCGGGCCACGCTTCCTCTTTCACCCGGAGGATCGCGTCCGTGTCGAGCTTCCCGAACTCCTCGGCGGTCTTCACGTCGAGCGAGCGCCGGGTCACCACCGCCTGGGTCCGCCGCTCCTCGAGCGGCGCGTCGTCCAGGAAGGCGTAGGGCTTGGCGTTCAGCACTTCGTGCGCGAGCGGTGACGGCTCGGTCACGTCCCGCGCCGCGAGCCGCACTTCCCCCCGCTCCATCCGCTCCAGCACCTGCACCAGGCCCGCGAGATCCATCGCTTCGGTGAGGCAATCGTGGATGGTCTGCTGGACCAGCGGGTGATCGGGAATCTCGCGATCGCCCACCAGATTTTCGGGACAGGCGAGCTGGTCGGGGAAGACCGCCGCCGAGAGATCCTCGGCCTGCATCCGCTGGAGCGGCGTGGGGACCTTTTTCCCGCCGAGGCTGCGCAGCACCGCGAGCGCGCGGGTCGCGTTCCAGCGCCAGCGGCTCTGGAACATCGGCGCGTCGAGCATCGCCTGCACCAGCAGATGCTCGGCGGTCTGCGGCTTCAGGTACTGGAACACGTCTTCCAGCGCGAACGAATGATGGGGCCCGAGCGAGATCACGATCGCGTCGTCGGTCGCCGCGGCCTGCAGCTCGAAGTTGAAGGACCGGCAGAACCGCGTCCGCAGCGCCAGCCCCCACGCCTTGTTCACCCGGGCGCCGAAAGGCGCGTGCAGGACCAGTTGCATCCCGCCCGCCTCGTCGAAGAAGCGCTCGAGGACGATGGACTCCTGGGTGGGAATGAGGCCCAGCGTTTTCTTCGTCGCCCCGAGGTACTCGACCAGCTGCCGGCCCGCCGCTTCCTGCAGTCCGGTCTCGCTCTCCAGCCAGGCGATGGCGCCGCGCTGGTCGTCGAGCCGGGTGTCCAGATCGGCGCGGAGCCGGGAAACTTCTTCGGAGAGCTCGACGGTGCGCGCCGGCGCTTCGCCCAGCCAGAACGGGATGGTGGGCGGCTGGCCCTGCGCGTCCGCCACCCGCACCTGCCCCGATTCGACCTTGGTGATCAGGTACGACGCGTTGCCGAGCTGGAAGATGTCCCCGGCCGAGCTTTCGATGGCGAAATCCTCGTTGAGGGTGCCGACGAAGGTCTCGGTGGGCTCGAGGATGACGCGGTAGTCGCCGATGTCGGGAATCGCGCCGCCGGAGGTGATCGCGGCGAGCCGGGCCCCGCGCCGGGCCCGGAGCCGGCGGTTCACGCCATCATAATGAAGGTGGGCGCCGCGGCGGCCCCGCTTGGTGGTGAATCCCTCGGCCAGCATCTGCACCACGCCGTCGAACGTCGGGCGCGCGAGGTCGCGGTAGGGATACGCGCCCCGCACCATCGCGTAGAGGTCGTCCTCGCTCCACTCCTCGCAGGCGACCGCCGCCACGATCTGCTGCGCCAGGATATCGAGCGGCCGCTCCGGAATGATCAGCCGGTCGAGCCGCCCCGCCCGGACCCCGCGGAAGAGCGCCGCGCACTCGAGCAGGTCGTCCCGCGACAGCGGGAAGAGCCGCCCCTTGGGAATGGCTTCGAGGTGATGGCCGGAACGCCCCACCCGCTGCAGCAGGGTCGCGATGGCGCGCGGAGTCGAGATCTGGCAGACCAGGTCCACCGTCCCGATGTCGATGCCCAGCTCCAGCGACGCCGTCGCCACCAGCGCCTTGAGCTGGCCGCCCTTCAAGCGCGTCTCCGCGTCGAGCCGCTTCTCCTTGGAGAGCGATCCGTGATGCGAGGTGACGAACTCGGCGCCGATCCGCTCCGAGAGATGCATCGTCAGCCGCTCCGCCATCCGGCGGGTGTTCACGAACACCAGCGTGGTGCGGTGCTCGCCGATCAGCTGGGCCAGCCGGTCGTAGATCTCCTCCCACACTTCGTGCGCCATCACCGCTTCCAGCGGCGACGACGGGATCTCGATCGCGAGATCGAGCTCGCGCGCGTGCCCCGCGTCCAGGATTTCGGGGAGCGGGCGCCCGGCGCCGACCAGGAACCGCGCGATCTCCTCGATCGGCTTCTGGGTCGCCGAGAGGCCGATGCGCTGCACCGGCCGGCTGGCGAGGGCCTGCAGGCGCTCGAGGGTGAGCGTGAGGTGGCTCCCCCGCTTGTCGCGCGCCACCGCGTGGATCTCGTCCACGATCAGGGTGCGCACCGAGCGCAGCATCTCCCGCGCCCGCTCGGAGGTGAGGATGAGGTAGAGCGACTCCGGCGTGGTGACGAGGATGTGCGGCGGGCGCTTCAGCATCTCCTGCCGCTCGGCCGCCGGCGTGTCCCCGGTGCGGACCAGGGTCCGGATTTCGATTGCCGGAAGGCCGAGCTGCGCCGCGCTCTGCGCGATCTCGGCCAGCGGCTCGGTGAGGTTCTTCTGGACGTCGTTGGAGAGGGCCTTGAGCGGCGAGACGTAGACCACCTGGATCTCGTCGGTCAGCGTGCCGGCGAGCGCCTGGCGGAGCAGCGAATCGATGGCGGCGAGGAAGGCCGCGAAGGTCTTGCCCGCGCCGGTGGGCGCCGCGATCAGCGCGTCTTTCCCCGCCTGGATGGCGGGCCAGGCGCGGCGCTGCGGCTCGGTGGGCTCGCGGAAGCGCTCGCCGAACCACTGCGCGACGGCCGGATGAAACCCCGACAAGGCCATGCTCGAATATAAGCTGCGGCCCGCGACGCAACCCTTTCGCCGGCCGGCGCATCAGACCGTAGGTAACCCCTGCAAACGAGGGCACTATGACCCGCTACTCCCGGCGTCCCCTCGCGCTTGCAGCCGTCCTGGCGCTCACCACTTCACCTCTCACCGCGCAGCTCGATACCGCGGCCGGCGCGCAAGCGCTGGCGGAATTCGCCGCGGCCTGCGCCAGGGACGGCGGTGCCCTCTGGGGCCGGCCGCTCTGCGGCCCGCTGTCCCTGGTCGATCCGGCCACCCGCGCGGTCATCGCGAATCAGCCCGACTCCAATCATCTCCTCACGGCCTCGGGGTCGGTGTACGTGGGCCCGCTGCCGGCGGGCATCGTTCCCTCGAACACCGCGGTGACCTGGGGCGGCGTGCATTGGGCGATGGTGATGCTGCCCCTTCCGGCCGACCGCTTCTCGCGCATCGAGCTGCTCGCCCACGAATCGTTCCACCGCATTCAGGCGGAGCTCGGACTTTCCTCGCCCGACGCGTCGAGCCCGCACCTGGACGAGCGGGATGGGCGGGTGTGGCTGAGACTCGAGCTCCACGCGCTGGCCGCGGCGCTCTCGTCCGGCGGATCGAGCGCCCGTGACGCCGCGCGTGACGCGCTCCTCTTCCGCGCCTATCGGCTCTCCCGCTACCGCGGCGCCGATTCCCTCGAGGCCAGGCTCGAAACGCAGGAGGGGCTGGCCGAATACACCGGCGCGAAGCTCGCCCTCGCCGCGACCGGCCTCTCCGACCAGCGTCTCGCGACCGAGCTCGCGGACTACGAAGGGCGGCCGACCTACGTCCGCTCCTTCGCGTACGCCACCGGTCCCGCGATCGGGCTCCTGCTCGACCGCTACGCGCCGGATTGGCGAACCCGGGTCCGGCTGCGCCACGATCCGGCGGGCCTGCTCGCGCAGGCGCTCGGCTTCCGCGCCGACGACGGCCTCGAGCGGGAAGCGAAGTCGGCCGCGCGCGCCTACGGCGCGCCGGCGGTGATGTCCGCGGAAGACTCCCGCGCCACCGAGCGCGCCACCAGGCTCGCTGCGTACCGCGCCCGGCTGGTGGACGGACCGGTGCTGGTGCTGAAGCAGCGCGACCTGGGCTTCACCATGGACCCCAACACCCTGGTCCCCCTGGGCGACGCGGGCACGGTCTATCCGACCGGGACCTTCAAGGCCTCGTGGGGAACGCTCCAAGTCTCCGAGGGCGGCGCGCTGGTGAGTCCGGACTTCACGAGCGTCGCGGTGGCCGCGCCCGCGGATACGGCGGGACAGACCCTTGCCGGAAACGGCTGGAAGCTGGAGCTGGCGTCGGGGTGGGTGGTGCGCAGGAGCGCCGGACACGCCGGCAGCTACGAGGTGGTGGCGGCCCAGCAGCCGTAGCTACGCCAGCGCGGCCTCGAGTGAGGCGCCGCGGCTCGCGGCGATCCGCTCGATCGTTTCACCGATCTTGTTGTTGGGGGTGGAGGCGCCCGCGGTGATCCCCACGCGCAGGGGACCCGGGGCGAGCCACCCCTTTTCACGCCGCTCCTCCTTGGCGCCGGAGGGCTGGAAGCGGATCGTCCCCGCTTCGGGGTCGATGCAGGCCGCGTCCTCGATGTGATAGGTCGGCACCCGGCCCTCGCAGATCGCGGCGAGGTGGGTGGTGTTGCTCGAGTTGTACCCGCCGATCACCACCATCAGGTCGAGCGGCTCCTCGATCAGCTTCAGCACCGCGTCCTGGCGCTCCTGGGTGGCGGAGCAGATGGTGTCGAAGGTGCGGAAGTGCTGGGCCAGCGCCTCGCGGCCGAAGCGCGCCGCCATGCTCTTTTCGATCTCGCCCGCGATGGCGAGCGACTCGTTGGAGAGCATCGTGGTCTGATTGGCGACGCCGACGCGGGAGAGATCGCGGTCCGGATCGAAACCCGGGGAAGCCGCGCGCGCGAACTTCTCGAGGAATGCGTCCCGCTGGCCCCGCCCCTCGATGTACTCGCACACGACTCGCGCTTCCGCCATGTCCCGCACCACCACGTAGCGGCCGCCGGGATACTTGGTCACCTGGCTGGCGGTGGCCTTGGTCTCTTCGTGGTAGTACTTGCCGTGGATGATCGCGGTGTAGCCGTCCTTGGCGTAGGCCTCCACCCGCTTCCAGACGTTGAGTACCGAGCCGCAGGTGGTGTCCACCAGCACGCACCCCAGCCCCCGCAGGCGCTCGAAGGCCCGCACCGTCACGCCGAAGGCGGGGAGGAGTACCACGTCGTCCGGGGTGACGCCCGAGAGGTCGAACTCGCCGCCGTCGGGCCGGTGCAGGAACCGCACGCCCATGGCCTCGAGCTTGGCGTTCACGTGCGGATTGTGGATGATCTCGCCCGCGAGGAAGATCCTCTTGTCGGGAAACTTGGTGCGGGTCTCGTACGCGTACTCGACCGCGCGATCCACGCCGTAGCAGAACCCGAACTCGCGCGCGAGACGGAAGGTGAGATCGCCCACGGTGAGCGTGTGGTCCCGCGCCCGCACCGCGTCCACCACCCGGCTGTGGTAATCGGCGACGAGGGCGCCTTCGATGGCGCCCTTCAGGCCGAAGCCTTTCCGGAAGTAGGTCTGCTCCACGGGGATCAATCTAGCGGCGTGCCGCGGCCGGCGCGCACCGCGTCGAGCACGCGCTGGATGGCGAGCCCGTCGGCGAAGCCGGCGGGCGTCCCTTCGGGAACGCCGCCGGCTATCACCCGCGCCAGGTCCCGCGCCACCCGCACGAAGGAGCGGCCCCACATGTTGTTGGGTTTGGTGCGCTCCCAGAGATCGTCCGCCACGCTGATGTCGGCGAGCGGTTCGCCAACCTGGCCGAGCTCGAGCTTCGTTTCGCCGGTCAAGACCATCGTCCCGGCGCTTCCCGTGATCTGCGCCGAGTGCCCGCCGCCGTGGTGCGCGGCGGAGGTGAGGATGATGGTCGCGACGGCGCCGCTTCCCATCCGCAGGGACAGGCTGGCGAAGTCGTCGGCGGTGACGGGATGGGTGGTGCCCGCTTCGTCCTTGCGTTCGCGCACGAAGGTGGCGACCCGGCCGGTCACGTGCACCACCTCGCTCGCGGTCCAGAACCGGCAGAGATCGATGAGATGCGACCCGACCGCGCCCAGGATGCCGCCGCCTTCGGCCGCGTCGAACCACCAGTTCCAGGGCGCGTCCGCCGCCTGGGGCCGGCCGTCGCCGCGCAGGTAGGGGCGCAGCACCAGCTCGATGTGGCGCACTTCGCCGATGGCGCCGCCCGCGATCAGCTCCCGCACCCGCCGCCGGTTGGGCTCGTAGCGCAGCTCGTGATCGATCCACGCGACCTGGCGCGGCCGGGCCGCGGCGGCGTCGAGCATCTGCCGCGCCTCCAGGGCGTTCAAGGCGGTCGGCTTTTCACAGAGCACGTGTTTCCCGGCCTCGAGCGCCGCGATCGCCTGCCGGGCGTGCACCGCGGGCGTGGAAGAAACGAGCACCAGGTCCACCTCGCCCGAGCGGGCGAGACTCTCACCGTCGTCGTAGACGTGGGGAATGCCGAACTCCCGCGCCGCCGACTCCGCGCTCGCCCGGCGCGCGCTCGCAATGGCGGTCACCGCCAGCTCGGGCACGAGACGGAGGCCCGGGATCTGGACCCGCCGCGCGAACCCCGCGCCGATCACTCCGACCCGGATGGTCACGGCTTGGGGGGCGCGCAGGACACGGTGTCGGACGGGACCGGAAGCGCCGAGAACGTCGCGGTCACCTGCAGCCGCCGCACCGTGCCCATTTCCCGCCCGCTTCCCGCGACCCGCACGTCGAACGGCGCGGCCGTCCCGGTGACCATGACCACGCCGGAGTCCAGGGTCGCGCCGTACACGGCGTCACCCTGCTGGTAGCGCACCGAGGCGACCGCGCCGGCGGGCGACGAGGTGTCTCGCGCCGCGAGGAGCGGATAGGTGCCGGCGGCGAGCCCCGGGCGCACCATCACCAGCGCGCCGTCGCCTTCATGCACGCCGGAGTAGACCACGCCGGCGAGCCCGGTGCAGCGGCGCCCGGTGACGGGCGCGCTGAACGTGATCGCGTCGTTGGGCGCGCGGACCACCCTCACCTGCACCTCCGCGGCGGAACCCGCGCGGTGGGCGCACGCGGTTCCGAGGACCAGGGCGGCGAGGCACGGGGCGCGGGTCAGGAGGCCCGCACTCCGAGCGCCGCGCGCGCGGCTTCCGGAGAAAGGGTGTGCGGCGCGAGCGCGCCCAGGAGACCCGCCGGCAGGGCGCGCGGTTTCAACTGCTTGCGGTCCACGCACACCAGCACCATCCAGCCCTCGGCCATGAGCACCGGGCTCTGGTCCCGCAACACGTCGAAATTGAGGGTCATGGACTTGGTCCCCACCCGCCCGACGTACGCGGCTACGCGCAGGCGCTCGTCGAGCCGGGCCGGCACGTGAAACTCGGAGTGCACGGCCTTGCGGGGAAGAAAGACGTCGTAGCGGTCGAAAACTTCCTTATACGCGAGCCCGCAGGCGCGGAACAACTCCGTCTCCGCGATCTCGAAGAACCGGACGTAGGAGCCGTAGAAGATGATGCCCGCGAAGTCCACGTCCGACCAGCGGACGTATTCCTCGATGACGAAGGGCCCGGGCTGCATGCCCGGGGAAGCTAGGACGCCCGCGGGACCCGCGTAAGTGGACTTACTGCCGGCGTCCGTTGCCGCGGTGTTCGCGGTCCAGGCCGTAGGCCTTCAGCCGGCGCCACAGCGTGGTGCGGCTGATGCCCAGGCGGCGCGCCGTCTCGGCAAGCTTGCCCGAAGTCGCGCGCAGCGTGTCCACGATGGCCTCGCGTTCCTGCTCGGCCAGGGTGCGCGGCCCGTCGGAGGTCGGCACGAAAACCGCTTCGCCCAGCTCGGCGGGGCCGGCCTTGAGCGGAACGGTGCGCGCGCCCAGCGCCGAGAGCCGCGGGCGCAGCTGCTCCGCGCGCGGCGCCGTCGCGTTCTGGTTCACGCCCAGCGCCTGGCGCGCCCTGGTGTTCAAGTAAAGCGCCTTGCCCGCGGCGTCGAACACCACGAGGCCTTCGCCCAGCGCGTCCATTACCGCACGGCCGATCTGGCTGGGGAACGGTTGAGCCGGGGTTGGCGTCACACCAGCATTGTTCGTCGTCATCGGCATACCCATAGCACCACTCCCTGACTAGAGGGGCGTCACAATTCCGAACCCTTCTAAGTGAAGACCCCTCACACGGCCCGAAGTCACAGCTCGGGACGCCGGACTAGCGGCGCCGGGGCCGACGGCCACCCCGCGTGAGACGCCCTCGCTCTCCGCGGGTGAGACCCCCAAGCTGGCGCTTGAGTTCCTCGATGGATCCCGCGCGAATCGCTTCGTGGCGCCCGCGCAACACCGTGAGGCGGAGGGGACGGTCGAACGCCGGGAGGTCCTCCTCACGGAGACGCCGCGCCTGCCCCTCCCGCAGCACGAGGCGTACCACGCCACCCGCCGGCTCGACGTCATACTCGAGGGGCGCGCGATCGCCATAAAGGGGGAGTGACGCGGGCAGCGCGTCGAGCCGCGCCCGCTCGGACTCGGGGATGGCGGCGAGGGGATCGAGCTCGAGCCGGGTGGCGATGAAGTCGTCCCACGATCCGACGCGCGCGAGCTGCGCGCCGAGGAAGGCGTGCGCCCGCTCCGGGTTCGCGGCGGCGAGGGTTCCGCCCGACCGCCGCCAGTAGAAGGCGAAGCGCGCCAGCGCGCGCGCGACGCGGGTCTGGTCGGGATGCGGCGTCTCCCCCGCCGCGAGCGCGGCCACCAGCGCCCCGCGCGCCGCGGCCTCGAGCTCCGGGGGGAAGCGTCCGGTGAGCGGCTCGGTGTCCCGCTCCAGCAGGAAGCCGAAGTACTCGAGGGTCCGCTCCACCAGCAAACCCTCGCGCTTCTTCCGCCGGCCGAAGGTGACGGTCGGCGCGCCGCGCCGGGCGTAGCGGCGGATCACGCGTTCCGGAATCTGGGTGCCCTCGATCGCCGCCCGGGGCACCCCGAACCGGTCGGCGAAGTAGCGCAGCGATCCCGCGATCGCCCCCCAGCTCCCGCACACCGATCCGCGCGAGACCCGCGCCTCCTGGCCGTCGGCGGTGGACTCATCGATCACGAGATCGAAGGGCATGATCTTCCCCACCAGGTCCTGGAACGCATGGCGCTCGGCGTCTCCGGCGCGGGGGAGCTTTTCGGGAAGCGGGAGCTCCAGCTGGCGGTAGACGGAGGCCGTGCCCAGCGCCACGTCCTCGATCGCTTTCACCAGCACGCCCCGGCGCTCGGCCCAGTCGTCTATCCCTTCATCGAAGAGGTGGCGCGGTAACCCGTAGACCGCGCCCAGGCGCCCGTGCCGGTTCACCGCCTCGGCGAACAGGTTGTACGCGGTGAGGTGGTCGCTCCCGGGAACGATCAAGCCCTTCAGGTCCCGCTCCTCGCGCGTCATCCGGTGCAGGGACTCGATGTTCGCGGCCACCGCCACCAGCGGCACCAGCGCCGTCTCCGCCTGCACCAGGAGCTCGCCCCAGGGGCGCTCCACCGGCATCGCCTCGACGTCCTTGCCGTAGCGCGTCAACCGGCCGGCCTCGACCAGCCCCCGCTCGGTGAGCCGCTCGATCGCGCGGCGATAGGCGCGGCGGTCCAGGGGAACCGGGAGCTCGAGATCCTGCGCGTCCACGCCGATCGCCGCGCAGGTGATGGCGACGCGCTCCGCGTCGCCCGCCAGCTGGAATTCGGGCGGCGCCGGGCGCAACTGATCGAACGCCAGGTGGCGGTCGGACAGGATGTAGACCTCCCCGCCCTCCACCCGGCCGTGCACCCGGCCCGCCATCTGCAGGATCTCGTTGGCGCCCAGGTAGAGCCGGGTGAGCACGTTCTTGCCCCGCTCCACCACGTTGGCGTAGCGGGCGTCGTAGATCACCACCGTATCGAGCCCGCGGATGTTGAGCGCCGACTGCCCCGCGGCGGTCATGGCGAGGAGGAAGGGCCGCTGCACCGCGCCGTCCAAAAAGGGACGGATCACGCGGATCGGCTCCCCGCCGTGATAGAACGCGGTGGCGAGACGCTGCCAGCGGTCCCCCAGCTCCTTCGCGATGCCTTCCACTTCCGCGCGGGTGGGGACGAACACCCCGACGCCGCGCCGCTCGGCCAGCACCCGCCGGATGAAGCGCTCGTTCAGGAACTCGAGCGGCCGCTCCGCCAGCACCCGCACCTTCGCCGCGCGCGCGGGGTCGAAGGCCCGGGTCTCGAGCACTTCGGCGGACTCGAGATAGGTGGCGTAGAACGCGGGATCCACCGTGGCCGAGAGCCAGATGAAGCGGCACCGCGCGCGCTTGCCCAGCGCCAGGCAGAGCTCGAGCTCGGCCGAGGTCTGGTGGATCTCGTCCACCACCAGGGTGTCCCGCGCGGTGATCAGGCCGTCCTGGAACCAGCGCCGCGCGATGCCCGTGGTCACGATCACGACGTTCCAGGTCGGCGTTTCCGGCGTGGCTTCGCGCTCCCGATTCACGACACCCACCCGCAGCGTCCTGGTGCCGAGGATGGTTTCCGCCATGGGGCGGATGGCGAGGGTCTTGCCGGTGCCCGTGCCCGCGACGATGCCGAAGCCCCGCTTGGATTCCGCCAGGCGGCGGATGTCGTCGCCGTGCTCGCGGGTGAGCAGGGTTTCGAGATCGAGAGAAAACGAGAGCTCGATGGTTTCGCAGGCGGCGCGCGTCGGCGCGATGACGATCACCCGCCCGGTGGGCTCGGCGGCGAGAAAGGCGGCTCTGTCGGGGGGAAGAAAGTGATCGCGGACGGGGGGCACGGCTCAATATACCGAAGTCTCAGTCTCCGAAGCTGACCCCCAGCTCCCGCGCGGTGGCCATGGCATCGGAGTCGAGGGGCACCGACCGCGCCTCGGAGAGCGCGGTGGCGAGCGGGACGGAGGTGAGCGCGCCCGCGCGCAGCGCGACCATCTCATCGAACCGTCCCGCGGCGACCAGTCGCACCGCGCCCGCTCCGAAGCGGAGTGCCAGGCCCCGGTCGAAGGTGGTGGGGCTCCCGCCGCGCTGCAGATGGCCGAGCACCAGACTGCGGGTCTCCTTGCCGGTGCCGGTGGCGATCGCCCGCGCCACTTTCTCCGCCACGCCGCCCAGGCGCCGCCGGTCCTGGTCCAGGAAGCTCTCTTCGCCCCCCCGCGGCACGGCGCCCTCGGCCACCACCACGATGCTGAACCGCCGGCCCTCGGCGTCGCGGCGCCGGATCTTGTCGCACACCCTCGCCAGGGTGAACGGAATTTCGGGGATCAGGATGACGTCGGCCGATCCCGCGAGTCCCGCCGCCAGCGCGATGAAGCCCGCGCGCCGCCCCATGACCTCGACCACCATCACCCGCTCGTGACTCTCGGCCGTCGAATGCAGCTTGTCGATCGCGTCGGTGGCGGTGGCGACGGCGGTGTCGAACCCGAAGCAGGTTTCGGTGCCGCCCACGTCGTTGTCGATGGTCTTGGGTACGCCGACGACCGGGACTCCCTTGGCGTGCAGGCGGTGCGCGATCGACAGCGAGCCGTCCCCGCCGATGGCGATCAGCGCGTCGAACTGGCGGGTCCGGAACGCCTGCACCAGCTCGTCGGAGCGGTCGCGCTCGGTGGTGGTGCCGTCGGGGTGCGTGGTGGGCCAGCGAAACGGATCGCCGCGATTGGTGGTGCCCAGGATGGTGCCGCCCAGGTGGGTGATGCCGCGGACGTCGCCGGGGCCGAGCCTGACGCAGCCGTCGTCCGCCAGCAGTCCGCCGTAGCTCTTCCGGATTCCCCAGCACTCCCAGCCGCGGTGGTGGGCCGCGAGCACGGCGCCGCGAATCACCGCGTTCAGGCCGGGCGCGTCACCCCCGCCCGTGGTGACCGCGACTTTCAAGACCCGAGGTCGGCGAGAAGTCGGACCACTTCCCCGGGCTGGGCGTGGCGCCCCAGGGCCCGCTTGGAGAACACGAGGTGCCCGTCCGCCTCCACCTCGAAGAGTCCGCCGGAGGACTGAATGAGTTTGACCTCAGCGCGGGGGAAGGTCTTCCGGATTTCGGCCGCCAAACTGGTGGCCCGGGGTTCGTAGTTTCAGACGACGCAGTACGTGATCTGGACGTGCATGACCTCTACGATAGTCGTGCTTGACACGCCGCGCCACACGGCGGAGCTTGCGCGACACCGTGACCGCCGTCCCCGTCTCTCCCGCTGGCTCCGGCCGGACGCGCATCGGCCCGCTGGGGCTCCGCGTCCTCATCACCGTCGGCGCCGCCGTCGCCTACGGGTGGGTGTTGTCGAACGCGTTCCGCGGCACTCTTCCCCTCGGCTCGAGCCCGGCGCTGCTCGGCGCCGGGATCGTCGCGGCCGGCGCCCTCTCCCGCCGCTTCGGGCTCCCGCTCCCCGGCAACGGCTTTTCCTCCTATATCCTGGGCGTCGTGGCGTTCGCGGTGCTGGACCGCGGTCCCGCCCTCGCGGTGCTGGTGGCGCCCATCGCCATGACGATCGGCGACATCGCCCTGCGGCGGATCCCCATCCGCGCCGCCCTCTTCAACGCCGCGCATCTCACCCTCGGCACCTCGGTGGTCGGCTGGGTATACGCCCGGACCGGGGGGCTCTCCGGTCCCGCCGCGCTCACCGGGGCGAACGCGCTCCCGCTGGCCCTCTTCCTTATTCTCCTGCCCGCGGTCGTCAACGGCACCTTCTACCTCGAGCTCGCGTTCGGGCGCACCATCGCCTGGGTGGACGCCTGGCTCACCCTCCGGTGGGAGACCATCGTCTACATCGCGTCGGTGTGCCTGGCGCTCGCCTGGCTCGGGCTCTTCCAGAGCGATCTCCCCGCCGGCGGCGACGTGCTCGCGGGCGCCGCGCTCGCCCTGCTGACGGTGGGCAGCCTCTACGTCATCGGCATGGGGGTGCGGGCCGACGAGCTGCGCCTGGTCCAGCACCTGGCGCAGGCGATCGCCGGGGACGTCAGTCTCTCCCGCAACTTCTCGCGCATCCAGGACCTCACCCGGCGCCTCGTCTCCTGGGAGCACATGGGGTTCGCGCGCTATCAGCCGAAGACGAGGGAGATGAGCCTGGTGGCCGACACCGCCGTCGCCGAGGACCGCCCCGCCTTCCGCTTCGACGCCGACGCCGGCCTCACCGGTGAAGCGATCCGCGCCCATCACGCCATCGTGGCCCACGACCTCCAGCGCCTGCAGGTCGTTTCCCCCGGAGGCGAGACACCCGGCTCCGAAGTTCTGGTGCCGCTGTATCACGCGAGCCAGCTGGTCGGCCTCTGGAGCATCCGGCACTCCGATCCCCTGATGTACCGCGACTCGGACGGAGAGCTGCTCTCTCTGCTCGCGCCCCAGATCGCCTTGATGCTGGCGCTCGAGGGATCGGTCCAGCCCGTCGTCGGCGCCACCGAGCAGCTCACGCACTACGTGCAGACCCTGACCGCGACCACGGAAGAGATTCACGCGTCCAGCGAGGAGGTCGCGGCCTCGGCCCAGCGGGCGAGCCACGGGACCGGCGAAGCCGCGAAGATCGTGGACGCGATCACGGCGGAGGCGGACGGGATGAAGCAGGCGGCGGCCGATCTCACCGCCGCGGGCGACGCCACCCGCGACGCCGGCGCGGAAATGGAGCGCACCGCGGAGAAGGTCCGCGGCGCGATGCAGGACGCCGCCCGCCACCTCGCGGACCTGGGCGCCACCACCGACGAGGGCGTGGTCGAGGTCCGCCGCCTGCGCGACGTCGCGGCGCAGGTGGAGAAGTTCTCCGAGACCATCGGCTTCGTCGCCAACCAGACCAACCTGCTGGCGCTGAACGCGACCATCGAAGCCGCGCGGGCCGGCGTCCACGGTCACGGCTTCGCGGTGGTCGCGGACGAAGTGCACAAGCTGGCCGAAGAGAGCAGCCGGGAGGCGCGAAACGTCGGCAAGTCGGTGGGCGACACCCGGCGCGCGCTGGACCGCGCGGCCCAGCTCCTGGAGCGGATCCGCGCCGATCTGGCCGGCGTGGTACAAACCTCGGGCGAATGGGTAGAAGACCTGAACCGCATCGCGCTCGCCGCGGCCTCCACCGCGAAATCCGGCAAGCGGGTCGCCGAGGTCGCCCGCGCGAACGCGGAGCAGGCGGGCCGGATGACCGAGTCGCTCCATCAGGCCAAGACCATCGCCCAGACCTCCACTCAGGAAGCCGAGGCGGTCGCCGCCGCGGCGTCGGAGCAGCTGAAAGCGATTGAGGAACTCGCGCAGGGCGCCACCGAGCTGGCGCAGCTCGCCGACCAGTTGGCCCTCGCGGTGCGTTTCGTGCGAGGCGAGAACGGTCACTCGTAACCTCGCCCTGGCCGCCGTCGCCGCCGGGGCGCTCGCCTGCGCCGGCGACATCTCGGCTCCTCCGCCCCCCGTCCCCCGCATCGATTACGTCGCCGGCGCGATCGAGCCGATCCTGGTCCGGGGCGAGTCGGTCGTCATCGAGGGCTTCGGCTTCGGCGCCACGCCGGGGGCCGTGACCTTCGCGGGACGCGCCGCCCCGGTGGACTCCGCGTCCTGGACCGATCTCTCCGTCGAAGTGACCGTCCCCGACAGCGCGACGAGCGGGGCCGTCACCGTGATCACCTCCGCCGGCCGCCAGCTCACCGCCGTCGCCCACGTCCTGCCGCACGTCGTATTCGATCCCGCGACCCTCGCCTGGCAGGCCGCGCCCGCGACGTTCCCCCGCGCGCCGGTCGGCGTCGCCCTCGCCGCGGCCCAGCGGCCCGTCGGCCCGGACATCGCGGTTACCTTTTACGCGGCCGGAGGCGCCGAGCCCTTCGGGGACTCGCTGCAGATGATTCCGGACTCCGGGGTGTACGTGGCCCACGCCGACCCCGGAACCCCGATCTCCGCCTGGGTGCGCCAGCGCGACACCACCTCCGCCTTCGCGAGCCACGTGCTCCCCCAGCCCCGCGCGTTCGCCGCGGCGGCGGCCGCCACCCGGTACAATTCCCACGCCGTGGTGGGCGCCCTCTACGTCATCGGCGGGATCGACACCGCCGGCCACGCCCAGTCTTCGGTCTTCGCCGCGCCCATCGACGCCGACAGCGTTCTCGGCCCCTTCGTTTCGCTCACCAGTCTCCCCGTCCCCGTCGCCGGCGCGATCGCCGTGGTGCGGCGCGGCCGCATTTACGTCTTCGGCGGCGCCGACTCCACCGGACACCCGCAGACCACCGTCCTCGTGGGACGGGTGAACTCGGACGGCAGCATCGACGGCTGGTACCAGGAGCCGGGGCTCTCCGCCGCGCGCGCTTATGGCGGCGGCGTGGTGCGGGACCACCGGGCCCTCGTCTTCGGCGGCCGAGGCGACAGCGTCCCCCCCGGCGGCGGGCTCGACACCGCCGCCCTGCCCCTGGGCTCGAGCGACACCGCGTCGGTCAGTCCGGCCTCGGGATTCTTCACCGCGGGCTGGGCCACCGGGCGCACCCTGCTGCCCGCGGGGCGCTCCCAGTTCGCGACCCTCGACCTGTCGGACGTGATTCTGGTGGTGGGCGGACTCTACCCGGGGGCCGCCGGGAACGCCGCCGAAACCCTCGCCGCCGCCGCCGCCGGCGATTCGGTCGGCGACTTCAGCGGTCCCGTCGGCACCGCGACGATCTTCGGCCAGGGCGGCGGTACGCTGGTCGGACCCGCCGGCGTCTCATGGCGAGACGGGGCCGGAAAGGCCCACGGGCTGGTGCTCGGCGGGATGGATCTGGCCACCCGCCTGCGCAAGGCGGGCGTCTGGTCTTTCTGAGCGCGCCCTCCCTCGTTACCATGTCGGGGTGCTCCGACTAGGCCGCCGCCCCTGCCGGGCGCTCGCGATCGTCGCCGGGGGACTCGCCGCCGGCGTGAGTCCCCTCCTCGCGCAACGCGCGCATCAGCTCGAGGTCGGCGCCTTCGGCTCCTACAACAGCTTCGACGGCGCCTACCATCTCAAGGATCACATCGGCGAGGGCGCGCGGGTCGGATTTTTCCTGCTGGGCCACACCCTCGGCCTCGAGCTCGACGGCGGCTACGTGCACCCGGTCGCCGATTCCGGCACCGGCAGCGCCCAGGTCTACACCGGCAGCGCGAGCCTCGTCTTCAATTTCGTCGCCGGACATTCCAGCGTGTACGTCCTCGGCGGCTACACCCGGCTCAATTTCCGCGGCAACAGTCAATTCACCGACGCCGCGTTCCACGTCGGCTACGGCGACCGCATCCTTCTGGGCGACCGCCTCGCCCTGCGGCTCGAAGCCCGCAACATCTTCACGCCGACCAGCAAGCTCCCGGTCTCGTCGCCCCCCAAGTGGGCGATGCACATCCAGGGCACCGCCGGCGTGTCGGTGCTGCTGTTCGGACACTTCGGGCCTCCCCCCGACGCCGACTCGGACGGCGTCGCGGACAAGCACGACGCCTGCCCCGCGACCCCGCGCGGCGCCACAGTCGATGAGCGCGGGTGCCCGCACGACGCGGACGGCGACGGCGTCTACGACGGAATCGACAAGTGCCCCAGCACGCCCGCGGGTGCCAAGGTGGACGTCGCCGGGTGTCCCACCGACGCCGACAAGGACGGCGTCTTCGACGGACTCGACCGCTGCCCCAACACGCCCCTCGGCGTGAAGGTGGACGTCGCCGGGTGCCCGGTGGACTCGGACAAGGACGGCGTGACCGACGACCTCGACAAGTGTCCCAATACGCCGGTCGGCGCCAAGGTGGACGCCACCGGTTGCCCCATCGACACCGACAAGGACGGCGTGCCGGACGGGATCGATCAGTGCGTGGCGACGCCGTTCGGCGCCACCGTGGACGCGACCGGGTGCCCCCTCGATTCCGACAAGGACGGGGTCTACGACGGGCTCGACCAGTGTCCCAACACGCCCGCGGGCACCCAGGTGGACCCGCGCGGCTGTCCCGCCAATCTCGACACCGACAAGGACGGGGTCCTGGACTCCGTCGACAAGTGCCCCAACACCCCGCCCGGCACCAGCGTGGACGCCACCGGCTGTCCGATTCTCTTCACCACCAAGCGCACCGCGCTGGTGCTGCGGGGAGTGAACTTCGAGGTGGGACGCTCCGCCCTGACCGCCGACTCGTACGGCGTGCTCGACGGCGTGGCCGCGTCGCTGGTCGCCAATCCGGAGATCCGGATCGAGATCGCGGGTTACACCGACAACACCGGCTCGGCGGCGGTGAACACCCGGCTCTCCCAGGCGCGCGCGGCCGCGGTGCGGGCCTACCTCGCGGCCAAGGGCGTGAGCCCGGACCGCATGGTGGCGCGCGGTTACGGACCGACCCATCCGCTCGCGCCCAACACCACGGCGGCGGGGCGCGCCCGGAACCGCCGGGTCGAACTGCACCAGCTCCCGTAGCCCCCGGTCGCGCGGGAACGCGCGGCCCGGTATTTTACCGGCCCCGATGAATCGCTTTCGCCTCGCGCTGGTCCCCCTCGCGCTCGCCACCGGAACGCTCGCCGCTCCGCTCGCCGCCCAGCACGGCCGCCGGGCGGCGCCCGCGCCCCGGCGCCCGGCCCCCATACCCACGCCCCGCTCCGTCCTGGGATTCGATCCGGGAGACGACCGCAAGCTCGCCGACTGGCCCGCGCTCACCCGCTATTTCCGGGCCCTCGCCGCCGCCAGCGACCGCGTGGACCTGCGCGAATTCGGAAAGACCACGCTGGGCGCGCCCTTCCTCGCCCTCGTGATCTCGTCGCCCCAGAACCTGCGCCGCCTCGACCACTACCGGCAGATCAACGCCGCCCTCGCGGACCCGCGCCGCCTCCGCACCGACCGCGAGGCCCGGGACGATCTGCGCGACGGCCGCGCCATCGTCTTGATCACCTCCGGCGTCCATTCCGACGAGGTGGGCGGCAACCTCACGCCCGCCGCGCTCGCCTACCGCCTCGCCACCGACACCAGCGCGGCCACGCGGGAGATCCTCGACAAGGTGATTCTGTGGCTGGTCCCGTCCCTCAACCCCGACGGCGCCACCATCGTCGCGCACTGGTACGAGCACACCCTGGGGACCCCCGCCGAGGGGAGCCATCCCCCCGAGCTCTATCATCATTACGTCGGGCACGACGACAACCGGGACTGGTACGCCTTCACCCAGGTCGAGACCCAGCTCACGGTGGACTCGATCTACGACGTGTGGCATCCCCAGATCGTGCAGGACCTGCATCAGCAGGGCTCCACCGGCTCGCGGCTCTTTCTGCCGCCCTACCTCGATCCCGTCGAGCCCAACGTGGACCCGCTGCTCATCGACGGCGACAACGCGCTGGGCACGGACATCGCGTGGCAGCTCGGCGGCCAGGGAAAGACCGGCATCTCGATCAACGCGATCTACGACGCCTGGACGCCGGCGCGCGCGTTCCAGCATTATCACGCGGCCGCGCGGATTCTCACCGAGGCGGCGAGCGCCAACCTCGCGAGCCCGGTCGAGGTCCCCTTCGACCAGTTGGCCGTGATCGCGCGCGGCTTCAACCCCCGCCGCGCTTCGTGGAATTTCACCGCGCCCTGGCCCGGCGGGCGCTGGACGGTGCGGGACATCGTCGCTTACCAGGGCGACGCGGCCTACGCGCTGCTCCAGAACGCCGCCCGCTACCGCGACCGCTGGCTCTCGAACTTCCTCGCCGTCGGCTGGCGCGCGGTGCGGGGATGGAAGGGATGGCCCTACGCCTACGCGATCCCGGCGCATCAGGACTCGGTCGCCCTGGCCGATCTCCTCGGCATCCTGGCGCGGGGCCAGGTGGAAGTGCGGACCGCGCAGCAGGCGTTCAGCTCGGGCGGCGCCCACTTCGCGGCCGGAACGTACGTGGTGGTCCTGAAGCAGCCTTACGCCGCGTTCGCCAAGACCCTGCTCGAGCCGCAGCAGTATCCGGACCTCCGTCTCTATCCCGGCGGGCCGCCCACGCCGCCCTACGACGTCACCGCCCATACCCTCCCGCTGCTGCTGGGCCTGACCGCCCTGCCCGTCGCGGATTCGATCCGGGTGCCGCTCTCCGCGCCGGTGACCGCCCCCAGGGCCGCCCCGCGGGCGGCGGGATTCGACGAGGGAACCGCGCCGCGGGTCGGCCTCTACCGCTCCTACGCCGCGCCTATCGACGAAGGGTGGACGCGCTGGGTATTCGACAACTGGAAGGTGCCCTACGTCTCGCTGGTGGACTCGGTGGTGCGGGCGGGGCACCTGAAGGAGAAGTTCGACGTCATCGTGCTGCCCGATCAGGCGCCCCACGCGATCGTGGACGGACTCTCCTCGCCTCGCTATCCCGCGCCGTACGCGGGAGGCCTCGGCGCCACCGGCGTGGACGCGCTGCGGCAGTTCGTCGCCGACGGCGGAACGCTGGTCGCGTTGAACGACGCCAGCCGGTTCGCGATTCAGTCCCTGCTGCTCCCGGTGCGCAATGTGCTGGAGGCGGTCCCCGACGTGGACTTCTACGCGCCGGGATCGATCTTCCGGCTCGAGCTCGATCCCACGAGCCCGCTCGCGCGCGGGATGCCCGCGCAGACCATCGCGTGGTTCGAGGGGAGCCCGGCCTTCGATGTCCTCGACTCGAACGCGGTCCGCGTCATCGGCCGCTACCCGGCCGACCCGGACAAGGTGCTCCTTTCGGGGTGGGTGTTGCATCCTGAACGCGTCGCGGGCCGGGCCGCCCTGGTGGAAGTCCGCCAGGGCCAGGGACGCGTGATTCTCTTCGGATTCCGGCCCCAATACCGGGGCCAGAGCCTCGCCACTTTCCCCCTGCTCTTCAACAGCCTCGCGCCCGACCGGTAGTTGGCTCTTGTTTCCCGGGGTCCCGTTCCCTATCGTGAGGGCCCCTATGCGGTTGCGTCGGCTGGCTCTGCTGGTGTTCGGGGCCGCGCTCATCCTGAGCCGCGGCCTTTTTGCGCAGGATGAAGTTCCCGACACCCTCGGGGTGCCGGCGGTCTTCCCCGTCGCCGCGGCCGACGCGGTGTTGCGCTTGCGCGCCCTCGACCGCCGCTACGTCCAGCCCGACACCCCGGTGCCCGCGACGCCGCGCGCCATTCGCGCGCTTTACGTCAACGCCTGGGCCTTCTCCTCGCGCCGGCTCTGGCAGCTGGTCTCGCTCGCCGACTCGACCGAAATCAACGCGCTGGTGGTGGACGTGAAGGACGACACCGGCTGTCTCCTGTATCCGTCGGCGGTCGCGACCGCGCGCGAGATCGGCGCCGACGACTGCGTCCACCTGCACTCCATCGCCGCGCGCATGGACACCCTCCGCGCGCACGGGATCTATCCCATCGCGCGCATCGTCGTCGCCAAGGATCCGCTGCTCGCCCGCGGCAAGACCGAATGGTCCATCCGCGACCGCCGGGGGGGCCTCTGGCGCGACCGCCAGGGCACCGCGTGGGTGGACGCCTACAACGACTCGGTGTGGGTCTACGCGGCCCAGCTGGCGCGCGAGGCGGTGGGGATGGGCTTCCGCGAAGTCCAGTTCGACTACGTCCGCTTCCCCGACGAACCGCCGTCGCGGCTCGCCGAGGCGGTCTACCCGGCGCGGCGGGACGGCGAGCGCCCGCACGACTCCATTCGCCGCCACGTGGAACTCCTGAAGCAGCAGGTGGGCGTGCTCGGCGTCCCCGTCACCACGGATATCTTCGGACTCACCGCCTCGGCGACGGGAGATCTCGGCATCGGGCAGGTGTGGGAGGACTTCGTCGCCGTCGCGGACGTGGTGCTCCCGATGGTGTATCCGAGTCACTACCGCCACGGCGCCTTCGGCTTCGCCCGCCCCAACAGCGAGCCCTACCTCATCGTGCACCGGGCCCTCTCCGAAGCGGTGGCGCGGACTCGCGGCCTCGCCGGCGCGGCGCAGATCCGTCCCTACCTGCAGGCCTTCACCCTGGGCCGCCCGCGCTACAGTCCGTTCGAAATCCGGGAGCAGATCCGCGCCGCCGAGGAGCTGGGATGCACGTCGTGGGTGCTCTGGAACCCCCGCAGCGTCTACCCCCGCGACGCCCTCCGGCCGTATCCTTCCGAGGTGCGCGCCCGTAGTGCCTCCGCCGGAGGCGGAGACTGAACCGAACGCTCGTCCAGGGGAATCGCATGAATCGTTTCGCCGTGTGCC
Organism: Gemmatimonadales bacterium; assembly: GCA_035702425.1. GTDB lineage: Bacteria > Gemmatimonadota > Gemmatimonadetes > Gemmatimonadales > GWC2-71-9 > DASSQQ01. The sequence goes on from DASSQQ010000087.1 coordinate 41,652, forward strand.
TCGCGCTCGCCGTGGCGGCCTGTGCCGACTCGGGCGGGTCCGTCAGCCCCGATACGCTGAGCCAGGAGGAGAACGCCGCGGTGCACCGGGCCCTCTCCGCCGCGCTCGCCACCGATACCTTGTATCCGACTCTCGCGATCGTGGTGTTCCCCTTCGTCGATCGCGCGACCATCATCAAGAATCCGAGCGGCGACACCACCCGAATGGTCGGCGTTCAGCTCGACATCGACGTCGCCGACAGCGTGAGCCCGGACACGGTGGATACCCTGGTCATCCAGTTCTCCGGGCTCCTCGCCTGGCGCGGGTACAACGCGACGCTCCACACCGTGGACACCACGGTCTTCATCCTGGGCGCGGGGTTCACGCCGCCCTTCAGCGACTCGCTCCGGCCCACCCTGGCCCTGGACACGGCCGGCCATGGAACCGCGTACGTGGTCCACGAGGCCGCCGATTCCCAGTTCACCACGTTCCTTTCGCAGGCGGGCGCCTTCCACGTCACCGGCGCCTCTTATGGCGGGCCGCAAACCGCGACCGAGGGGACCCTCAAGCTCGCGGTGTCACGGGGAACGATGCGGGGGGATTACCACGTCACCGCCACGGATTCGACGGCTGACACCGTGATCACGGCGGGTGATGCGGCGGGAGGTATCGAGGCGATCAAGATCCGGATTACCGGAACCACCAGCGGATTCGCCGCTACGCGGTTGGCGCGAGCACCGCGCCGGGCTGCCACTCCGTGATGTACCCGGCGATCGCCGACGCGGCCACCGTGTAGGGGTTGGCGAGATAGAGCTGGCCGGGCCCGGAGCGGCCCGGGAAGTTGCGGTTGATGGCGCTGATCGTCACCTGCTCCGCGGTCCGGGAGACGCCGGGTCCCGCGTTGATGCAGGCGCCGCACGAGGGCTCGAGGAAGGTCGCCCCCACCCGCCGGAACACGTCCAGGTACCCCCGGTCCTCGCAGTAGCGCTTCACGTCCTGGGAGCCGCACTGGATGTAGAACTTCACCCACGGCGCCACCCGCTCGCCGCGGTCCACCGCCCCCTGCAGGACCCGCGCGTACATGTCCATGTCGTCCTTCTTGCCCGCGGTGCAGGAGCCGGCGTAGGCGATCTCCACCTTCACCCGATCCGGCAGCTCGTCGATGGTGAGCCCGTTGCCCGGGTCTCCCGGGAGCGCCACCATCGGGCGCAGGGTTCCCGCGTCGATCTCGATCACCTCGCAGTACTCCGCGCCGGCGTCGCTCCCCAGCCCCGCGCAGAGCGCCTCGGCGCGGGCCCGGGTCATGCCGCGGTAATCCATGAGGTAAGCGACGGTCTTCTGGTCCGGCGCGACGTACCCGGTGAAGCCGCCCACTTCCGCCGTCATGTTCGTCATGGTGGCGCGCTCGTCCACCGAGAGCGCCTCTACCGCGTCTCCGCAGTACTCCACCAGCTTGCCGATCGCCTGGCCGCTCTTGATGTAGGGGTGGCGCAGGATCTCGAGCATGTAGTCCTTGGCGGTGACGTTCTCGGGCTTCGCCCCCCGCACCACGACTTTCACCGTCGCCGGCACGGTGAGCCGCACGTCGCGGGTGATCCAGGAATTGAAGATCGCCGTGGTGCCGACGCCGAAGGCGACGCAACCCACCGCGCCGGCGTGGGGCGTGTGGGAGTCGCTCCCGATGATCACCTGGCCCGGCTCGGCGTGCGCCTCCAGGATCTTCGAGTGGCAGATCGCTTCGGAGCCGTGATGGCCGAGCCGCAGCTCGCCGTAGAGCTTGATGCCCTGCTTTTCGGCGAAGGCCCGCTGTTTTTTCTCGAGCTCCAGCGCGACATCGAGCAGCCCTTCCTTGATGCGCTCCGGCGTCATGGCTTCGGGCAGGAAGGTGAGGTGATCCCGGAAGAGGAGCACCGAGGCGGGGTCGAGCACCTTCTCGTCCGCGCCCACCAGCTGCTCGAAGAAGATCGCGGCCATGGGCGTGACGTACTCGTGGCTGAAGCGGATGTCGGTCACCACGAACCCCTCGTCGCCGGGCTTCACCGCGGGCACGCCGACCTGGCCCCGGGCCGGGTCCACCACCCAGTGCCGGGCCAGGATCTTCTCGCCCAGGGTCATCGGGCGCGGGCCGGTGGCGGGCGGCGACACTTTGATCTGCCCCTGGAGCCGGGCCACGTTGTAATTGAAGAGCCCGCCGTATTCGATGATCCCGCGGGTGATCTCGCCCTCGCCACCCGTGAAGGCGGACAGCGGAATTTCCTCGCCGCGGCGCACCCTTTCGAGCACCGAGAAGTCGGTGGTCGTGAAAACGCCCAGGTTCTGGCAGTTCTCCCGGTAGATGCGTTCGATGTTCTCGGCGATCACCAGCTTGATGCCGGCGCACATTTCCGCGTAGGGAGACTGCTCCCTGGAAGAGCCCTTGCCCCGGCGCTTGCCGCTCACCGACGCGACGAATCCCCCGTTCCTGACCGACCCGCGGGAGATGGGGAATTCCGTCCCGCACTTGAGTCCCAGGTACGGAAAGTCTCCCAGGGTTTCGTCGTAGTAGTAACAGATGTAGGCGGGCGTGATCTCGTCGGTCGAAATGTTGTCGCGGAGCTTCATCGCCGGTCGCCAGGCGAGGTCCTCGCCCCCGAGCTGCCGGCGCACGAGGGCCGGATCTTCGGTCAGGAAGAGGATCCGGCCGCTGAAGCGCACGTGATCGGGGAGCTTCTTGACGCGGCGGGCGCGGAGAGCGTCGAGCATCCGATCAAGATCACCCGGCTTCCAGGCGGGCGGAATCCCTGTGGCTGGGGTGCATCTTTTTGCAGTCAGGACTCGGCGTGACTCAACAATGCAAGGTCTTGCTGCGTAACTATTTGGACGCCGATGGATTCGGCCCCGCGGATGTTCGGCCGCGGGGCTGGCTTCTCGGACCGGTCGGGCATAACTTTGCGCCCGTTTTTGTCGGTCGTTTCGCCAACCCGTGCAACCCGGAGTGCTCTCCTGGAAATCCCTACATCCCACCGCCTTCCGCTTACCTGGCTGCTCGAAGCCGCAAGTCCGCCGCTCCAATACCGCGCTCTCGCCGAGGTCGTCCCCGACACGGCGCGGGACCCCGACCAGCTCGCCGCTCTGCGCGCCGCCGCGCAGGACTACAAAGTGGCCCAGGCGATCGCGCGCAAGCAGCGGGACAACGGCCTGTGGGGCGGGAATCTGCTCGCACCCTCGGCCTCGAAAGCGCTGGGTACGAAGGACGTAGGGACGATCTTTCAGTACCTGCGCCTCCTCGAACTGGGGTGGAGCCCCGAGCTGTCGTACTTCCGGCTGACGGACCGGTTCCTCTTCCGCCTGCTCTCCCGAGACGAGGATCCTTCGCTCCTGGTCGAGTTCCAGCGGCCGGCGAAGTCCGACCCCGGGCTCGCGTTGTGGGCCCGGAACATGATCCGCGAAGCCGCCGCGGCGGCGCTCGCCCGCGCCGGCCGGGGTGACGACCCGCGGTTGCGGGGGGCGGCGCATCGCATCGCGAGCGACATCTCGCAGTATCTGCGCTCCGAGCTCGCGGAGAAGCCGTTCCGCAAGATGCAGGGCAAGACCGTGCTCGACCCCCAGGCCTATCCGCCGACGCTCTTCTCGGTCGAGATGCTGGCGTACCTCCCGGCGGTGCAGCGGGAGCGGGCGGGCTTTCTCGAACGGCTGGCCAATTACTTCTCGGTGGCCGCGCCCCGGCGCGCCTTCCTGATTCAGGCCGGCAGGAAGCAGCTCAAGCCGATGTTCGAGGTTCTGGGCGATCCGCTGCGCGGGGATGCGACCGGGCACATTACCGACGTCGCCTTCGCGACCTACTGGCTCGAGCTCCTCGCCCGGCTGGGGATCGTCCGGATGGTGCCGAGCGCCAGCAAAGTCCTGGCGCGGCTCTTCAGCGAGTGCGACGACAACGGGATCTGGAGCCCCCGGAACCTGCGGGCGCTGCCCAAGTCTTCGAATGCGGCGGTGGGGCATTACTTCCCGCTCGAGGGGGCCGGCAAGAGCCCCGCCCAGCGCCAGACCGACGTCACGTTCCGGCTGGCCCTGATCGCGCGAATCCTCGGGCTGCCGATAGAAGTTGTCTAAGGCAGAAAACGTAGTAGTATTGACTACTACGGTATGGGCATCGATCTCACGCCATTCGGCTTTACGCCGACCGAGTCGCTGGTGTACGGAGCCCTCCTCCGCTCCGGGCCGGGGACGGGGTACTCGGTGGCCCGGGCGGCGCACCTGGCCCGCGCCAACGCGTACGGTGCGCTGGAGGGGCTGGTGGCGCGGGGAGCCGCGTCCCGCGCGGCCGGCCGCCCCGCCCGCTACCGCCCCGCCGATCCCGCCACCCTCATCGCTCAGCTCGCCCAGTCTCAGGCCGTGGCGCTCGACCGGCTGCGCCGCTCCCTCGCCGACGCTCCCCAAAGCGGAGAGCCCGAAGCTCGCGCCGTGACGGGGGCGCGGGCCGTGGTGAATCTCATTCAGCAGCTCGTGGCTCGCGCCGAGACGACGGTCGAAGGGATACTCGCCGCCGAGTTGTGGCGGCCCACGCTCCCCGCCTGGCGCCGGGCGGCGACCCGCGCCCGGCTCTCGCTCCGGATGGCCGGCCCGGTGGACGATGCCGCCGGGATCGCGATCGCCGAAGCGCCGGCCGACGCGCCGACCCTTCTGGTGGTGGATGGGGCGCACATGGTCACCGCGGGCGGCGGGGGCGAGACCGTCAGCGGGCTGTGGAGCTCGCATCCCCTGATGGTGACGCTGGCGGGCGCCGCGCTGAGGGGCGTGCCGTGAGGGGGCGATGGATTCTTTTGATGTTGCTCGGCGCGAGCGGGTGCCGGGCACGTCCGCTTCCGGAAAGCGCGGTCTACCCCGCGGGGACGCCGCTCGCCACCCATTACGTGATGGTGAACGGGACCCGTCTCCGCTACGTGGCGACGGGCAAGGGGCCGGCGGTGGTGTTCATCCACGGCTTCGGCGCGTCGCTCTACGGGTGGCGGAAGAACCTGGAGCCGATCGCGAACGCGGGTTACCGCGTGGTGGCGTTCGACAACCGGGGGTTCGGCTGGTCGGACAAGCCGGCGAAGGGCTACACGGCCGAGGATTACGCCGCGCTGGTCCTGGGTCTGCTCGACTCGCTCGATCTGCCGGATGTGGTGCTGGTGGGGCACTCGATGGGGGGCGCGGTCGCGCTGGAGACCGCGCTCCTCGCGCCGCACCGGGTGAGAGGCCTGGTGCTCCTCGACCCGGCGGGGTTCGGCACCCGGTGGCCGTTCCTCCTGAAGGTCGCGCGGTGGCCGCTGGTCGGGCCCCTGGTCACCGGGATGCGCAACCGGTGGGTGGTGGGACGAATCCTTCGCTCGACCTACGCGGATCCGTCGAAGGTCACCGACCTGGATGTGGATCAGTATTACGCGCCGGTTCCCGATCCTTCCTACGGCCGTTCCCTCCGCGGCGTGCTCCGGGAGTTCCGGTTCGACGGCCTGCGCGGCCGCCTGGGCGCCATCGAGCAGCCGACCTTGCTGCTGTGGGGCGAGAAGGACCGCTGGATCCCGCTCTCGGTCGGACGGGCGATGGCCTCGGAGCTGCCGCGGGTCGCCTTCGTCCCGATCCAGGGCGCGGGCCACGCGACGCCGGAGGAGGCCCCCCTCGAGGTGAACAACCTCATCATCGCCTTCCTCAAGGAAGGGGTATCGAAGGCCCCGGAGAACCTGGCCTGGCGCTAGCGAGGCCACCACCCCATATTTCATCAACCAAACGGTTGATGAAATCGCAATATGGCTCGTAAACTCGCTAATGACAGGGCTTTACGCATCATGGCCGCGGCCAGCGAAGAGTTCGCTCGGCGGGGCCCGGACGGGGCCCGGGTGGAGCGAATCGCGCGGCGGGCCGGCGTTAATAAGCAGCTCCTCTTTTACTACTACCACTCGAAGCGCGGACTCTTTCAGGCCGCGATCCACCGCGCCGCCTCGGAGCTGGAACGCGCGCTCGACTCGCTGGCCCGCGGGTCGACCCGCCCCCTGGTTCGTTTGCGCGAGACCCTCGCGGCGCTCTTCGACTACCTCTCCGCCCACCCCGACCTGGTCACGCTGGTCACCCACGCGGGGCGGACCGAGGCCGCGCCCTTCGCTCCCGCGATCAAGCGCCTGGTGGTCCTGCTGGCCGAGGGACAGGGACGGGGGCAGGTCCGCGACGACGTCGATCCCCACCTCGCGGCGGCGCAGGCCCTGGTGCTGATGATCGCCTACTTGCGACTGGAGTCGCTGATCGCGGCGAGCGCCGCGCCCCTCGGCGCCGATGAACCGGCCCTGCGGGAACGCTGGAAGGCCGCGGCGGTGGAGCTGGTGCTGCAGGGGGTGCAGGTGCCCGGCGCCTAAAAGGCGAATCGATTGCGTCAGTTCTTCTTCGAGATCATCCTGGGCGCGACCGGCGTGTCGCCCTCGAACACCAGGTGCCCCGCCTCGATCCGCGCCCCGCGGAGCGCCAGGCTCAGCACTTCGCCCAGATCTTCCACCAAATGCACCTCGAGGGTCTTCCGCACTTCCTCGGGAAGATCGATCAGGTCCGGCTCGTTCTCCTTGGGCAGGATCACGGTGCGGATGCCGGCGCGCACCGCCCCCAGTACCTTCTCCTTCACGCCGCCGATGGGAAGCACCCGGCCGCGCAGAGTGACCTCTCCGGTCATCGCGATGTCGTGGCGCGCGGGACGCCGCGAGAAGGCGGAGACCAGCGCCGTGGCCATGGTGACGCCGGCCGACGGCCCGTCCTTGGGGATCGCTCCCGCGGGGACGTGCACGTGGAGATCGGCGTTGTCGAACGCCTCCTTCGCGATGCCCAGCTGGTCGGCGTGGGACTTGGCGTACGTCAGCGCCGCGCGCGCCGATTCCTTCATCACGTCGCCCAGCTGGCCGGTGAGCACCAGGTCACCTTTGCCGCGCATCACGCTCGCTTCCACGAACATGATGTCGCCGCCCGCCGGCGTGTAGTACATCCCGGTGGCGACGCCGATCTGATCGGTTCCGGCCTTCCGCTCGGGATGGACCTTGGGCCGGCCCAGCAGCTCGCGGACGTCCACGCCTTTCACGGTGAACTTCTCGGCGGCGCCGTCGGCGAACTTGCGCGCGATCTTGCGGCCGAGCTTGCCGACTTCGCGCTCCAGCTGGCGGACTCCCGCTTCGCGGGTGTAGCCGGTGATGACCTCGCTCAGCGCGTCATCGGTGACGGTCACCACGTCCTTGGACAGCCCGTTCTCCTCGAGCTGGCGCGGCACCAGATAGCGCCGGGCGATCTCGAGCTTCTCCTTTTCGGTGTAGCCCGCGAAATCCACCGTCTCCATCCGGTCGAGCAGCGGCGCCGGAATGTGCTGGGGGAAGTTCGCGGTCGCGATGAAGAGCACCTCCGACAGATCGAACGGCACGCCCAGATAGTGGTCGGTGAACGAGTCGTTCTGCGCCGGATCGAGGACCTCGAGGAGCGCGGACGCCGGGTCACCCTGGAAAGAGACGCCGAGCTTGTCCACCTCGTCGAGCAGGAAGACCGGGTTCTTGGCGCCCGCCTGCTTCATGCCCTGGACGATGCGGCCGGGCATCGCGCCCACGTAGGTGCGCCGGTGGCCGCGGATGTCCGCCTCGTCCCGCGCGCCGCCCAAGGAAATGCGGACGTAGGGCCGGCCCATCGCCCGGGCGATGGACTTGGCAATCGACGTCTTGCCGACGCCGGGCGGGCCCACGAACAGCAGAATCGGACCCTTGGCCTGCTTGTCGTCTTCGTTGCCCGGCGCGTCCTTGGCGGGCGCGCGCAGCCGCAGCTGCCGCACCGCGAGGAACTCGAGGACCTGGTCCTTCACGTCCTGCAGGCCGTAGTGATCCTCCTCGAGGATCTCGGTGGCGCGCTTCAGGTCGAGCGACTCCTCCGCCCGCTTGCTCCACGGCAACTCGGCCATGGTCTCGAGGTACGTCCGGATGACCTGGCCCTCCATGGAGTCGCGGCTCGCGCGCTCCAGGCGCGACAGCTCCCGCTCCACTTCCTTCTTCGCGGCTTCGGGAAGCTCGAGGCCCTCGAAGCGCTTCCGCAGCTCCTCGACCTCGGTGGCCTCGTTCTCCTCGCCCAGCTCCTTGCGGATGGCCTTCATCTGCTCCCGCAGGAACATTTCCCGCTGGCGCTCGCCCAGCTCCTCCTGGACCTGGGACTTGATCTCCTCCTGCGCGTCCAGCATTCCGATGGCGCGCTGGACGTGCACCAGCACCCGGCGCACCCGGTCCTCCACCGACAGGGTTTCGAGAAGCACCTGCCGCTCGGCCGGCTTCAAGTCCACGTTGGCGGCGACCAGATCGGCGAACTTGCCGGGGTCGGTCGTGCCTTCGAGGACCTCGTTGATGACCTCGGTGGGCAGGCCGGATTTCTGGCCCAGCTCGGCCGCGCGCTCCCGCGCTTCACGGTAGAGCGCGACAAACGCCGGGTCTGAAGGGTTGAGGGGCGGCAGCTCCGGCGTCTCGCGGACCACCGCCTCCAGGTGCCCGCCGGCGTCGGTGTAATGAATGGCGGTGCCGCGGGCCTCGCCGTGGAGCACCAGCTGGACACCGGCGATGCCGCGCTGGATCTGGCCGATGCGCGCGATGGTTCCGGTGGTGTACAGGATGTTGGGCGTCACCCGATCGACGTTCTCCCGCTGGGAGACGGCGAAGATCAGGCGCTTTTCGGCCTTGAGGGCGGTTTCAATGGCGCGGAGGGTAGCGGGGCGGCCGGCGCCGATAGGCGTCGTCACGCCGGGAAACAGCACCACCTCGCGCAGCGGGAGCACCGGCAGCGTGAGGCGTTCGGTCGCAGTCGAGTTGAGTTCGTTGGACATGGTAGACCCCGGTCAAGGCATCGAACGTGCCAACTCACTCAACCCCGAAACGAGCACGGTCGTTCCGCGCGTCCCGCGTCATTCCGGCAGGGGCTGCCCCCGGGACGCTTCGGGACCGCCAGACGGACACGAAACGAGGACGCCCCACGTAAGTCACGCCGCCGTTCTCGGTTGCACCGGGACGGCGCGGCGGCTAAATCTATGCCCCACGGACGATGGCGGACACCGATAACTCGTTGGTAAAGCGCCTCAAAGAGGCCCTGGGCACCTCCTATTCCGTCGAAGGCGAAATCGGCCGCGGCGGCATGGGGGTGGTGTACCACGCCCGGGACGAGCGTTTGAAGCGCCAGGTGGCGATCAAGGTGCTCCCGCCCGAGCTCGCGTTCCGCGAAGACATCCGCACCCGCTTCCTCCGGGAAGCGGAGACCGCGGCGCGACTCTCCCACCCGCACATCGTGCCGATCCACTCCGTGGGCGAAGGGCCGGACGGACTGGTGTACTTCGTGATGGCGTACGTGGACGGCGAGCCGCTGGGCGCGAAGCTCAAGCGGCGGGGGCAGCTCCCCACCGAAGAAGCCCGGCGCATCATGCAGGAGACCTCGGACGCGCTCGCTGCCGCGCACGCGCTCGGGATCGTGCACCGCGACGTGAAGCCCGACAACATCCTCCTCGAGGGGAGCCGGGGACGCGTGGTGGTGACGGATTTCGGGATCGCCAAGGCACTCTCCTCCACCACCGGCGGGGCGACCCTCACCGGGACCGGGGTGGCGATCGGCACGCCGCACTACATGAGCCCGGAGCAGGCCGCCGGCGACCGCGAGATCGACGGCCGGTCCGACCTCTACAGTCTCGGCGTGGTGACCTATCAAATGCTCACCGCCGAACTGCCCTTCTCGGCGCCGACGGTGCCCGGGATTCTGATGAAGCAGATCACGGAAGCGGCGCCGATGGTCACGGATCGCCGGCCGGACTGCCCCGAGGATCTGGCGGCGTGCGTGATGCGCTGTCTCGAGAAGGAGCCGGAGGCGCGATGGCCGACGGCGGAGGCCCTGCGGCGCGCGCTGGAGTCGCGCTCCGCGCCCGCGTACCGCCCCAGCCGCCCGGTGGGCGGGCGGACCAGCGCGCGCGCGTTCGGATCGCCTCCGCCCGCGAGTCCGCGCTCGCCGCAGATCCCGGCGCCCTACAGCCCGCCGCTCGGCCGGGGACGCCCGCGGCGCGGGCGTCGCGACCGGGAACCCCTGCCCCAGGTCTCCGGCGGCGAGCCCGACATCGTGCGCAGCACGCGGTCCAAGTTCGTCACCTGGGCCTCGGTGTTCACGGGCGTCCTCTTCGTGGACATCGTGAGCGGCGCGCACCTCTCGCCGGCGCTCTTCGGCGTGGGCGTGTGGGGCGCGTTCTCCGTGGTGCCGCGGTTCTGGAAGCTCTGGGAGGCGGGCTACTCCTGGCGCGACGTGATCTACCGCCCGGCGGCCCCGGACGCGGCGCGGGCCGGAAGCGCGGTGGGCGGCGTGCGACGCGCGGCGCTGCCGGCGCCGACGCCGGACGAGTTCGGCCGGCACATCGACACCGTGCGCCAGGCGCGCAGCGACCGGGCCGCGATCCTCGGCATCGTGGAACGGCTCCCCGAGTCGGAGCGCAAGATGCTCCCCGACGTGGGCGAGACGGTGGATGGCCTGCTGCGCCGCGCCGAGGACCTGGCCCGGACCCTCAACTCGATGAGCGGCGGCGTGGACGACCGCGCCCTGGCCCGCATCAAGGACAAGCTGGAGCTGACCCGGCGGCAGCCCGAAGGCGTGGAGCGCGACCGGCAGCTCCGGCTCCTGGAGCGGCAGGAGGGCGCGTTGAACGACCTCTTGTCCCGGCGCCGCGACGTGGAGGGACAACTCGAGTCCTGCATTCTGGCGATGCAGAACGTGCGGTTCGACCTGCTGCGACTCAAGTCCGCGGGCGTGGCGGCGGTGCTCGGCGATCTCACCCAGGCCACCCAGGCCGCGCGGGCGCTGTCACGGGACGTCGACAACGCGATCGACGCCGCGAGCGAAATCCGCGAAGCGCTGGGAGAAGCTCCGCCCGCCTAGCGCTCGGCGGCCTGACGGCAGCGCTGCACCAGCGCCGGTCCGTCGTCTCTTTCGATTCCGAAATCGAGCAGGGTGAGGAACTGATCCACCGCCGCGTCACAGCGGCCGGCGCGCAGCTCCGCCACCGCCCGCAGCTCGTAGAGGCTCGCCCACCCGGGACGCTGTCCCTGCACTTCCGCGACCAGCGAATCCGCGGCCCGGGGCGGGCCGTCTTCGACGATTCGGGTCAAGGCGTCGAGCACGAGGTCCCGCGGGTCGGGGCGGCGGAAGGTGTTCCGCGCGGCCGCCATCGCGGCGCGCACCGCGGCTGATGCTCCGCGCCAGTCCGAGTCCCGCGCCGCCGCCACGGCCAGGCCGGCGCGCGCGAAGGCCGTGTCTCCGCCCGCCGCGATCACTCCCTGGAAGAGGGCCCGCGCGCGCGGCGATGCCCGCCGCGCCAGGGCGATCCGCGCGACCAGGAGCGCGGCGTCGGGGTCACGCGGCACCAGGCGAGCGAGCGAGGTGTCGGCCCACCCCGTGTCCCCCTCGGCCAGCTTCATCGCCGCCACCGCCACCGTCCAGCGCGCTTCGGCGGGGCGCGCCCGGCGCGCCGCTTCGACGTAGGGGTAGCCGCTCGCGTCCCCGGGGCGCACCGACAGCGCGCGCGCCAGAAGGAAGGGATTGATGCTGTCGGCCGGGGTCTTTCCCGCGATGGCGGCCAGCGAATCGAAGACGCCCCCGGGATCGTCGCCCAGAAACCGCCGGGCGGCGACGAACTCGAGCCGGGGATGGTCGTCGGTGTGCACCAGTCCGGGCGCCGCGAGCAGGCGGGCGACGCCGGAATCGCCCAGCAGATAGTGCCCGAAGTAGTCGGGCACGGCGTCCACGGCGAGATAGTCACGGGCCAGCGCGTCGAAGGCTCCCCGGGGGCCCACGAGACGCGCCAGCCATGCGGAATCGTACCGGAGGGGACGCGCCGACCCGAGGATCATCAGGTCCCAGGGCGAAGAGAACCAGATCTGCACGTGCGGAAACACCGACCGCACGTTGGCGACGATGCCGCGCACGATGGGGAGCGGGAGCTGGTAGAGCTGCACCCACTGGCCGAAGACGCCGTCGTCCGCGAGGCGAGCCCGCACGATCCGGAAGAACTCCGGCGTGTAGAGGGTGGCGACGCCGGCGACCCAGGGGTTGCTGGGCTCGGACGCGATCACGTCGTACCGGTTGCGGTCGAGCTGGAGCGCGCTGCGCGCGTCGTCCAGCGTGACGGAGACGTTGGGCTTCGCCTGCACCGTGTCGTTGACGGCCGTGAAGAACCGGCTCGCGGCGAGCACCGCGGGCTCGATTTCGACCACCCGGACCCGCGTCATCCCCGGCGTTTCCGCCAGCACCCGCGCGGTGACGCCGCTGCCGAAGCCGATCGCCAGCGCCGAATGCGCGTCGGGACGCGCGGCGACCGGGGCGAGACCGAGGAGCACCTGGGTGTCCATGTCTCCGTGGTCGGACGCGTCGGCCTTGCCGTTCACCTTGAGGGTGCGGCCCGGCGGCGACTCCCAGACGCTGACGGTCGCGTTCCACCCTTCCTCGAAGGAGAGCTGGCGGCCGCCCGCGTGGCGGAGAAAGGCCCGGCGGGTGGCGGCGTTCATCGGGGTGCGGGCGTAGATGGTGGGCGCGAGATCGAAGAGCCGCGCGCTCCAGCTCGGCGCGCCCACGGCGGTCACGAGTCCCGCGGCGGCGAGGATGCCGCCGCCCAGAACGCGGGCGCGGAGCCGCCGGTGCTCGGGCGATCCCTCGGCGACGCCGCGGGCCGCGAGGTAGCAGAGCAGGAGTCCGGCCGCCGCGTTGACGCCGAGGCCGACCCGCAGGGTGCGCTCGGTACCGAGGGCGCGCACCAGAACGAAGCCGGTGAGCGCGGCGCCGAGGATGCTGCCGATGGTATTGAGCGCGTAGGCGCGGCCCACCTGGGCGCCGGAACCGCCGGCGGGGGGCGCCGCGACGTCGGTGAGCACGGGGAAGGTCATCCCCATTCCCACCGCCGGAATCAGCACCACCATCCCCACCGCGACGCCGAGGAGCGCGAGCCGCCCGGTGGCGCCGAGGTGCGGGATCTGAAACACGCTCACGATGTAGGACGGCAGCCAGCTGAAGAAGATGAAGAGCAGCGCGGCGCCGGCCGCGGTCACGCCCTGCGCCAGGGCGCCGGTGGCGGCGCCATCGTTCGCGTCGGCGGCCCGCCGGGCCACGAGCGCGCTCCCGATGCCGATGCCGAGGAGGAAGACCAGCAGCACCAGGCTGAAGGCGTAGGTGGACCCGCCCACGATCATCACCAGCACCCGGGTCCACGCGATCTCGTCCAGCAGCGCGGCGAAGGCGGTGACCGCGAGAAGGAGCAGCGCGACACGGCGCAGGGTGGCGGGAACGGTGCGACTGACTCCGGGAACCCCGGGCTGGCCCCCGGGGTCAGCCGCCGTCGCCTGGCGGATGGCGACGATGCCGATGAGCACATTCGCGAGCGCCGTCGCCCAGAGGCTGGCGCGGATCCCGACGTGCTCGATGAGGAAGAATCCCGCGAGCGCCACGCCCACCATGGCGCCCAGGGTGTTGAGGCCGTAGAGCCAGCCCAGAGCGCCGCGCAAATCGTCCCGGCGCCCGCCGGCGAAGGCGCGGGTCAGGACCGGAAGGGTGCCCCCCATGAGCGTGGTGGGCACGAGCAGCACCAGGAAGGCGAGCCCGAATCGCAGGGCGATGCTCGATCCGCCCGAGGAGCCCAATCCGCCGGCGAGGGCGATGTAGGCCTCCCGCGCCAGCTCCAGAACGAAGGGCGACAGCGCGCCGAAGACGCCGACCGCGATCTCCAGCCGTCCGTAGAGCGCGGCCGGTCTTCCCTCGCGGTCGGCGCGGCGGCCGAGGAGCCAGGCGCCGAGACCCAATCCGCCCATGTAGGCGGCGACGACGGTGGTGACGGACTGGATGGTCGAGCCGAAGGACTCATACAGCAACCGCACCCACAGGAGCTCGTAGACGAGTCCCGTGGCTCCCGAGAGAAAGAAGAGGAGGCTGTAGGTGCGGGTGCGGTTAGAAAGCATGGAGCTCGCGCATGGCCTGCGCGAGATCCTCGACTTGGGGCAGGATGTAGTCCTCGAGATCGGGAGCGTACGCGACGAAGGTGTCCGTGGAGGCGACGCGTTTCACCGGCGCGTCGAGCCAGGGGAAGCATTCATCGGCGACGCGGGCGGCGATTTCGGCGCCGTAACCCCAGGAGAGCGAGTCCTCATACGCGACGATCACCTTGTTGGTCTTCCTGATCGACGCGCCGATGGTGTCCCAGTCCACGGGCGAGAGGCTCCGCAGGTCCACCACTTCCACGCTGGGCCCGCCGCTCTCCTCCATCTGCTTCGCCGCGACCAGGGCGCGCTGCACCACGGCGCCGTAGGTCACGAGCGTGAGATCGGTCCCCTCACGGACGACCTTCGCCTTGCCGAGCGGGATCATGAAATTCGGACCCGGGTTCGGCGCCTTGTTGTACGTCTGGCGATAGAGATGCTTGTGCTCGAGGAAGAGCACCGGGTCGTCGCAGCGGATGGCGGTGCGGAGCAGGCCGTTGGCGTCGAGCGCGGTGGCGGGGCAGACCACGCGGAGGCCCGGCACCGAGGTGAAGACCACGGCGCCGGTCTGCGAGTGGTAGACCGATCCGCCCTTCAGGTAGCCGCCGTAGGTCACGCGTACCACGGCCGGACAGCTGAAGGCGTTCCCCGAGCGCCAGCGCATGGTCGCCAGCTCGTTGCGGAGCTGGTGATAGGCGGGCCAGATGTAATCGAAGAACTGGATCTCGACCACCGGCTTCAGGCCGCGGGTGGCGAGGCCGATGGCGCGGCCCACGATGTTGGCCTCGGCGAGCGGCGAGTTGTAGACCCGGTCGCTCCCGAACTGGCGCTGGAGTCCCCAGGTGACCTTGAAGACCCCGCCCTTGCCCTTCACGTCGCCCAGGTACTTCTCGCGGCTCACGTCGGCCACGTCCTCGCCGAAGACCAGGATTCGCGGATCGCGCGCCATCTCGTCCTTCATGCACGCGTTCAGGAGATCGACCATCGTGGTCGGATCGCCGGAGAAGTGCGGATCGTCTTCGGTATCGAACTGCTCGGAGGTGGGATCCACCTCGGGCGAGTAGACGTAGAGCAGCGCGGTTTCCGGCTTGGGCTGCGGCGAGGCGAGCGCCATGTCGGCCGCCACCTGAATCTCCTCGTCCACCTGCTTCCGGATCGCTTCCAGCTCGGCCTCGCTCGCCACCCCTTCGCGCACCAGGCGCTTGGGGAAGGTGGAGAGGCAGTCGCGCTTCGCTTCCTGCTCGCGCTCTTCCGGCGTCTTGTAAAAGACCTCGTCGTCCGAAAGCGAGTGCGAGTAGGGCCGGGTGACGTGGGCGTGGACCAGCGCCGGACCCTTCCGCTGGCGGCAGTACTCGGCCGCGCGGGTGATGGCCTCGTAGGACGCGACCGGATCGCAGCCGTCCACTTCCTCGATCAGGAGCCCGGGGAAGCTCGAGACCAGCTTCGACACCGAGCCGCCCGCGGTCTGCACCTCGATCGGCACCGAAATGGCGTAGCCGTTGTCCTCGATGAGGAAAAGCACCGGCAGCTTCAGGTTGCTGGCGGTGTTCAAGGCCTCCCAGAACTCGCCTTCGCTGGTGGTGCCGTCGCCGGCGGAGCAGTAGACCAGCTCGTCGCCCTTGACGGGCCGCTCCTTGATGCCGCGGATGCTCTGATAGCGGAGCCAGGCCTCGGCGCAGCCGGTGGCCTGCAGGAACTGGGTGCCGGTGGGGCTCGACTGGCTGACGATGTTCAGCGCCTTGTGTCCCCAGTGCGACGGCATCTGGCGGCCCGCGGAGTTGGGATCGTCGGCGGCGGCGACCGCGGAGAGGAGCATTTCGGTCGGCGTCATGCCCAGGCCGAGGCAGAGCGCCCGGTCGCGATAATAAGGATAGAACCAGTCGTAGGCGGGCCGGAGGGCCCTGCCGGCCGCGGCGAGGACCGCTTCGTGTCCGGCGCCCGAGATCTGGAAGAAGATCTTGTTCTGGCGCTTGAGCTGGATTTCCTTGTCGTCGAGCCGTCGGGAGAGGTACATCACCCGGTAGAGGTCGAGCAGGTCGGTCTTGCCGAGGGTGGTGCGCCGCGCGGCGCGGGGCTGGGGTTTGGTGCGGGTCGCCATGTCTGGAAAATAGCCTACTTGCCCGGTCCCGACAAAAGCTGGGCGAGCCGGGGGAAGGCCCCGAGGGCGGTCCGCACGTCGGCGCTGTTCTTCAACAGGAACTCGTCCGCCGCGTCGTCGCCCCAGCGCACGCCGGCGGTTTCGCGGGCGAGGGTCGCCGCGAGCTGGAACGCCAGAGCGGAATCGGTTTGCGCCGGGATCTTGAAGCGGGATCGCACCCGCGCGAGGAAGGGCGGGAGCAGCTTCGGCTCCCACTGATCCCGCCCCGAAATCCAGGCCGCCCGGCCCGCGGGCGTGGCGGGCAGGGTGAGCGCGACCGAGTCCACCACGGCGGTGTTGAGTCCCGAATCCACCGCCGCGCTCCACCACACCGGGAAATCGGTGTTCCGGCCCACCTCGAGGTCCGGGGCGATGCCGCCGCCCCCGCGCACCGGCCGGCCGTCGTCGGTGTGATACACGGTGTTGGTGTCCTCCTCGGTGCCGGACTTCCCCGCGAAGGATCGGTATTGCTCCACCCCGATGCCGTGGTACCGGCGCTGGATGTAGCGGCCGGACGGGGAGAGGATGTAGCCGACGGTGAGGTGCAGGATGTCGTCGCCGGGGAGGACGACGAAGTCGACCTGCATCAGCGCCTTCCCGAAGCTGCGCCGCCCCACGATGAGCGCGCGGTCGTGATCCTGGAGTGAGCCGGAGAGGGCTTCGGCCGCGCTGGCGGTGAGTCCGTCGATCAGCACCACCAGGGGGAACTTGGTGAAATCGCCGTCCTTCTTCGTGGTGAAGGTGGTATCGAGCTCGCGTTTGCGGCCGCGGCTCTGGAAGACCACCGTGTTCTTGGGGAAGAACTCGGCCGCGACGTCCACCGCCTGGTAGACGAGCCCGCCCGGATTCCCGCGCAGATCCAGGATCACCTGCCGGGCGCCCTGCCCCTTCAGTTTCTTCAGCGCGTCGTGGAGCTCGGGAGCCGCGGTCTCGCCGAACTCCTCCAGCCGGACGTAGCCGGTGATGGAATCGGCCATGCGGGTGATGGACACCAGGTGACGGGTGAAGAAGTCCCGCTTGACGTCGACGGTGAAGGTGTCGGGTTCGAGCCGGGGGCCGCGCTCCAGGGTCAGCCGGACTTTGGAACCCTGGTCGCCGCCCAGACGAAGGTTCACGTCCCGCTCGGAGAGGCCGGCGACGGTGGTGTCGTTCACCCTGGTGACGCGATCGCCGGGGAGAATTCCGGCCTTGGCCGCGGGGCTCTTCGGGACCACCCACACCACCGTGACGGCCGAGTCCACCGTCTCCACCTGGAGCCCGGGCCCGGCCAGCTCCCCCTTGTCGAGCTTGGAGAGCTTTTCCCAGTCGGCGCTCGAGAAGAAGCTCGAGTGCGGATCCAGGGCGCGGAGCACGCCGCGGATGGCGGCCTGGACCAGCTCGTGGTAGGTGGTCGAGTCCACGTAGTTCAGGCGGATGTGATTGAGCACGCCGCTGAAGGTCTGCAGCTCCTCGTAGGACGCCTGTCCCGCGAGCGGCGCGGCGACCAGCAGGCCCGCGGCGGCCGCCAGCGCGAGACCACGAGTGGTGCGACGCATGGGATCCTCCCTAAGGAAGCTTCGCGAGCTGGGCCTTCGCGTCCGCGACGGACCGGTCCCAGGAGCTGGGCGCGAGCGCGAGGAACCGCGCGAATGCGGCTTTGGCGTCCGCGGGACGCTGCAGGGTCAGGTCGGCGTACGCCAGTCGGTAAGGAATTTCCGGATCGCGCGGATTCACCACCATCGCGGCACGGAGGACGGAATCTCCGGCCTGGGCCTGCCCCGCCTCGACCAGGATGACCCCGAGCTGGCGCTGGAGGCTGGCATCGTCGGGCTCGACCTGGAGGGCGCGCTGGGCCTCCTCGATGGCCTGAGTCCAGACCTTGTTCTGCTCGTAAATCCGGGCCAGCTGGACGTGGGCCATGTAGAGCCCGAGGTCGTTGGAGAGGGCCTCCTGATAATCGCGGATCGCGTTCACGTAGCGGTGCGCGCGCTGCTCCACCAGCGCGATCAGGTAACGGTAGTCGTTGGTTTGCAGGGGAATGAAGACCAGGGAGTCGCCTTTCTCGTGCGCGACGGACCGGTCCAGGAGGGTCTTGAAGTCCGAAAGCGCCGTGTCGGCCTGCTGGAGCTGGGCGGCGGAAAGGCCGCGCAGCATCAGGATCGAATTGGGCACCGAGTCCCGCGGCTGATTCCGGTAGCGGCGCTCGATGTAGTGATTGAGGGCCGAGTAGGCGGTCTCGTAGTGTCCGTAGCTGTAGGAGTTGATGCCGATCACGAGCAGGACGAAGGTCGTGAACGCGCCGTAATCCCCGATCGTGATCTGCTGGTCGGTGGGAGGTTCGGAGCCGGGGATCCGGTAGTCCGCCATGGGATTGATGAGAAAGGCGCGGCGGATGGTGCGTTGCGCCGAGTCGAAGGCCGGCCGGAGCTCGGTCGAGATGCGCCCCTTTTCGGCCTGCTCCTCCAGCTTGGGGTGGGTCGCGAAGCTCAGGCCGCCGAGGGCGAGGTAGGCCGGCGCGTATTGGGGATCGATGGCGACGGCGGCTTGGAGCTCGCGTTGAGCGTCGGGATACCGCTTCTTGTCCCAGTACGCCAGGCCGAGGCGGTAGTGAAGATCCGCGTCCTCGGAGTCGGTCTGGGTGCGGGCTTCGAGGGCGGCGAGGGACTCGGCGGTGAACTTCTGGGCGAGGGCCGGGCGCGGGCTGAAAAGCGCGGCGGCGGACAGGGCGACGGCGACGGCGCGGCGCATCCTCTCCTCCTTGGTTTGAAGCGCGCTCCGCTGGGAGGCGCGCGGGCAAAAGTAGCCCTACCCGCCCGAGCCGCAATGGCGCGGGTTCCGGGGAGCGCCGATATTCCCGGCTCCGGCAGCTCACCTCCTCGCTCGAGGCCGCCATGGACGACGCCGCGAAGAAAACCGTGCTCCGCCAATTCCCCTACGGCCTCTACGCGGTCACCGTGAAGGCGGGCGCGGACGAACACGCCATGACCGCCAACTGGATCACGCAATCCTCGTTCGAGCCGCCGATGGTCACGGTGGCGGTCGAGAACACGTCCCGCACCATCGGGCTGATCCGGGATGCCCACCACTTCGCGATCAACCTGCTGCAGAAGGGCCAACGGGACCTCGCCGGAAAGCTGGGACGCTCCTCGGAGCAGACGCCGCAGAAGTTGAAGGGGATCAAAACGAAACCGGCGCCCGTGTCGGGGGCGCCGGTGCTGGGCGAGGCGGTGGGGTGGATCGAGTGCCGCCTCGTCGCCACCATGCCGTCCGGCGATCACACCCTGGTGCTGGGGGAAATCGTCGGCGCCGGCGTCGAGGAGGGGGGCGACCCCCTCACCCTCCAGGAGGCGGGCTTCAAGTACTCGGGCTAACGCGCCCGGTAAACCACGTTCCCGCCCGACACGGTGTAGCGCACGCTGGCGCGATCCAGCGAGTCCGCCGGCGTGGTGAAGAGATTCCGGTCCAGCACCACCACGTCTCCGTAATAACCCGGCGCGAGCGTCCCCCACTTCTTCTCCATGAACATTCCCCACGCGGTGCCGCTGGTGTAGGCCCGCAGCGTCTCGGCAAGCGAGATCTTCTGCTCCGGCACCCAGCCGTTGGGGTTCTTCCCGTCCAGAGTGCGGCGGGTGACGGCCGCGTAAACGCCGAGCAGGGGATTGAGCGGCGCGACGGTCCAGTCGGTCCCGAAGGCGAGCGGCGCGCCGGTGTCGAGCAGGGTGCGGAACGCGTACGTGGTCTTGATGCGCACCGGTCCGATGCGCGCCTCCACCCAGCGCCCGTCGTCGATGGCGTGATAGGGCTGCATCGAGGCGAGAATGTGATCCCGCCCGAAGATCGGAATGTCCTGCGGCCGCAGGTGCTGGGCGTGCTCCACCCGGAAGCGGCGGTCCCGGGGCCCGTGCACTTTGGTGAGGGAGTCGTAGATCGCGAGGATGATGGCGTTGGCGCGATCCCCGATGGCGTGCACCGCCACCTGGAGGCCGGCGGAATCGGCGGCCCCGACCCAGGTGCGCATGTCCTGCTCGGTGTTCTGGGTGAGCCCGTAGTAGCCCGCCGAATCCGAGTAGGGTTCGAAGAAAAACGCGGTGCGCGACCCCGCCGACCCGTCCATGTACCCCTTGAGCCCGCCGATGCGCACCCAATCGTCCCCCTGCCCGCCGGCCTTGATCGAGTCCGCCACGCGGCGCCACTGATCGAGCGGCAGGTAGACGGCGACCCGCAGCGTCATCCGTCCGGCGCGCTCCATCCGGCGGTAACTCGCGAGGTCGGCCCAGGAGGCCGACATGTGGGCGGTGGCGGTGACGCCGAGCGACGCCGCGTAGGCGAGCGCGCGCGCGGTGGCCGAGTCTTCCTGCTCCGGGGTGGGATCGGGGACGGCGCGGTCGATCAACCCCAGCGCCTGGTCCTTGAAGATCCCGGTGGGCTCACCGGCGGCGTCGTGCAGGATCTGGCCGCCGTAGGGGGTCGGTGTGTCCCGGGTGACGCCCGCGGCCTTGAGCGCGGCGCTGTTGGCGAGCGCCTCGTGGCCGTCCAGCCGGTTGATGAACACGGGATTGTTGGGCGTGACGGAGTCGATCCACTCCCTGGTGGGGAGGGGTGCGCCGGGCCAGAGAGTATGGTCCCAGTCGCCCCCCAGAATCCACTGGCCGGGCGGGACGTGCTTCGCGTACTCGGCGACGCGGCGGATGAACTCCTGCGGGGTCGCCGCGCTGCGCAGGTCGATCGAGGCGAGCTGGAATCCGCCGTCCACGAAGTGGGTGTGGCTGTCGGCGAACCCGGGCATGATCAGGCCGCCGTGCGCTGAGAGGATCTGGGTCTTCGGCCCCACGTACCGGGCCACGCGGGCGCTGTCGCCCACGGCGAGGATCCTGTCGCCCGCGATGGCCACCGCACCCGGCTTCGCCGCGTCGAGGGAGGCGCCGGTCCAGAGCATGCCGCCGGTGATCACGAGATCCGCCACGGCGGGCGGCCGGGTGCCGAGCGCGGCGAGCGTGGCGAGGCTGACCCCGGCGAGGATCGAGACACGGCGCATGAGGCGAATCCTTTCCTAGAGTTTCGAAATGCGGCGGATGGTCTGGAGCGTGGCGATGGGATCAGGCCCGGGAGACGACTCCCGCTGACCCAGGGCGTCGCGGATGTCGAGAAGCACTTCGAGCAGGAGCTGCTCCCGCTGATAGGCGGCGTCCACGTCGGCCATTCGCCGCTCGTCGCCCGTGGCCTTGGCGCGATCGTAGGCCTCGCGGTAGACGGCTTCGAGGTTGGCGAGGATGCGGTCGCGGGGGCGGGGCATGGGGGGAAACTACAACGGCAAAGCGACGGACGGGAGCGACGGACCCGCCGGCGAGCCCCGGGGGCCGCGCGTCGCGTTATGCCGCGCCCTCCGCCCTCACCACCACCCCGCTCGGCACCTTGGGAATGAAATAGGTGGACTTCGGCGGCATCACATCGCCGGCATCCGCCACCGCGATCACCTGCTCCACCCGCGTCGGGTTCAGGAGCACCGCGGCCGTCGCCTTGCGCTGGCGCACCCGCTCCACCGCGTTCTCGGCGTCCGGCGTGTAGCCCAGCGTGACGGTGGCGCTCCCCGCGCGGACGATGGGGCCGATCACCAGGGCCTCGGCGATGGAGACGTCGAGAGAGCGGACTGAGGGCGTGCGCCCCAGCTCGGGCACCTGGTCGAGCGACGCGTCCCGGCGCAGGGTGAGCACCAGCTCGTCACCACCGGAGAGCGCGAGCCAGAAGGCGGTGTGGTCCTTCCCCCTCTCGGCGAGCCGCGCCGCGCGGTCGCCCATCGTGCCCGCGGGCTCGACGTCGAACCAGCGGCGCCATTCCTGGGTGAGTTTTCCCACGTCCCGGCCGGGCGCCAGAAGCACGCGATGGGTGGGAAGCACCGCGAGCCCCGGATCCCGCGCCGAGACGATGAGGCCGAGGACCCGCCCGTCGCCGCCGTCGGCGGCGTGGGTCGCCGCGGTCTCGTAGCGGTGATGCCCGTCGGCGATGTACAGCGGGGCTTGGGGAATGGGGATCCGGGACAGCGCGTTTCCGCTCACCACCCAGAGTGCGATGCGGACTCCGTCCAGTTCCGCCGTCGCGTCGGGCGCGGCACGGGTCGCCGCCGCCAGCGCCGCGTCGAGCGTGCCGTCGGCGTCCGGCGCGATGAGGAAGATGGATTCGAGGTTGGTCTTCGTGGCCTGGAGCAGGGCGAGGCGGTCGGCCTTGGGACCGGCGTGGGTGCGCTCGTGGGGCCGTACCCGCCGGGTGTCGTAGGACTCCGCCGCCACCGCCCCGAAGAAACCGCGGCGGGTGCGCCGCTCGCCGGAGGGCAGGGAGAACTCCTGCGCCACCACGTACACCGAGGGCCGGGCGTCGCGGGCCAGGACGCCCTCGGCGCGCCAGCGCGCGAGCTCGGCCGCGGCCCAGGCGTAGCGGTCGCCACCCGAGGGCGCTTCCGGCAGCATCACGTGCACGATATTGTGAGCCTCAGCCGCGTAGCGCGCCCGCTCGTTCGCCGCGATGACGTCGTAGGGCGGCGCGATCAGACGCCCCAGGCGGGCGGTGTCACGATAGCGTTCGCCGCGAAACGGGATCACCAGCTCCGGCAGGGGCGAGGACATCCAGATCAAACCTCCGAGAGGACCACGTGAGCTTCCGCGACGCGCAGGATACGGTGGACCGGTGGATCGGGCAATTCGAAGAGGGCTACTTCCCGCCGCTCGCCAACGTGGCCCGGCTCGCGGAAGAAGTGGGCGAGGTGGCGCGCGAAGTCAATCACCGCTTCGGACCGAAAGTGAAGAAGGCGGATGAGCCGCCCGCCGACTTGGGGCGGGAGCTCGCCGACGTGCTCTTCGTCGTGATCTGCCTCGCCAACTCGCAGCAGATCGACCTCGACCGCTCCTTCGACGCGATGATGGGGGAGATCACCGCTCGCGACGCTTCGCGGTGGACCAGGAAGGCACGCTGACCTCCTCGTAGATCCGCGCGTAGGAAACGAGGCGGTCGGCGTCGAAGGCCCCCCGCTCCGCCGCGCCCCGCACGGCGCATTCGGGCTCCGCGAGATGGCGGCAGTTGTCGAACCGGCAGCGATCGAGATATTCGCGGAACTCCGGGAAGCACGCGCCCAGGCCGTCGGCGTCGAGCTTCCAGGTCCCCACTTCCCGCAGACCCGGCGTGTCCACCACGTAACCGCCCTGCGCGAGCGGCACCAGCTCGGCCGCGGTGGTGGTGTGCCGCCCGGTCCGCCATTTCCTGCTGATCTCTCCGGTGCGGAGGCCGAGCCCCGGCTCGAGCGCGTTCAAGAGGCTCGACTTCCCGACGCCCGAGGGGCCGGTGAACACCGACTCCCGCCCCCGCAGGAGATCGCGCAGCGCGGCGAGCCCCTCGGCCCCTTTCACCGAGGTGTGCAGGACCTGATACCCCGCGGGCGCAAAGCGCCGGGCGAGCGCGTCCGCGCGCTCGCGGTCCAGCTCGACCTTGTTCACCACCACCACCGGCGGGAGGTGGTTCGCCTCCGCGATCACCAGGAAGCGGTCCATCATCCGTGGATTGGGATCGGGATCCTTCGCCGCCACCACCACCACCACCTGGTCCACGTTCGCGGCCACGGGCTGGGCCCGCCGGCCACCCGCCGCCCGGCGCGCGAGCACCGTGCGCCGGGGCCGGATCCCGGAGATGGTGGCGCCGTCCGGGTGCGGCTCGAGCTCCACTACGTCCCCGGGAACCACGCGATCGTCGTCCGCGTGCTTCAGCTTTCCGCGGAGCGTGGCCGTGATCTCCCGCCCCTCGGCGTGAACCCGCAGGACACCGCCCCGCCGCCCCAGGACCACCCCCGTGGTCACGTGCCGCCTCCTTCACCGGCCCCTTTGCCTCGCGCGATGCACCGCTCGAGATGCGCTTTCACCTCGTGGAGACTCAGTGCGAGCACCGGAGCGAGCGCCTGGTCCGCGGTCTCGGCGAAGGCGAGGTAGTCGGTCTCCAGGTGTCCCGCCGGTTTCGCGGCGCCTTCGGTCCAGCGCAGAAAGAGGAGCGCCGCGCCGAACCGTCCGCTCGCGTCCGGCTCGTCGTCCACGAAGGTGGCGACGGAATACGAGAGACCGTCCGAGCCGCCGAAGGCGGGCGCGCGTTCGTGGGTGGAGAGATAACCGCCCAGGGTGGCGTCGCGGCTCAGCTCCGCCGTAACGACTCCTTCACTTCGCGCGCCGCCCGCGCCGCGCGAGACCGCTGGAGCGCACGAAACCAGGAACCCGCGGTTGCTCGGAGACCCAGAGGAGGCCGGCGCGGAGCGTCAGAGGGGAATCTCCTGGCGGCAGATCAGGAGTAGAACTTGGCGTGCCGCCGCGACTGGTCCTCGAGGACTTCGCAGGGTTTGAAGCGCGGACCGTGCCGGTCGGCGAGCCGCTCCAGGTCGGCGACCACGCGCGCCGCGCCGAGATCGTCGGCGTAGCGGAGCGGCCCGCCGCGGAAGGGCGGGAAGCCGATGCCGAAGATCGCCGCGAGATCGCCGTCCCGCGGATTGTGGACCACGCCCTCGCCCACGGCGCGCGCGGCCTCGTTCACCATGGCGAGCGTCAGCCGCTGGATCACTTCAGCGGGCCGCAGGCCGCCGTTGGGATGCACCCCGGCGATGCCGTAGGCCTCGGGATCCACGCCCGCCTTCTTTCCCTTCCTGTAGCGGTAGAACCCTTTGCCCGCCTTGCGGCCGAGTCGTCCCGCCTTGACGAGCGGGAGGAAGAGCGGGGCCGGCGCGAGGCGCTCGCCGAAGGCGTCGTGCAGGACCTCGCCCGCGTGCTGGGCGACGTCCAGCCCCACTTCGTCGAGCAGGGTGATGGGACCGACCGGAAAGCCGAACTGCACCATCAGCCGGTCGATCTCTTCCACCGCCACGCCGGCGAGGAGCAGGTGCCCGGCTTCGGTCATGTAGGGACCGAGGATCCGGTTCACCCAGAACCCGGGCGCGTCCTTCACCACGATGGCGGTCTTGCCCATCTTCCGGCCGAACCCGACGGCGGTGCTGACGGTCGCGGGCGAGGTCCGCGCCGACGGAATGACTTCGAGCAGGGGCATCCGCGCCACCGGCGAAAAGAAGTGCATCCCGATCACCTGCTCCGGGCGCCGCGAGGCCTCCGCGATCCGCGCGATGGGGATGGTGGAGGTGTTGGACGCGAAGATGGTCCGCTCGGCGGCCGCCGCTTCCACCTCGCGCAGCACCTGCTGCTTCACGGTCAGCTCCTCGAACACCGCCTCGATCACGAGATCGGCGCGCTTGAAGCCGGTGAACGCGGCGTCGCCCGAGACCAGCGCGGTGAGCCGCGCGTGCTCGAAGCGGGTGATCCGGCGGCGCGCGAGCCGTTCGTCCAGTATCTGGCGGGCGGCGGCGATGCCCTTGCCCACGCGCGGCAGGTCGGCGTCCTTCATCCGGACGTCCACGCCCGCTTGCGCCACCGCGGTGCCGGCGATCCCCGCGCCCATGAACCCCGCGCCGACCACGCCCAGCCGCTTCACTTCCGCCGCGGGCGGCGGGTTCGCGATCCCGAAGTCCTTCTTGATGGCGGTAGTCGCGAAGAAGAGCTGGACCAGCTTGCGCGAGACGTCGGTGACGGCGAGGCGGCCGAACTCGCGGGCCTCGAAACGGAGTCCTTCCTGCATCCCGCGGGAGAGTCCGTGCGCGATGACCTCGAGAGCGGCGAGGGGCGCGGGGTAATTGCCGCCGGTCTTCGCGAGCGTCTGTTTCCGCGCCATCCGGAAGACGAGGGCGCGCCCCAGCGGATTCCCGTCGAGGAGCCAGCCGGCGAAGCCGCCGGGGCGGCGGCGCCGGGGCCGCCACCCGCCGGCGAGACGCCGCGCGGCGGCGAGCGTCACGTCCTTCAGAATCGCCCGCGGAACGAGCTCATCCACGATCCCCAGACGGAACGCCTTCTGCGCGCGCTCGGCCTTGCCGGCGAGAATCATGTCCAGCGCCGCGCGCGCGCCGATGAGCCGCGGCAGGCGCTGGCACCCGCCGGCGCCGGGCAGGATGCCGAGCTGGATTTCGGGGAGGCCGATCTGGGTCTTCGGGTGATCGCTCGCCACCCGGTAACTCGCGGCGAGGGCGAACTCGAGCCCGCCGCCCAGACAGGCGCCGTGAATCCCGACCGCGAGCGGCTTGGGGAAGCGCGCCACCCTCTCGAGCAGGGCCTGGCCATCGGCCGAGAGCCGCTCCGCCTCGGCCGCGGTGGTGAGCTGGACGAACTCCTGAATGTCGGCGCCGGCGATGAAGTTGTCGGACTTCCCCGAAAACACCGCGACCGCCTTCACCCCGTCGGCGCCGGCGAGGGCCTCGAGGGTGGCGATCATGTCCTTCTTGACCGCGCTCGAGATCTTGTTGACGGGCTCGCCCTGAAGGTCGAGCGTCACCACCGCGATGCCGTCCGCGATCTCCCAGGAAAACGCGCCGCGCGAGGGCATCAGCGACGCTCCAGAACCATGGCCAGCGCCATCCCGCCCTGCGCGCAGATCGAGATCAGGCCCAGCTCCACGTTGCGCCGCTTCATTTCATTGGCGAGGGTCGTGACCAGGCGGCCCCCGGTGGCGCCGAAGGGGTGCCCGATCGCGATCGAGCCGCCCATCACGTTGATGATGTCCTCGTTGATCTCCCAGCCCTTGGCCTTGAAGCCCTGCAGGTTGGACAGCACCTGAGCCGCGAAAGCCTCGTGGATTTCGATCAAGCCGAGGTCCTTCCAGGCGGCGCCGGCGCGCTCCAGGGCCTTGGGCACCGCCCAGACCGGGCCCTGCAGGAGCTGCCAGCCGGGGTCCACCGCGGCGACCGCGTAGCTGCGGACGAAGGCGAGCGGCTCGTAGCCAAGAGCGCGGGCCGCGTCCTCGCTCATGAGGAGCACGGCGGACGCCCCGTCCGTGAGGGGCGACGAGTTGGCGGCGGTGATCGTGCCGTAGCGCCGGTCGAACACCGGCTTGAGCTTCGCCATCTGCTCGAGCGACGCGTCGGCACGGACGCCGTTGTCCTGGGTCACCGCCGGCTGGTCGGCGCGGGTGGGGAACCAGGGGACGATCTCGGCGGTGAGGCGGCCGTCCTTGGTGCCCGCCGCCGCGCGCTGGTGCGAGATCAGGGCCCAGCGATCCTGCGCCTCCCGGCCGATCCCGTTCTCCTTCGCCATTTTCTCGGCCGACTGTCCCATGGACTCGCCGGTGGAGGGCTCGGCGATCGCCGGCGCCACCGGAGCGAGATCCCGGGGGCGGATCCGGGAGAAGCTCTTGAGGCGCGCGCCCAGGGTCTTGGCCTTGCTCGCTTCGACGAGAATGTCCGCGAGGCGGCGCGAGGCGAGAATGGGGATGTCGGAGAGCGACTCCACGCCCCCCGCGAGAATCACGTCGGCGTGGCCCAGCGCGATCTGGTCGGCGGCGTTGCTGACGGCTTGTCCCGCGGAGGCGCAGGCCCGGTTCAACGAGTAGGCGGGGACTTCTTTCGGGAGCTGGGGGAGGAGACTCACCTCGCGCGCGACGTTGGGCACGAGCGGCGAGGCCACCACCTGCCCGAAGATCACCTCGTTGACGACGGTGGGATCGAGATTGGTGCGCTCGATCAGCTCGCGCGCGGCGTGGCGCGCGAGGTCCACCGCCCGCACGTCCTTGAGCACGGTTCCCGATTTGCAGAACGGCGTGCGGCAACCGGCCACGATGGCCACGCGCCGCCCGTTCGAGTTCGGCATTACATTCTCCTTCGCGCGCGGGCTGGAGCCCGCGCAGCCCGAAACCTACCACGTGGCCCGCCCGCGAGCCAAGACGGAGGCGCCGCACACGGACGGTCAACTCTCGCAGGCGACGCGCACTGCCGCGCTCGATTCGCTGGCGCGCGATCCGGTGGATCTCCTGGTGATCGGCGGCGGCATCACCGGGGCCGCCGTCGCGCGCGACGCCGCGCTCCGCGGGATCCGGACCGCGCTCGTGGACAAGGGAGACTTCGCCGGCGCCACCAGCTCGCATTCCTCCCGCCTGATTCACGGAGGACTGCGCTACCTCGAGCACGCCGACTTCGGCCTGGTGTTCGAGGCGAGCCGCGAGCGGCGCACCCTGCTCCGCATCGCGCCGCATCTGGTCCGCCCGCTCCCGTTCCTCTTCCCCGCCTATCGCGGCGCCCGGGTGCCCGCGTGGCAGATTCACGCCGCGCTCTGGCTCTACGACGCGCTCTCGGTGTTCCGGAACGTGCACGCGCACCGCTGGTTCGGGCGGCGGCACACGCTGCGCGAAGAACCGAACCTGCGGGAGCGCGGGCTGCGCGGGGCCGGGCTCTACTACGACGCCCAGACCGACGACGCCCGGCTCGCCATCGCCACCATTCGGAGCGCCGCGCAGGCGGGCGCGCTGGTGGCGAACTACGCCACGGCGACCGCGCTGCTGAAGCCCGACGGCCGGGTGCGCGGCGCCACCGTACGGGACGAGCTTTCCGGCCGCACCTTGCACGCGCAGGCGCTCACCGTGGTGAACGCCGCCGGGCCTTGGGTGGACGACATCCGGGGACGGGACGAGAAGGGCGCGGCGCCGCTGCTCAAGCTGTCGAAGGGCGTGCACGTGATCGTGCCCCGGGCGCGCATCGGAAACGCGCACGCCGTCACCCTGCTGTCGCCGCTCGACGGCCGGGTGATGTTCGTGCTGCCCTGGGGCGATCTCAGCTACATCGGCACCACCGAGACCGAGGACCCGGTTTCCCCCGACGCCGTGCGCGCCACGGGCGACGACGTGGTCTACCTCCTGCGCTCGGCCAACTGGTTCTTCCCCCAGGCCCACCTCGCCCCCAAGGACGTGATCGCGACCTGGGCCGGCCTCCGGCCCCTGCTCGCGCCGCCCCGCGACGTCGCCGCCACCGCCGTGTCGCGCGAGCATCGCGTCGTCGAGAGCGCCAACGGGCTGATCACCATCGCCGGCGGCAAGCTCACCACCCATCGGGTGATGGGCCGCGACGTGGCGGACCGGGTCGCGGCGCGGCTCGCCGATCTCGACGGCCGGCCGCGGGCCCCGCGCCCCGCCACCGATCGCCTCCCCCTCCCCGGCGGAGAGACCGCGGACCTCGAGGTGCTGGTGG
This sequence comes from Gemmatimonadales bacterium, assembly GCA_035702425.1. Lineage (GTDB taxonomy): Bacteria > Gemmatimonadota > Gemmatimonadetes > Gemmatimonadales > GWC2-71-9 > DASSQQ01. The sequence goes on from DASSQQ010000087.1 coordinate 70,816, forward strand.
ACGCCGCCCGCGCCCGCGGCGTCTCCGAGGCCACCGCCCGGCACCTGGTCGGCGCGTATGGCAGCGAGTCCGCCGCGGTGTTGAACCTGGTGGACCGGGATCGCGCGCTGGCCGCGCCGATCGTGGGGGGGCGGCCCGAGATCTGGGCCGAGGTGACTCAGGCGGTGGAGCGCGAGCTGGCGGTGCGGCTCACCGACGTGCTGATCCGGCGGACCCATCTCTTCTACGACGATCCGGGCCGCGCCACGTCCATCGCCGCGGCGGTGGCGCGGCGGATGCGCGAGCTCCTGGGCTGGGACGCGGCGCGCGAGGAGGTGGAGGTGGGCGGCTATCTCTCCGAGGTGAAACGGTCGCGCGCCTTCCTCAAGGAAGTCCCGCGCGCGAGCCGCGTCATCGAGTGAGCTAGGGCCGGGTCGGCGGTCGAGGCGCGCGCAGGTGCACCCGCGCCGCGCGGCGCGGCCCTCCGCCGTCTTCCTGGGGCGCGTTCAGCACCGCGTCTTCCGCCCGCAGGTCGTCGATCTGCGACAGCGCCCACACCGCGGCGCGGCGCACCTCGCCTGACGGGTCGCCCATCGCGTCCTTCAGCGCGTCGATGGCCTTCACGCTCTGGATCTCTCCCAGCGCCCACGCCGCCGCCACCTGCACGTCCCGGGCCGTGTCCTTGAGCGCCGGCGTGATCCACGGCACCGAGTTCACGTCCTGGATCTCGCCCAGCGACCAGGCCGCCGTCTCGCGCACCCCGGGGTCGGGATCCTTGAGCGCGGCGCCCAGCGCGGGCACCGCCGTGGCGCTCTGGATTTCACCGAGCGCCCAGGCGGCGCTGCGACGCACGTCCGCCGCCGGGTCCTTCAGCGCCGCGCCGAGGGAAGTCACCGCGCCGGCCGCCTGGATCTCGCCCAGCGCGTGCGCCGCGAGCGACCGGGTCTCCGCGTCCGCATCCTTCAGCGCCGGCGTGAGCGCCGACACGCTGGACTGGAGCTGCAGCTGGCCCAGCGCCCATACCGCGTTGGCGCGCACCTCGGGAGCGGGATCGGAGACGGCCCGCTGGAGCGCTCCCGCGGCCCGCCCGTCGCCCAGCTGTCCCGCGCCCCAGGCGGCCATGGCGCGAACGTCGCTGTCGGCGTCCGCCAGCGCGGTCCCGATGGCGGGCTCGGCGGTCGAGTCCGACAGTTCGGCGAGCGCCCACACCGCCACCCGCCGCACTCCGGCCGACTGATCCTTTGCCACCACTTTCAACGGATCGAGCGCGGCGGGATCCGCGAGATCTCCCAGTCCCAGCGCCGCCTCGCGCCGCACCGCGGCATCCTGGTCCTTCAGCGCGCCGATGAGCAGGGTGAGCGCGTGCGGGTCCCCCTGCTCGGCGAGACCGAGCGCTCCCGTCGCGCGGATCCCGGCGTCCGGGTCCCGCAGCATTCCCGCGAACAGGTTGAACGTCGCCTTCGAGCCGTCCTCGGCGAGCGCCCGCGCGGCGATGCGCCGCACGCAGGCGCTCGGCGCGCGCACGAAGCCCGCGTAGGCCGCGAGAAGCGACGGATCGTTGCGGTCGCTCCGGTCCCAGCGCCACCGGATCCGCGGCATCCGCATCCGCTCGAAGGACGCGCGCATCATCGGCATCGGCATCGGGGTCGGCATCGGGACCGGCCGCGGCGTCGGCAGGTGGTCGGGGCTGATGCGATAGTTGCCCCAGTTGTTCAGCGCCGCGCCGGCGAGCTCGCAGACCTCGGAGTCCACGGCGCCGAGCTGGGTGAGGAGCCGCGCCACCGCGGCCGAGTCGAGCCGCGCGTCGCCATCGCGGCGGATCCCGGAGGACTGGGACGCGAGACCCTGGGCCGCGGGCGAGCAGACGATGACGGCGGCGAGCGTGGCGGCGGCGCTGAGCGCGAAGCGGGGTGCGAGCGGCATGGCGACCTCGGGATGCGGGTGACCGAAGCGGGCGTACGGAGTTGGATGCCCGGGCCCCGCGAAGGGTTGCGGCGAGAACGCGCCGCCTAGAAGACGATCTGCACCCCGGTGGTGAAGACCCGGTCGGTGCGCTTGAACCCCGGCTCCGGCTGGTGATCGAAGCGCACCGCGTAGGAGGACTTGATCGCCACCTTCTTGGACAGCGGGGCCACGAGGTCGGTCTGGGAGTTGACCCGCAGGTTGGCCCCGTCGGCGAGGTCCGGCAGGATCTCGAGGGCCTGGCGCGCGAACGCCGACTGGGTGACGAGGTGCTTGTACGCCGCCGCCGCCCGTCCCGCGGCGAAGTCGCTCCGCTCCCCGCCGGTGCCGCGCTGCTGGTTGAAGGAGATCCCGGTCTCGAACACCAGCGTGTCGGCCGGCTCGGCGGCCACGAGATAGCCCAGGCCCGACGCCTCTTCGAAGTTCTGCGCGATGCCGGCGAAGCGGTTGCGTTCGAACGATCCCAGCCCGTACGCCGCCATCCGGGCCGAGAAGTGATAGTCGGCGCGGAGCCCCGCCTTGTACTGATCCGCCGAGGTGACGCCCGCGGTGCTTCCGTAGATCGTGCCCGCCGTCTGCCCGAACATCCAGTGCCCGGTCTTCAGGCCCAGGTTCTCCGCGAAGTTGAGCGTGGTGACGTCGGAGTTGCCGCCGGTCGAGAGGAAGCCCAGGTCGAACCCCAGCGAGACCGTGGTCGGCTGGGCGAACGCGAACGGCAGGGGCGGCGGCGGCGGTGGGGGCGGCTGATCCTGGGCCCGGAGCGGCGCCGCCGCCAGGAGCGTCGCGAGCGCGGCCGGCGCCCGCCAGGAGCGGCTCAACGCCACCCCCGGAGCGAGCGCACGAAGTCGTGCAGGACCAGGAATTTCTCGAACACCACCACGCCCTTTCTCTTGCGTCCGAATTCGGAGAACAACTCCCGCAGCCGTCCCCGGCGCATCACGTAGAACCGGAAGGTCTCCGCGAAATCCTCCTGCGGATGGGTCGCGGCGTAGGCGCTCACGTAATCCACCAGGGTGGTGGCGACGCGCCGCCGCTCGAAATCCACCCAGTGCTCGTCCGCCACCCGGTACGCCTTGCGCACCTCGCCGAACGCGCGGCGGAAACGCCCGCTCGTGGTCCAGCTCCAGTGGTGATACAGGAACGAGTGACCCAGCTCGTGCAGGATCAGCCCGGTCAGCATGTTCCACGAAATTTCGTCTCGCCGCCGCTTCCCGGTCACGTAGCGCCGGTCGATCTCGATCACCTTCGGCCCGTCGGGGTCGACGCCGGAGACGCCCGGGCGCAGCAGCACCCGGTAATCCCAGTCCCGGATCTGCGAGACGATGAGCAGGCGCCGCGCGCGCCGCAGCGCCCGGGGAATCAGATCCCGCCCGGTGGCGTCCTCGCCGCACCAGGGACAGGTGTCCATCCAGTCGTCCACCCCCTTGTCGCAGTGGGGACAGACGTTCTGCAGGTGCTCGTAGCGCCACCCCTGGGGCCGCCCGCACCAGGGACAGTAGGCCATCGGATACATCACGCCGCCGCCGCACCCCCAGTCGCAGCGCGCGTGATACTTGAATCCCTTCGGCGCCTTGAGCGGTTCGGGACTCGAGTCCTGATCCGCGATGTCCCGGCCGCACCAGGGGCAGAACGAGAAACTGTCGGAGACGATCCACCCGCAGTACCGGCACTCGGCGCCGGTCTCGCGCTCCCGGTCCCGCCACTCCAGCCGGCGCGCGCAGTTGGCGCAGTACGCCCAGAAGCGCTCCACCTCGGCCTTGCAGGAGGGACAGCGCAGCTCGGGTTTGGGAAACTCGCGGTGGCGCCGCCGCGTCATCCGCGCCTCACTTGCCCGCTCTCTTCATGTCCCGTGCCACCGTTCGGAGCGCCACCAGGAGGACCAAACCGCCCACCAGACCCACCGCGGGCAGGAGCAGCACGGCGGCGCCGATGCCGGCTCGGTCGGAAAGATAGCCGACCAGGGGAGGGGCGATGGCGTCCCCGGCGAGATGGGAGAACAGCACGAAGGCGCCCAGCACCGAGGCCCGCACCGCCGAGGGCACCACGTCCAGGATCAGCGCCGGCAGAGGGCCGTTGTACCACATATAGAAGAAGAAGGTGCCGAAGAGCAGCGGGGCGAAGGTGTGGATGGATCGCACCAGGAGCAGCGCCACGCACACCGGCGCCCCCAGCACGAACCCGCTCCCCGCGGCGATCACCCGGCCCCCCTTCCAGCGCGCGCTCAGCAGGTCCCCCAGCAGTCCGCCGGCGAGGACGCCGAGCACGCCGCCCGCGAGCGCGAGGATCGCGAACTGGCGCCCCACCTCCGCGACCGACATGCCGTGCACCCGCTCCATGAACGACGGCGCCCAGACCACGAGGCCGTTCACGGCGAAGGTCACCATCGCCCCGCCCACGAACACCCACACCAGGGTCGGCGTGGCGAGCACGGTGGCGGCGGCTTCCTGAAAATCCCCCAGCGCCGTCGCGGCGACCTCGGTGGCCTGGGTGGTGCGCCTCACCGCGAGCGGGATCAGGCGCAGCACCACCCATCCGATGCCGATCACCGCGAAGGTCGCGAAGATCGCGGTCGCGCTCTCGGACACGCTGCCTTCCGCCAGGATGAGCGCGCCGCTCACCAGCGCGCCGAGCAGGGTGACCGCGACTCCGGGCGCGGCGTAGTGCAGGGCGCTCCTCGCGCCATGCGAGACCGATCGCAGGAGGGACCCGAGGAGGGGCGCCGGGGCGCGGTGGTGCGGCTCCCGGAGCCGCGACGCGAGCAGGGCGAGGAGAAAGGCGGGGAGCCCGATGACCACGAACGCCGTGCGCCACCCGTAGCGCAGCGCCAGCTCGCCGCCGGCCCAGATCCCCAGCACTCCGCCGCACGCCATCCCCACCGAGTACACGCCGATGGCGAGCGCGCGCCGCGGGCCCGGGAAATACTCCGCGATGAGGGCTTGCGCCGCCGGACTGTAGCCCGCCTCGCCCACGCCCACCATCGAGCGGCAGAGAAAGAGCTGCCAGTAGCGCCGCACCACGCCGCCCAGCGTCGTGAAAGTCCCCCACACCGCCACCGCGAAGCCGATCACGCTGCGGCGCGACTTGAGGTCGCCCACCACGCCCAGCGGCAGGGCGGCGAACGAGAGCACGATCACATAGGCGGAGCCGAGCCAGCCCAGCTGCTGGTCGGAGAGGGACATCTCGCGCTTGATGGGCTCGAACAGCGCGTAGACGACGTTGCGGTCGGTCCAGTTGAGCAGATTGATCAGCGTGAGCAGGCCGAGGGCGTAGAGCGCGTATCCGCCCGGCGCCGCCGGCCGCGACTTCCGGTGGCTCCCCCGCTCAGCTCCGGCGGGCGGCAGTGGCGGCCTCGGCGCGCGCGTCCCGTTCCTTCCGCGCGTCGGTGTATGCGCTGGTCAGCTTCCGCATCAACTCGGCCCGCCGGTCGTAGAGGCGCTTGAGCTTCCGCGGCTCCCGCTTGGCGAGGGCGTACGCGGCCACCAGCGGGAACGCGACCGTGTTGTCGAGATAGCAGACCACCGTGCCCGGCAGCTGGTCGGGGTCCACCTTGCCCCAGCTCACCGCCTCCGCCGGCGTCGCGCCGGAGAGCCCGCCGGTGTCGGGGCGCGCGTCGGTGATCTGCAGGTAGTAATCGTGCCCCTTCTCGCTGATCCCCAGCACCTCCTGGATCTGGGGCTCGGTCTGCAGCACGAAGTTCTTCGGGCTGCCGCCGCCGATGATCAGGATCCCGCTCTTGCCGCCGCCCGCCTTGGCGTCGAACACGATCGCGGCGGTCTCGTTCACGTCCGCGCTCACGTCGAAGCGCAGCTTGCTGCCGGCCAGCGCCTGCTCCGCCACGTTCATCCCGATCGAGGAGTCCCCGGGGGACGAGGTGTAGATGGGCACGCCCAGCGCGTGCGCGGCGCCCAGGAGCGACCGGCGGGAGAGGCCCAGCGCCTTTTCGCGCTCCAGGATGTAGCCGCCCAGGAGATAGTGATACTCGGCGGTGCTCATCGGCCGCTGGAACTCGGGGCGCGCCGAGACCTCGCGGACGTAGGCGTCGGTCGAGAGCAGGACCGTGTAGTCGAAGAAAATGTCGTAGATCCGGACCACGCCCTGGTCGCGCAGCTCCACGTCGTCCACGAAGGGCGTGCCCTTGTGCATCGCGAGGCCCAGCCCGAAGTGCGCGTCGGGGTAGAGGTTGGCGCCGGTGGAGACGATCCAGTCGATGAACCCGGCCTCCATCAGCGGGATGATCGTGGACATGCCGAGTCCCGCCGGCGTCATCGCCCCGGTGAGACTCATCCCCACCGTGGCGTCCGTCGCGAGCATCCGCTCGGTGAAGAGCCGGCACCCCTCGGCCAGGCGCCCCGCGTTGTACGCGAGGAACGCGTTTTCCACCAGCTCCGGAATCGTTTCCTTGCCGGTGATCGCCCGCGGGTTGATGCGGGTCCCGCGCAGGTAATCGGTCCGCTTGGGCATCGCGTCAGACCCCCGGCGCGCGCTGGACGGTGGACCGGCGCGTCTCCCGCGCCTTGGTGATCAGGCGGAGGGCCTCCTGCGGGCTGTCGGTCACGTGAAAGAGCTCCAGATCGGTGGTGTCGATTTTTCCCTCCCCGGCGACGCGCTCCCGGAGCCACTCCGCGAGCCCGCCCCAGTACCCCTTCCCGAAGAGCACCACCGGGAAATGCTTCACCTTCCCGGTTTGGATGAGGGTCAGGGCCTCGAACAATTCATCCATCGTCCCGAAGCCGCCGGGGAAGACTACGAACGCGGTCGAGTACTTCACGAACATCGTCTTGCGCACGAAGAAGTACCGGAAGTTGATCGCCCGCTCCACGTACGGGTTGGTGCCCTGCTCGAAGGGCAGTTCGATGTTGCACCCGATGGAAAGCCCGTTCCCCTCCTGCGCGCCGCGGTTCGCCGCTTCCATGATCCCCGGGCCGCCGCCGGTGATGACCGGAAATCCCTCGCGCGCCAGCAGCCGCGCGGTTTCGATGGCGCGCTCGTAGTAGGGATCGTCGGCCGCCGTACGGGCCGAGCCGAAGATCGTCACCGCGTGCTCGATGTCGGAGAGGGTGTCGAAGCCCTCGACGAACTCCCCCATGATCCGCAGCACCCGCCAGGGGTCGGTGCTGGTGAACGCCGCCCGCTCGGCTTGCGGGCGGTGGGTGAGGAGTCGTTCGTCTTCAGTGACGGAGGTGTGCTGCGAGCCG
>DASSQQ010000088.1:0-3809 GCA_035702425.1 Gemmatimonadales bacterium
CTTGAGGGCCGTCGCCTTGTTCTTGAACTGGCTCCGCTCCTGCTGGCAGGAGACCACGATCCCGGTCGGCAGGTGGGTCATCCGCACCGCGGACGAAGTCTTGTTGACGTGCTGGCCGCCCTTCCCCGAGGCGCGGAACACGTCGATCCGCAGATCGTCCTCGTTGATCTCGATGTTGATGTTCTCGTCCACCACCGGGTACACGAACACCGAGGCGAACGAGGTGTGGCGGCGCGACTGCGAGTCGAAGGGGGAGATCCGCACCAGCCGGTGCACGCCCTTCTCGGCCTTGAGGAGGCCGAACGCGTACTCGCCCCGGATCTCGATCTCCGCGGACTTGATCCCGGCTTCTTCGCCCTCGAGGAGGTCGAGCACTTCCACCGCGAATCCGTGGCGCTCGGCCCAGCGGACGTACATCCGCATCAGCATTTCGGCCCAGTCCTGGGACTCGGTGCCGCCGGCGCCGGGATGGATGGTGAGCAGCGCGTCGCGGGGGTCGTCACGGCCCTGCAGCAGGTGCTTCAGCTCCAGGGACTCGAGCAGCGCCGCGATCTGATCGGCCTCCTGCTCCAGCGAGCGCTGCATCTCGAGATCGACGTGGGACTCGGCTTCGAGGAGCGCGGCGAGCTCCAGCCCGTCGTCCACGCGCTTGCGCAGCGCGTGGTAGGGCTCGAGCCAGCGCTTCAGCGTCTTGACTTCGTCCACCGTTTGGCGGGCGCGATCCTGGTTGGTCCAGAGCTCGGACCCCGCCATGACGTGCTCCAGCTCGCCGAGCCGGGTTGTCTTTCCTGCGACGTCAAAGAAAGCTCCTGAGCTCGGTGAGCCGGCGATCGAATTCCGCGAAACGGTCTTTCAATGCCACGATGGTGTACCTCTAGAAGACCTTCTGGCCCCCGGCCAGAATCTCGTTCAGCGCTTCCGCCCAGAAGGGCGTGCTCTCCGCCAGCTCCTTGCCCACCTGCTCCATGTATTCGAGCCAGCTCTTCTCGATCTCGTCCTTAAAGAGCTGCGGCAGGGTGCCGTCCCGCATTCCCTGCACCCGCTTCTCCGGATGATAGACCAGCATGTCCGAGATCAGCGCCCGCGCCAGCCGCCGCGCCTTCTGCTTCGGATCCTGTACCATGAACGGATTGACCGGGCGCAACGGCCCCGTCTTCCTCGGTCCCGGCGCCGCGGGGGCAGCCACCGGCGCGGGCGCGGCCATCGGTCCCGAAGGGCGCGGTGCGGCCGGGGCGGCGGGTGCGGCGGGTGCGGCCATCGGCACAGCCGGGGCCACGGGCGCCGCGAGGGGCGGTGGCGGAGCGGGAGCCGGCGGAGCCGATGGGACCGGCGGCGGCGCCGCGAAGGGGCGCGGCGCGGCCGGCATCATCGGCGGCGCGAGCGGCGGAGCCGCGGGCGGGGCCACGGGTCGCGACACCGGCGGAGCCACGGGCGGCGCGAAGGGACGGGCGGTCGGCGGCATCGCGGGCGGCGGCGTCATCCGCGGCGGAGCGGCCGGCGGCGCCGCGATCGGGGGCGGCGGGGGGAGCGGGGGGGGCGGTGGCGCCGGAGCCGGAGGCGCGCTGAACGCCGGGGCGGCGGAGACGGACGCGAACGAGGGCCGCAAAGGTGCCACCGAAGGAGTCGCTGCCGCCGCCGCCGGGGCGCTCACTGCCCCCTGGCCGTCCACGGCGAAGACCGTCGAGCAGACCGCGCAACGGGCGCGCACCCCTCCGGCCGGGACCTTGGCCGGGTCCACCCGGTAGACGGTTTCGCACGAAGGACAAGTGACGTTCACGGCCCGCGCTTACTCCTCTCCATCGGTTCCCGGGTCCAGGTCGTGGCGGCGATCCACCACGTACACCGACCCCGCCTGGGTCTTGGCGTAGCTCTTCATTTCCGTGGCCAGCTCGCTCACCTGCGCCGTGTGCGCGAAGCGGCGGTGCTGATTGGTGACGATCCCGATGGACAGGGTCATCAGCGGGACCCGGTGCAGCTGGCCGCGGCGGTCCTTGCCGAAATAGTAGCCCGCGCGGCGGTCCTGCTCGTTGTACTGGTACGGGATCAGGGTGTCGAACACGCCGAGGATTTCGCCGCACACCTCGGCGATCGCCTCGATCGGCACCACGAAAATGAAATCGTCGCCCCCGATGTGCCCCACGAACCCGCGCTTGCCCAGCATCCCCTTCACCACGTCGTGCAGAATCCGGGAGAGGATGTCGATCACCCGATCGCCGTCGTTGTAGCTGTAGCGATCGTTGTACTCCTTGAAGTGATCGAGGTCGGCGTAGCAGACCGCGAACAGCTCGCCGTTCTCCATCCGGCGCCGGATCTCGCGCTCGATCTCGGTGGTGCCCGGGAGCCGCGTGGACGGGTTGACCGCGACGTCGCGGGTGGCGCGGTTGAGGAGCCCCTCCAGCCGGCCGGTCTGCTCCACCGCCTCGAAGAGCGGCGTGATCACTTCATCGGCCCCGGCCTTGAACCACTCCCGCACCCGGTCGGTCGCGTGCCGGCCGGCGATCACCGCCAGAGGTACGATGGCGGTGTACGAATCCGACTTGAGCCGCTGGCACAACTCCACGCCTTCCGCCCCCGCCGAATCCGCGTCCACGATCAGGAGCTCGGGCATGGCGCGGAGGACCATCTCCTCCACCGCGGCCGGGTCCGTCAGCGGAACCACGCGCAACGGCTTCCCGTCGAGCCACCGGGTCACGAATTCGGGGACCGGGCGACCAGCCGGCGAAAAGAAGAGGATCGTCGGGCGGGTCCGCACCAGGTTCCTCGCGTAAGGGTCTAGCCTGCCGAAACTTACGCCCCGGGCTCGGGGGTGTCAAATGAGATCCTTTTTTCGGGTCAGAAGGCGACGCTGACCGCGAAAACGGAGGTCGGACCCAGCGCCGCGCTTACGTCGGCGCGGCGGCCGAGCGCGGTGGTGAGCCGGGAGGAAATCAGCGCGTCCACCGCGCTCACCAGGTGGTTGGCCAGCAGGAGGCCCAGCTGGTTCTGCGCCCGCCGGTACGCGTTGTCGCTCTCGGCGATGACGCCCCGATACTCCTGCCACTGCAATCCGGCGTCCTTCCAGGACCAGAGGAACTCGGGGCCGACGGCGCGCTGCTCGTAGAAGCGCAGCGCGCGCTGGTACTCGGGGGAGGTCGGATCGGGCGGGGTGTTGGGATCGGCCCAGAACGTTTCGCGCGCCAGCAGCCACACCGCCCCGTTATAGGTGGTGGCGTCGGGCTCGGGGACGAAGGCCGGTCCGGAATCGGTGTCGAACGCCCCGCTCGCCGAGAAGCGCTCCATCTGCTCGTAGTACTCGAACACGGTGTCGCGGCGGACGGAGGCGAATCCGCGCCGGGCCACGAGATAGGCGAGGTCCCGGAAGCGGTTTCCCTGGGTGCGCCCGGTGCCGCTGAGCCGCAGGAACTCCGAGAGCACCAGGGCCTCCGCCGCGAGGTAGATCGCGCCGCGATCCTCGTGGGCGAGGAGCTGTCCGGCGCCGGGGAGCACCAGAGACGCGACCGGCCGGATCCAGAACCGGCGGCGCGCGGCGGCCGAGTCCGGCGCCTGCGCGGCCGCGGCCTGCGCGGCCAGCGTGACCGCCAGCGTGGTCGCGGCGAGCCCGCCCCGCATCAGAACTCGACGCGAAACGAGAAGTACGTCGGGTCCGAGCTCACCAGATCCGAGTTGGTGAGGAACATGCGCGCCAGGTCGATCCCCAACGACCCGCTGGTGACTCCCACGCCCACGCTCGGCCCGGCGAGGCCATCGTGCAGGAACGCGTACCCGCCACGGACCCGCACCAGGCGCCCGTAGCCGACGTCGGCGCCCAC
>DASSQQ010000089.1:0-30316 GCA_035702425.1 Gemmatimonadales bacterium
GAACAAGCTGGCCACCGACAATCTGGCCAAGCTCGCGGTGTTCGAATCCTGCGACGACGGCGCGACGTGGACCAGCGACGGGTCGTGCACCGCCGCCACCGCGACGCCGGGGAGTGAGTTCGGGGATCTGGGCTTCCTGCCGCGCGAAGTCATCCCGTCGTCGGACACCATGCCGTCGGAGTTCAGCGTGGTGAACCCGCTGCCGGGCCACACCTACACCTTCGCGCTGGTGGGCGAGACCCGGGGCGCGATCTTCACGGTGCAGAACGGCGACTCGGTGGCCCAGAACGGCGCGCCCGGCGACACCACCTGGTACTGCGCCAGGAACTGCCGGGCCCAGCTCGACACCATCGAGCCGGTGCTCTTGAACGCCCTCAGCTCGTCCAGCGCCAATCCCAACGTGGCGCGGCTCTACATCCCGCTCTCCCGCCAGGCCGGTGAATCCCGCTCGGTCGCGGTGGTCACCGACAGTGTGGGCCCGATGCCGTCGTCCCGCATCGGGGTGGTCCCCACCGGGGACTCGCTCGCGGCGGCGCTCTACCGGGTCACCTTCTCCGATTCCGGCCACGCCACCGTGCTGCAGTTCCACACCGGAAAGGATCTCGATTCCACCCGGACCACGCTGGTCCTGCTCACCGGCGCGGTGGCCGATACCATCCGCGGCACCAACATCGGCGGCCTGACGCCCTCCGGCGCCACCGTCGGCGGGCCGTTCGTGTCCGCGTACGCCGTGGCCGGGGTGCCGCACGACACCACGACGACGACCTTCACCTGGTCCGCGGGACCCGTGATGGCGATGGCGCACCAGGGCGCTTCGGTGACCACGCTCTCGGACCCGCTCCTCGCTTCCAGCACGCTGCTCGGTCCTTCCGCGACGCCCGCCGCGTTCCACGGCAACGCGGACTACCCCAAGTTCGACATGGCGGTGGACGCCACCCTGCGCGGGTTCGCGAGCGAAGCCTTCTTTTCGGACTCGGTGAAGCGGAACGTGGTCCAGCCGCTGGTCCTGCCCACGGTCGCCTGGTCCACCAACAGCGCGCAGTACGCCGCCAACACCGAGGCCAACGGCACCTACCGGTTCACCTGGATGGATTACCCCTTCGGTCACGGTGACGGGACCGGGCGGGACGAATTCCGTCTCAACCTCGCCAACCCGGGGGCCTCCGCGGCGCAGATCGTGAGCTCGCTGACCAGCCGCAAGGTCGCCGACTCGACCGCGGTCACCGATTCGGCGGCGGCGGCGATCGCGACCGCCATCGCGAGGCCCGCGTTCATCCGGGACTCGCTGGTGGAGGTGTCGCTGCCGTTCAAGGTGCGTAACGTCAGTTACAACCGCCCGGTGCTGGTGGCGATGCGAAAGCGGACCTTCAGCACCATTCTCGTCGGTGTGGTGGGCACCAACGCCGACGGGAGCCCCGCGCCCGATACCATCCGGGTGACGCTGCCCGGAACGGTGTGGGTGCCCGGTGATACGCTGTTCTTCATCGAGCGGGCGGGAGCGGGCGGCACCGGCGCCCAGACCGTGAGCTTCACCAAGGCCATCGTGGCCTGCGATCCGGCGCGCTTCGTCCGCGTCACCTGCAACCCGGTCTATCCCGGCACCCCCGGCGCCGATAATTCCGGCACCGGCGGCGCCTACCTGGGTGAGACGCCCGGGATGCTGGACGAGGTGCAGTACTTCACGCCGGTCACTACCGCCAGCGCCTTCTCGGTGCGGGCGGTGCCGCCGGCCCGCGGCGCCAAGCTGGACAGCATCCCCGGCGCGGTGAAGGCCGGACTCGCCGCGGTTCGGGTGGTGCCGAACCCGTACATCCTGGCCTCGACCTACAGCGGGGTGCGGCCCAACGGCAGCACCTTCGGCCAGGCGATCATGTTCACCCACATGCCGCCCCGCGGCGTCCTCCGCATCTACACGATCTCCGGACAGTTCGTCCAGCAGATCTCGTGGACCGAGGCCGACCTGAACGGCAACGGGGACCTGGCGTGGAACCTCCGCACCCGGGAGGGCAACGAGATCGGGTCCGGGCTGTTCCTGTACGTGCTGACCGCCCAGGATGACAAGGGGCGGACCCTCGGCACGAAGTCCGACAAGTTCGTCATCATTCACTAAGGGGGGAGGCTCTATGCGTCGCGCATTCACGCTGGTTGTCGCCGCGCTGGCGATGCTCCCCTCGGAGCATCTTCTGGCGCAGGGGGCCGGCACCGTGCTGTTGCCGGACCCCTCGAATCCCACCACCCGCGTCGGCACCCGGGGAGCCAACTTCCTCGAGATCGGCGTCGGGGCCCGCGGGCAGGCGATGGCGGGGGCCTACGCCTCGGTCGCCGAAGGAGTAACCGCGCTGTACTGGAACCCGGCGGGGATCGCGGAGATCGAAGGCCCTTCGGCCGCGATCACCATCACCAAGCTCTACGGTGACCTGGGCATCAATCACACCTTCGCCGGCGCCGCGATGCCCATCGGCGGAGGCGGGGTCTTCGGGCTCGCCATCACCTCGCTGTCGTCGGGGGATATCGAGCGCACCACCGAAGCCTTCCCCGACGGGGGCGATCCGACCTTCGGCCGGACCTTCAGCTACACCGCCACCGCGGCCGGGCTCTACTACGGCCGCCGGCTCACCGACCGGCTGAACATCGGGTTCGGGGTCAAGTACGCGTCCGAGGGTATCGACAACGCCCAGGCGCATTACGTGGGCGTGGACATCGGGACCATGTTCCGCACCGGGCTCTACGGCACGCGGATCGCGGCCTCGCTCTCCAACCTCGGCACCTCGGGACGCTTCCAGGGCGCCGCCATCGACACCTTCATGGTGGGCAACAACGGCACCGTCCCCTTCCAGGGCGGAACCTCGAGCCTGCAGATGCCGACCCTGTTCCGGTTCAGCATCCGGTCCGACATGGTGGGCGCCTCGGACGCGCTGCTCTCCACCAACAAGGACCACGATTTGATGGCGATCGCGGAAGCCGACAACGCCATCGACACCGACATCCAGCTCACCCTGGGCGTGCAGTACTCGTTCCGCAACATGCTCTTCGCGCGGATCGGGAAGAAGTGGTACAACGAGAAGCAGACCGCTTTCCGGAGCGCCTCCTACGGGCTCTCGTTCGGCGGCGGCGTGCGGCTGCCGCTCTCCGGCGGGCGGGGCTTCGACTTCGACTACGCGTACACCAACATGGGCGAGCTGAACAACGTGCAGGTGTTCTCACTCGAGCTCGGCTTCTGACCCGAAAGGATCGACGCATGACCAAGCCTCTCGCGGTTCTCTCGGTGATCGCGCTCGGCGCGGCGGGCTCGCTGGCCGGCCAGGCCGGGACCTGGACCGTGGCGCCGGCGGTGAGCCTGATCCGTTACGACCGCACCTCGGCGCTCTCCTCCACGGCCAGCGGCCTCTCCACCAAGCTCTGGCCCCAGGCGAGTCTCGACGCCACCTACGGCGTCCGCTCCAACCTGCGGGTGGGGATCTACCTGGGCGCGTCCCGGGTGACCACCAGCCCCGACTACTTCCCGCTGGTCCTGTTCCGCACCGGCTCGAACTACGAGCTCTGGTCGGTGCAGCAGCGGGTGAGCGTCTTCAACTACGGGGCGCAGGTGCAGTTCGACCTTCCGGTGGCGCCGGCGTTCAGTCCTTACCTGCGGGGCGGGGTGGGCCGGCACACGCTGTACCCGGACGTGCAGAAACAAAACGCGGTCAGCACGGTGAGCGGCTCCGAGTTCATGCTGGGCGCGGGGCTCCGCTACTCCAAGGGCAGCGCCGCGCTGCGGCTCGAGGTGACCGACTTCATGTGGTCCAACTTCGATCGCGACGCCTTGAATCCGGTGACGGCCGACTTCCAGAACACCGTATTCCCCCAGGACAACCCCAAGGGTGTCCGGTGGGCGAAGCCGAGCCTGACCCACAATCTGCGGCTGGCGCTGGGGTTCGCGTTCAGCCCCTCGAGCGGCGGCAACCAATAACCCGCCAGGAGCGACATCCATGCGCGTGACTCGTCTTCTGCTGTCGTCCTTCGCGCTCGCGGGAGCGGCCCTGGCGTGCTCCCACGACGATCCGGTGCTGACTCCGTTCAGCCGCGACGGCAACGACACCATCGCCATCGTCACCCTGGCGGCCACCGGCGGCGGATTCCCGACGGGGAAGTACGGCTCGATCTCGGCGTTCGACACGTCCATCACGGACGCGTTCGGGCGGGGTACCACCAACCCGCCGTACTTCATGGCCGACCCCAAAGCGGGCGTCTGCTACAGCTCGAACCCGCTAATCTACGAGCCGCACAAGAACGTCAAGACCTACGTCGGCCCGCACATGTTCCTCCCGGCGCTGGCCTACGACGTGACCCTGGATGACGTCGGGTGCGGCGACGCGGTGGGGTACATCATCCCGGCGTCGCAGGGAGACGACGGCGGAGCGGTGTGGGAGATCTGGCACGACTGGACCACGCCGGCGCCGGACGGCACCCGCTACATCTCGGGGTTCGTCCGCTACGCGCTGGTGCAGAGGGGCGCGCTCGATCCCGCCGACGTCCTCCTCAACGGTTCGGTGACGGCGAACGACTCGCTGGTCTTCATGGCCGGCGACTTCAACCCCGCCGGGCGCAAGGACGACAGCCAGTTCCACTCGAGCTGCACTACGTCGCAACACATTCCTACCGGCGGCCCAAACCCGATCCTGCTGGGCGGCGGCACGTCGGGCGGCGGCGGCGCGGACATCGATCAGACCATCTGCGCCAACGGCGCGGGCGCTGACACGAACTGGGCGAACGGGCTGGGCGCCCCCAATAGCCCGGTACCCGCCAACAACGCCACCAGGCTGGGCCCGAATCAGTACAACTTCTTCGTGATCTGGGAAGCGCTGGCGGACAGCACGCCCGACTACACCAAGCCGGTGTACCGCTTCCAGATGGGGCCGCTGGTGGACATCAACGGCAACGTGATCAACAACGCCAACGCGCCGATTCCGACGCCGCCGGCGTTGACCCACAACCAGCTGCTGGCGCTCCCGGGCTCCGCCCCGGCGCGGCCCGATTCGGTGTGGATGGTCTTCTCCAACGTGAAGCACCTGGCGTCGGGCGCCTACCAGGCCTGGCTGGTGAACAGCGACAGCGGCACGGCGGGCATGCTCGCGGAATTCAACCCCGCCGCCGGCGCCACCCGCGACTCGATCCAGATCCCGTTCAAAGGCACGACGGTCGCCAGCGCCCACGCGTGGAACAACATGGTCCTCGCGGTACAGGCCACGGCGGGCGCGTCCTCGCTGCCGGCCAGGCCGTCGGAGCCGCTGTGGGGCAAGTTCGTCACGCCCCACGCGCAGGGTACCACCGCCTACTTCGCGGGCAACATGAGGTTCGGCTCCTTCGACAACGGGGCCGCTGATTCGACGGCGTTCCTGGCCGGCGGAACCGGCACCGGCGGTTTCTTCGGGCTCGAGTTCGATCAGGACTTGACCCGTCTGCCCCGGCCGCCACTCGGCTACGAGTACGAGGGGTGGCTGACGAGCTCGTCGGACACCTCGAAGTACATCAACACCGGGGTCCTGCGCGGGCCGGGTCCCAGCTACGTCAGTCTCGCCGGGGCGGACACCATGACCGCGCTCCCGGTCTCCGGGAACGAAGTGACGGAAGCGATCATGCGCTTCACCGCCGGCACCTACGCCGCCTACTGCAAGATCGGCGCAATCGACACGGTGAAGGTGAACGGCGTGATCACGTCGATCGACACCACGGTCGCCGCGATCTACGACGAGGCGTCGATCCGCCTGGCCCCGAAGGGCGGGGATGCGGGTTCCCGGAGCCCCGCCGTGGTGCTCTCGGGACCGATCGGCGTTCCGGGCGGCGCGGTGACCCACAAGCACGAGTGCCAGTGAGGAGCTGAAGCGGCGGTACACGTAAGGGCACGAGACCCACGTACGGCAAAGGACGCACCCTGAATCGGGTGCGTCCTTTTGCTTTCTGGCTTCTCTCCGCGCCTTCTCCCCACGCCTTGCTTTTCTTGACACGAAACCCGCTACCTTGCGTACATAGTGATCATGCTGCCGTCGCTCCTCCTGCTGTTCCTCCAGCTCCAGATCCCCGCGCCCACCGGGTTCGTGAACGACTTCGCCGGGGTGCTGGACGGGGGCACCCGCCAGCGCCTCGAGGCCCTCTGCACCGAAGTGCGCCAGAAGACCGGCGGGGACATCGCCGTGGTCACCCTCGCCGACCTGGGCGGCGAGGAGGCGTCGGACGTCGCGCGCACCATCGGGCGGGAATGGAAGGTGGGCGGCACCGGTCCCGCCGGCGATCCGCGGAACAACCTGGGGGTCGTGATTCTCGTGGTGCCAAGGAAGAACCACCAGCCCGGGACCGGCGCGGTGCGGATCGAGGTCGGACGCGGGGCCGAGGGCTTCCTCACCGACGCGGGGAGCGGCAGGATCCGGGACGCGATGACCCCCGACCTCGCCAACGAGGACTACCCGGCCGGCATCGAGACCGGCGTCGCCATGGTGGCGGGGGCCTTCGCCAAGGAGTTCGGCGTGACCCTCACCGGAGCCGTGGAGCCGCCCGCCCCGGAGCAGTGGCAGTGGAACGGCCACCTGCCGTGGTGGGTGATGGTGATCCTGGTGATCTTTTTCATCTGGATCCGGATCCGGTTGTGGCCCCTCTTCTTCTTCAGCGGCTGGGGCCGGCGCGGCGGCTGGGGCGGCGGCGGGTTCTTCAGCGGAGGCCTGGGCGGCAGGGGCGGGGGCGGCGGGTTCAGCGGCGGATTCGGGGGCTTCGGCGGCGGGGGCGGTTTTTCCGGCGGCGGCGCCGGGGGGAGCTTCTAGACATGGCGAAGGCGCTGGCGATCGACGATTTCGGACCCGCGATCTCCGCGGCGGTGGGACCGCGCCTCGTCGCGCTGGTCCTCTACGGCTCGGCGGCGCGCGGCACCGACGCCCGGAGCGCGGACACCCTGCTCATCGTGGACCGGGTGGACGAGTCCCTCTTTTCCGCCCTGGAGCCGGTGGTGGCGCGGTGGACCGCGGCCGGCCACCCGGTGCCGCTCGTGTTCTCGCAGGCCGAATGGGGCCAGTCGGCCGACGCCTTCGCCGTCGAGTACACGGACATCCGCGCGGCCTCGCGGCTCCTCGCCGGGCGCGATCCCTGGGACGGCGTGCGCGTCAATCCCGCCGACCTGCGCCGCCAGCTGGAGCACGAGCTGCGGGGCAAAGTGATCCGGCTCCGTCAGGGCTACCTCGCCGCCCGGGGCAACGGCCGCCGCCTCGGCCTCGTGGTCAGGGAGAGCGCGAGCGGCGTCCTGGCGATGCTCCGGGCGCTGCTGCGCCTGACGGGGCGCGCGGTGCCGGCGGAGGCGGCCGCCGCGGTCCGGGAAGCGGGGGCCGTGGCCGGCATAGACGGGCGGAGCGCCGCCGCGCTGATCGAGGAGGCGGCGTCGGGGAAGGTGAACGCCTCGAGGCACGACGGACGGGTGGCGGCTTATCTCGAGTTCGTGGGACGGATCGCGGAATACGTGAACGGGATGCAGTAGACCCGCCGCCGGCGAACCGCGCGCGCGGGCAACGCGGAGCACGCACTACTACCAAAGGATGGACATGAGCGCCCTGAAGAGACTGCTGGTGGCCGGCCTCGCGATGGTCGTCCTGGGCTGCGGCTACAACACGATTCAGACCTACGACGAGCAGGTGAACGCGGCGGAAGCGCAGATCAAGGTCCAGCTCCAGCGGCGCGCCGACCTGATCCCGAATCTGGTGGAGACGGTGAAGGGGTACGCCAGGCAGGAGCAGACCATCTTCACCGCCGTGGCGGACGCCCGGGCCCGGCTCGCGGGAGCGGTCCAGGGCGGCGACCTCTCCCAGATGGCGCAGGCCAACACGGCGCTCACCGCGCCCCTGGGCCGGCTGCTCGCCATCGCCGAGAATTATCCCCAGCTCAAGTCCAACGAGAACTTCCGGGCCTTGCAGGACGAGCTCGCGGGCACCGAGAATCGCATCGCGGTGGCGCGGCAGGACTACAACGACGCCGTCAACCGCTACAACGCATATATCCGGCGTTTCCCCCAGGTGCTCACCGCGAAGATGACGGGCAAGAAGGCGCGGGACTACTTCGACCTGCAGTCGCCGGAGGCGGCGGCGGCGCCCAAAGTCGATTTCTCGAAATGACGAGGCGGCGGTAGCGGCCGGGGCGGCCGGGCGGAGGGGAGCGACGGGAAATCAAAAGGGGGATGCGGAGCTGAGCCCGGCATCCCCCTTCCGTCTGTTTCGGTCGGCTTCAGTCTACGATCGCGTCCGGCATCACGTACTTGAGCGGATTCACCGGCTTGCCGTTCACCCACACTTCGTAGTGCAGGTGCGGGCCGGTGGCGAGGCCGGTGGCGCCGACCAGGGCGATCTTCTGGCCCCGCTTCACCCGCGTGCCGCGCGCCACCAGGATCTTGGAGCAGTGCGCGTAGCGCGTCACCACGCCGTAGCCGTGGTCGATGGTGAGGAAGTTGCCGTAGCCGTCCTCCCACTTCACGTCGGTGACGATCCCGGCGGCGGGGGCCTCGATCTCCGCGCCCATCGGCGCGGCGACGTCGATGCCCTCGTGGGGCCGGGCAAAGTGCAGAATCGGGTGCACCCGCTCCATCGCGAAGGCGCTGGTGAGCCACCCGGTGGTCGGCATGATGGACGGCGTGGACGCGAAGCGCGAGCGGTGGCTCGCGAGCGAATCGTAGGCCTCGTTCACCGAGCGGATCAGGATGTTGGCGCGCCGGATCAGCGCGTCCACGTCCATCCGCGCGGCGAGGGCGGCCTGGCCGTTGGCGCCCGCGGCGAGCAGGCTGTCGCGCTCGCTCCAGGTGCCGGCGGGACCGCCGATGCCGCCCTGCTGGACGGTGGAGTCGAGCATCGGGAGCCCGGCCATCAGCCGCAGCTCCTGCTCCCGGCGGCCGTAGGTGCCGATGGTGTCGGCGAGGTCGGCGAGGCGCACCCGCATCCGCTGAATCTCGTCGGCCAGGACGCGGTTCTCGCGCTCGAGCGCGCGGCTGCGGGTGAAGTTCACGCCGCGCGCGATGGCGGCGCCGCCCAGCACCAGAACCAGCACGCCGAGCACCGCGCCGATGCCGAGGACGGCCTTGAGGACGGTCTGCGACAACTCCACGGCGCGGGACGCACCCGCTCCGTGGGGAACCAAGAGTACCGTCCAGCGCCGCTCCGGCGGTCGAGCCATGCCAATCCTCTTCAAAGGTACGGACAGCGGAGTGCAAAAATGGCCCTGTGTACCGAAGCTGTCAACACTCGGTCGGGGTCCCTAACTATCGATGTTCCAAGGGGTCACGGGGTCACGGCGGCGGGCTTCGGAAACAGGATCGGCGGCGTCTGGACGGTGAGCCCGGTCACCTGGGGATCGGTCAGGTCACCGAGCCGCACCGCGGCGAGCGCGCGGCCGGTGCCGAGGAGATCCCAGCAGGCCGCCGCCTTGGCCGGGATGAACGGCGCGGCGAGCACGGTGAGCCGGAGGACGGCGCGGACCAGGTTCGCGAGCACGCCATCCAGCTCGGCCTCTTTCCCCGCCGTCTTGGCGAGGACCCAGGGCGTGGTCTCCTGCACGTAGCGGTTGGCGCGGGCGGCGTACTCCATCACCGCCGCCGCGCCCTCGGAGAGCGCGAGCGCGTCCATCGCCGAGGCGTACGCCGCGAGCGCCGCCTTCCCCGCGTCTTCGAGCGGCGTGCGGAATCCCGCGGCGTCCTTCGGCACCACGCCCTTCCGGTAGCTCAAAACCATCTTCAGCACCCGGGACACCAGGTTGCCGAAGGTGTCCGCGAGCTCGGAGGTGTAGCGCGCGTCGAAGCGCTCCCAGGTGAAGTCGCCGTCGTTCTCGAAACCCACTTCGCGCAGGAGGAAGTAACGCAGGGCGTCGGGCCCGTGGCGCTCGGCCGCTTCCTCCACCGAGAGATTCCCGCCCGACGACTTCGAAACTTTCGCTCCGCCCCACTGCACGTACCCGTGCGCCCAGACCATCCGCGGCAGGGGCAGGTCCGCGGCGAGGAGCATCGCGGGCCACAGACAGCAATGCAGGCGCGTGATCCCCTTGCCGATGACGTGGAGGTCGGCGGGCCAGCGTCGCTCGTAACCGGCCTTCGGAAATCCCGCGGCGGTGATGTAGTTGATGAGCGCGTCGAACCAGACGTACACGGTGTGGTCGGGCTCGCCGGGGAAGGGAATGCCCCAGGGGAACCGCGCCCGCGAGACCGACACGTCCTGCAGGCCGTCCGCGAGGAGCCGGAGGATCTCGTTGCGGCGGATGGCGGGCTCGACCCGGAACTCCCCGGACCTGATGCGCCGCTCGATCTCTCCGGTGTAGCGGGAGAGCCGGAAGAAGACGTTCCGCTCCTTGGTCCAGGTGAGGGCCAGGGTGGGATGCTCGATGCAGTGGCCGTTCTCGATCTGCGCGTCCTGCTTGAACTCCTCGCACCCCACGCAGTACCAGCCCTCATACTCGCCGTCGAAGAGATCGTCCGGGTGGCGGGAGCGGATGCGCTGGAGGAATTCGGTGACCGATGCGGCGTGGCGGGGCTCGGTGGTGCGGATCCAGTCGTCGGGGACGCAGCCGAGTCGGGTCCAGGTGTCGCGGAACTGGGCCGAGATCCGGTCCACCCAGGCCTGCGGCGGGAGCCCCTGTTTCTCGGCGGCGAGCGCGACCTTCTGGCCGTGCTCGTCCATCCCCATCACGAAATGGACGTCGTCGCCCCGGTGGCGGCGGTACCGAGCGATGCAGTCGGCGCCGATTTTCTCGAGGGCGTGGCCCAGGTGGGGCTCGCCGTTCGAGTAGTCGATCGCCGTCGTGAGGTAGTACTTAGCCACGCCGGCCGCGGCGGTGCGGATGGGGCGGCGCCGGCGGGGGCGGCGGGGGCGCGGGAGGCGGGGCCGGCGGCGCCGCCTCCACCTCGGCCTTCAGGTCGGCGAGGGCCACGACGCGGGTCCCGCCGTCTTCCGCGCGGAGGGTGACCCGCTCCCGGAAGATGTCGATCGCCAGCACCCGCTCCGCGCCCATCTGGGTCTTCAGGACCTTGCCCTCCTTCGGGAACCGCTTGCGGCTCTCCACGTAGAAATCGTGCTCGTAGCGGAGACAGCACAGGAGGCGCCCGCATCCGCCCGAAATCTGCACCGGGTTGAGGGAGAGGCCCTGATCCTTGGCGAGGGACAGGGAGACGGGCCGGGCTTCGGGGAGCCAACTCGCGATGCAGAGCTGGCGCCCGCAGCGCCCGATGCCGTCGAGGCGGCGGGCCTCGTCCCGGGCGCCGATCTGCCGCAGCTCGATCCGGGTGCGGAAGATGGACGCGAGGTCCCGCACCAGGGCGCGGAAGTCCACCCGCTGCTCGGCGGTGAAGTAGATGGTGAGCTTCTTCTTGTCCCACTGCCATTCCGCGTCGGAGACCTTCATGGGGAGGGCGTGCTTCTGGACCCGGTCCCGCACCGCGCGGCGGACGTCGTCTTCTTCGCGGCGGAGCTGGTCGGCCTGGCGGAGCTCTTCGGGACTGGCGCGGCGCAGAATCCGGCGCTCCACCACCGGCTGGGCGTCGGGGAGCGCCTTTCCCTGGGCGTCGGTACAGCCGGGGCAGTGGAGCGCACACTTCCGGTTGGCCACGTCCCCCACGGCCGAGACCCGGCCGTAGTCCTGGCCGCGCTCGACTTCCACGATGACGTGATCGTGGAGGGCGGGGGGCTCGGCCTCCGGCCAGAGGAAGTAGTCCTTCCGGTTCCCCTTGAACCGGACCTCGACGACCGCGCTCAACTCACTTCTCGCTGAGCACGCCCATCGAGAGGTATTTCTCCTCGCGGCGCTTGAGCAGCTTCTCGGTCTTGGTCTTGCGCAGCTGGCGCAGGTGGCGGCGCAGCCCGTCGCCCAGGGTGTGGGCCGCGGCTTCGGGGTCGGCGTGGGCGCCGCCCGGCGGCTCGGGGAGAATCTCGTCGATCACGCTCATGGTGAGCAGGTCGTGGGCGGTGAGCTTGAGCGCCTCGGCGGCGCGCTCCCGCTGGCTCGCGTCCTTCCACAGGATGGCGGCGCAGCCTTCGGGAGAGATCACGGAGTAGACCGAGTTCTCGAACATCAGCACCCGGTCGGCGAGGCCCAGCGCCAGGGCGCCGCCGGACCCGCCTTCGCCGATCACGGCGGTGATGATGGGGGTGCGGAGCGCCGCCATCTGGATCAGGTTGGACGCGATCGCCTCCGCCTGGCCCCGCTCTTCGGCGCCGAGCCCGGGATGCGCGCCGGGCGTGTCCACCAGGGTGATGACCGGGGCCTCGAACTTCTCGGCCAGGTGCATCAGCCGCAGCGCCTTGCGGTACCCCTCGGGGTGCGCCATCCCGAAGTCCCGGCGCAGGTTCTCCTTGGTGTCCCGGCCCTTCTGGGTGCCGATGACCATCACCGTCTGCTCGTCCAGGCGGGCCCAGCCGCCGATCACCGCGGGATCGTCGCGGAAGAGGCGGTCGCCGTGGAGCTCGACGAAGTCGGTGAAGACGAGCTGCAGGTAGTCGGCGGTGTAGGGACGCTTGGGATGCCGCGCCACCTGCACCCGCTGCATCGGGGTCAGGTTCTTGTAGATCTCGGCCCGGAGCTCGGCGAGCTTCCGCTCCAGGGGTCCCGAGTCCCCGTCCTCGTCGCCGTTCGAGCGCTTGAGCTCCTCGATCTGTTTTTCCAGCTCGAGGAGGGGCCGCTCGAAGTCCAGGGTATAGGTCGCCATCCGCTAGCTCGCTTTCACGTTGACCAGCGTCACCCGCTCGGGGCCCAGCAAGCCGCGCAGCGCGGCGAGGAGATCGTCCGCCGCGTCCACCGAGTAGGCGCGGCTCTTGAGGCGCACGTGCCCGTTCCCGCCTCCGTTCGAGCCCTCGCCGTCGCCCCACTCGATGAGGAGCGGCGCCGGGCCGGGATGCGCGGCGCAGAGCGCGGCCACCGCGCGGGCGGTGTCGGGGTCGGGCCGGTTGTTCGCCGTCCACGAGAGCGCCACCCCGATCGCCCCCGACGGCTTCAGCTCCTCCAGGCGCCGCGCGCCTTCGACGATGAAAGGCGCCTCTTCTTCGCCGCGGTCCCGGGCGCTGTAGCCGCCGGTGAGGAGCATCGCGGCGTCGGCCGAGATCACGTTGGACAGCCTGGCCCACGCCTCCGGGAACACCAGCGCCTCGGCGGTGCCGTGGAAGTCCTCGAGAATGAGCCGCGCGTACTCGGCGCCGGTCTTCTTCGAGGTCTGCCGCTTCACCAGCGTCACCACCGCCGCCACCTGCACCTTCTGATCGGTCCACTGCCCCAGGGTGGCGGTGGTCCGGTTACCGAAAAGCTCCACCTCCACGCGGTACTTGGCGAGGGGGTGCCCGGAAATGAAGAATCCGAGCACCGCCTTCTCGCGGGTGAGGCGCTCGTGCTCGCTCCAGGGCGGCACCTCGGGGAGCGCCGCGGCGGGCCGGGGGACGGGGGCGGCGTCGCCGAACAGCGCGTGCTGGCCCGAGGTCCGCTCCTGCTGTCGCACCTGCGCCTCGCCGAAGGCGTGCTCCAGCGCGGAAACGAGCTGGGCGCGATGCCCGCCCAGGGAGTCGCAGGCGCCCGCGTCCACCAGCGCCTCGATGACGCGCTTGTTGCACAGCCGGAGATCGATCCGCTCGCAGAGATCCACCAGCGAGCGGTAGGTCCCCCCCGCCTCGCGCCCCGCGATGATCGACGCGATCGCGCCCTCGCCCACGTTGCGGATGGCGCCGAGGCCGAAGCGGATGCGCTGGTCTCCGACCACGGTGAACTTGAAACCCGACTCGTTCACGTCCGGCGGCAGCACCACGAGCCCCAGCTCCCGCGCCTCGGCGATGTACTGCACCACCTTGTCGGTGTTGCCTATTTCCGACGAGAGCAGCGCGGCCATGAACTCGGCCGGGTAATAGGTCTTGAACCACGCCGTCTGGTAGGACAGCACCGAGTAGGCGACGGCGTGCGACTTGTTGAACCCGTAGCGGCCGAACGTCTCGATCTGCGCCGCGATGTCTTCGATGACGCGTTTCTGGTAGCCCTTCGCCACGGCGCGCTCCACGAAGCGCGACAGCTCCGCCTGAATCAGCTCCTTGTCCTTCTTGCCCACCGCCTTGCGGAGCACGTCGGCTTCGGCGAGCGAAAAGCCGGCGAGCACGTGGGCGATCCGCATCACCTGCTCCTGATAGGTGATGACGCCGTAGGTGGGCGCGAGGATCTCCTCCAGATCGGGATGGGGGAAGCGGACCTTTTCCCGGCCCAGCTTGCGGTTGATGAACACCAGGTGCATGCCGGTGTCCAGGGGACCGGGGCGGAGCAGGGCGTTGGTGGCGACCAGATCGTCGAAGCGGTCGCATTTCATGTTGCGGAGACAGTCGTTGGCCAGCGCCGATTCGAACTGGAAGATCCCCGCGGTGCGGCCGGAACGCAGGGTGGCGTAGACCCGGGGATCGTCGAGGGGCAGCGAATCGAGGTCGATCGTCACCTGGTGCCGGGCCTTCACCATTTCCACCGCGTCGTGGAGCACGGTGAGGGTCTTGAGGCCGAGGAGGTCGATCTTCAGCATCCCGACCTTTTCCAGGCCCACCATGTCGTACTGGGTGATGATGCCTTCGTTGCCCTGGGGCGCGAGGCAGACCGGCACGTAATCGGAGAGGGGGCCCGGCGCGATCACCACCCCGGCGGCGTGCACCGAGGCGTGGCGGGCGAGGCCCTCGATCCGGGCGCCCAGCTCCAGCACCTTCTTGATCCGCTCGTCCTGGGCCGCGGCGGCCTTCACCTCCGGAACCTTGGCGGCGGCCTCGGTGAGGGTCATCGAGAACGCCGGGCCGGAGGGGATCAGCTTGGTGATCCGGTCCACGTCGCCCATCTCGACCCGGAGGGTGCGGGCCACGTCGCGGAAGGCGGCGCGGGCCTTCAGGGTCCCGAAGGTGATGATCTGTCCCACCGACTCCCGGCCGTAGCGGGCGCGCACGTATTCCATCACTTCGCCCCGGCGCTCGAAGCAGAAATCGAGGTCGATGTCCGGCATGGAAATCCGCTCGGGATTGAGGAAGCGCTCGAACAGCAGGTCGAAGCGGAGCGGGTCCACGCTGGTGATGCGGAGCGCGTAGGCGACGAGCGATCCCGCGGCGGACCCGCGGCCCGGGCCCACCGGAATGCCGCGGTCCCGCGCGGCCTTGATCAGGTCGTAGACGATGAGGAAGTAGCCGGCGTAGCCGGTGCGCTGGATGACGTCCAGCTCGTAGGCGAGGCGCTGGGCGGCGGCTTCCGGAAGCGGGTCCCCGTAGCGCTCCCGGGCGCCGGCCTCGGCCAGGTGCACCAGGAGATCGTTGTCCGACGCGAACTCCGCGGGCCGGGGGTACTGCGGCAGGAAGTACTTCTTCTCGAAATCGAATTCGCAGAGCGCGGCCACCCGCGCCGTCTCGGACAGCACCTCGGGCCGGCCCTTGAAGAGCGCGGCCATTTCCTTCTCCGACTTGACGTAGCTCTCCTGGCCGAAGAAGCGGAAGCGCTTGGGGTCGTCCAGATCCTTCCCGGTGCCGATGGCGAGCAGGACATCGTGGGCCTCGGCGTCGTCCTTCTTGAGGTAGTGTGCGTCGTTGGTGGCGACCACCGGGAGCCCCAGCTCCTGGGCCAGCCGGAACATCCCGTCGGAGACGACCTTTTCCTCGCCGATCCCGTGGTCCTGCACCTCCAGCCAGAAGCCGTCCTTGCCGAAGAGTCCCGCGAAGTAGCTCGCCGAGGCCTTGGCTTTCTCGAAGTTGCCCTGGCGCAGGTACAGCGAGATCTCGCCCGAGAGGCAGGCGGCGAGGCAGATCAGCCCTTCCTGGTGGCGCTCCAGAACCTCGCGGTCGATCCGGGGCCGGCGGTAGTAGCCCTCGAGCCAGCCGATGGAGGAGAGCTTGATGAGGTTCTTGTAGCCGGTGCGGTTCCGGGCGAGGAGGACCAGGTGGGAGTACGCCGCCGGGGCGTCGGCCTGCTTCTCGCGGGCGTGCCGGCTCCCGAACGCGAGGTAGGCCTCGAACCCCAGGATGGGGCGGATCTTCCTGGCCTTGGCTTCCTGATAGAACGACCAGGCGCCGTGGAGGTTGCCGTGGTCGGTGATGGCGAGCGAATCCATGCCGAGCGACTGGACGTGATCCAGCAGGTCGGGGATCCGGTTGGCACCGTCGAGAAGCGAGTACTCGCTATGGGTATGGAGGTGAACGAAGGCCATCGTGGCTTCCGGACTGAAGATACCGGCGCCGCGGCGCATTGTCAAAAGCTCCCCGCGGGTCGAAATTTGCGTGGCATGCGTTGGCTCACGAGTCTCGCGGCGCTCGGCGCCGTCATGATCGTTCTGCATCGCCTCACCGCCACGGGTCCCGTCGAAGCGCGCGCCACGCTCGCGCTCGGGTTCCTCGCGCTCGCCGCGTTTCTCACCGGCGAGATGGTGCACGAGGCGGGACTGCCGCGCGCGACCGGGTACCTCGTGATCGGCTACATCGTGGGCCCCGGGTGGACCAACCTGGTGCGCCCCGACGAGCTCTCGCTCCTCGAGATGGTGGAGCAGGCGGTGGTGGCGTGCGTCGCCTTCGGGGTGGGCGGGATGCTCACCCGGGAGGCGATGCGGCGCCACGGGCGGGCCACCCTGCGCGCGGCCCTCGGTGCCTTCGTCTTCCCGTTCATCGTCGTCACCGTCGTGGTGCTCTCGGTGGCCCCGTGGTTCCCCCTTACCGAGCACGAGCCGCCGGGGGACATGCTCGCCGTCGCGCTCGCCCTGGGGGTGCTGGCGGGGGGCGCGTGTCCGGTGATCACCCTCGCGGTGGCGAAGGACGACGGCGCCGACGGGCCGGTGACGCGCGGGACCCTCCTCATCGCCGCGGCGCTCGACGTCATTCTGCTGCTCGCCTTCCCGCTGGTGCTCCTCGTGGCGCGGCCGCTCGCGAGTCCGGGAACGGTGGACCTGCGGGTGGCGCTCCACAGTCTGGCGTTCACGGCCGCCGGCATCGCGGTCGGCGGGGCGCTGGGCTTCGTGCTGGCGCGCTTCGAGCGGCGGGTGCCCCAGCAGGCGGGATTTCTGTTCATCGCGTTCGCCGCGATCGTGGCCGTCCTCGCGGCCACCACAGGGCTCGAGCCGATGCTGGTGGCGGCGGCGGCGGGGGCGTGGGTCGCGAACCTCGAGCCCGACTCCTACCAGCGCCTGAGCGGCGCGCTCGGCCGGTGGAACCTCCCGGTGAGCGTGCTGCTGTTCGTGCTCCTCGGGGCGGCGTTCCGGCTGGAGGCCCTCGCCGATCTCTGGCCCTGGGCCCTGCTCCTGGCCGGGCTCCGGATCGTGAGCACGCGGTACGGTCTGTTGTGGGCGGGGCGCGACACTCTGGTCCCCCCGACCATCGCCAGGGTGGGCTGGCTCACACTGGTGCCGCAGGGCATGGTGGCGGCGGTGGTGGCGCTGGAAGCCCGGCGCGCGTTTCCGGAGTGGGGAGTATCGTTCGCGGCGCTCGCCGTGGCGCTGATCGCGGGGTATCAGGTGGCGGGGCCGATCTGCCTCAAGCGGGCGCTCGCCCGGGTCGGCGAAGTCTCGGAGGGAGACCATGTTGCGGAAGCTGATGTCGCCCGCGGCGCTGGCGCTGCTCTGGGCGGCGGCCTGTAGCGGCGACAACGGGGCGACCCCGCTGCCGGCGTGCACGCCGGCGGCCGGTGGCGCGGTGGCGCTCGCGGCGGGCCAATACACGGCGATAGACCCCGCCGCCGATCACGGCTGCGCGGTGTTTCCGGCCAACGCGTCCGCCACCGACACCGTGGAGTACCTGGTGGTGGCGCAGTCGGCGAGCGGGGTGCCGGGGACCACCAGTCCCTTCATTCTCAACGCCGGCG
This sequence comes from Gemmatimonadales bacterium, assembly GCA_035702425.1. Classification (GTDB taxonomy): domain Bacteria; phylum Gemmatimonadota; class Gemmatimonadetes; order Gemmatimonadales; family GWC2-71-9; genus DASSQQ01. The sequence goes on from DASSQQ010000089.1 coordinate 17,818, forward strand.
GCTCGCTCACCGTCGCGGGGAGCCCGGCGCGGCCGGCGCGCTCCGCGGCCCAGCGGTTCCACGACCATCTCCGCGAGATCGAGGAGACCGGGGACTACGCGTCGATCCTGCCGGCGGGGTTCCGTCCCCGCCCCGCGCCGCCCGTGGTCGCCGGCGCGCCCCCGGACTCGGGGACCCTGCGCACCTTCAAGGTGTGCGCCAACCTGAACTGCAACCCGCTCAAGAACGTGACCGCCCGCGCGCTCATCGTGCGGCCGCCGCTGGCGTTGTACGTGGACACCCTCGCTCCGTCGAGCGGGCTCACGGCCGGCGACCTGGACAGCCTGGCGACGGTCTTCACCACCCGGCTCTTCGCGATCGACACCACCCGCTTCGGCCGTGAATCGGACATCGACCAGAACTCGGTGGTGATCGTCCTGATGACGCCCCAGGTGAACGCGCTGGTGACCAGCAGCCAGTGCCACACCGGCGGCTTCGTGGCCGGCTACTTCTTCGGCGCCGACATCGATCCCACCTTCGCGGGCTCCTTCAACGACGGCGAGATCTTCTACTCCATCGTGGCCGATCCGGACAGCGTGTACAGCTGTCCCCACCCGGCGACCGAGGTGAAGCACCTGGTGCCGGTGACGTTCATCCACGAGTTCCAGCACATGATCAGCTACAACCAGCACGTGCTGGTCCGGCACGGGCAGTCCGAGGTGCTGTGGCTGAACGAAGGGATGTCCCACTTCGCCGAGGAGCTGGGCGGGCGGAGCTATCTCGCGGAAGGCGACTCGACCAGCTTCGAGCGCTTCATCGTGGGCGACTTCTACAACGCGTCCCAGTTCTTCGACTCGACCGAGCACCACTTCCTGCTCCCCGGCTCCGGGATCTCGACTCTGGCCGAGCGGGGAGGCGCGTGGGCGTTCGTGCGTTACCTGGTGGGGCGCTACGGCGATTCCCTCACCAACAAGCTGGAGCAGACCTCCGCCACCGGCGCGGCCAACGTGCAGCTCCAGACCGGCGCGCCCTTCGCGCAGTCGGTGACGCGCTGGGCGCTCGCCAACTGGGTGTCGGACCTGCCGGGGTTCACGCCGCCGCCGGAGCTGACCTACGCGTCGTCCCAGCTCCGGGCCACCTACGCCTGGCTCCACACCATCGTGCCGTCGGCGTTCCCGCCGGGATTTCCGCTGGCGCCGCCGGTGGGCCTCCCCTCTTCGGTGACGCTCGCGGACACCCTGCACGCGGGGTCGGGCTCGTATCAGCGGATCGTCCAGCCGCCCGGATCGCCGACCTTCACGCTGCAGTTCGGGGTGACGCCGAAGGTCGCGTTCGCCTCCAACGTGGTGGCGAGACTGGACGTGATACGGATACGATGAGGCCTCGAGCCACAGGGCGTCTGCTGCCGGCGCACTGGGTGGCGCTGCTCTCGGTCGCCGGCGCGCCGGCGATGGCGCAGTCGGGAGGGGAAGTGGTGGGCCTGCTGCCGGGATCCGCGCGCTCGGCGGCGCTGGGCGGAGCGGGCGCCGCGCTGGTGGGCGACGCGGGGGACATCTTCGCCAATCCCGCCGCCATCGCCGCGGTGCGGCACCTCTCGGTCGAGGGCACGTATGCCCGTTACCTCGGCGGCACCACCCTCTCCTCGGGCGCCGTCGCGTTGCGGCTCGGCCGCCTGGAATGGGGCGCCGGGATCCAGGCGCTCGACTTCGGCTCCGAGCCCGAGATGGTGGGCGGGACGCCGACCGGCAACACCTTCACCGCGATCGACGCCGTCGGCGTGACCGGCCTCGCCTACCGCCGCGGCATGATGGCGATCGGCGTCACCGGGAAGTACGCGCGCCAGCAGTTCGGGAGTTACTCCGCGGGCGGCTGGGGCGCCGACGCCGGATTCGCGCTCGCGGTCTTCGACATCTTCGCGCTGGGCGCCTCGGTGCAGAACATCGGCGGGAGCGGGGGGTCGGGGATCGACCTCCCCCGGCGGGTGCGCGCCGGCTTCACCATGAACTACGTGGACCCCGAAGGCACCCTGCGGCTCCTCACCACCCTCGAAGGGCAGTGGCCCGAAGGCGGGTCGGCCACGCTCGTGACCGGTGTCGAAGGAGGCGTGGTGGCGGGCGGCGTCGGCCTCCTCGCGCGCGCGGGGTATTCCGGCCATTCGGTGGGGAACGCCGCGTCGCACTGGAGCCTCGGCGCGGGCGTGGCGCTGGGACACATTTCGCTGGACTACGCGTATCAGAGCTTCTCGCAACTGGGAGACCAGACGCACCGCGTCGGACTGCGCTGGACGCCGTGAGCGACGCGCCGCGGCACGGGTGGTGGTGGGTGGCCGGCCGGGCCATCGGCGTGGTGGTGATCGGCATCCTGGTGATTCTCTCCGGACTGCTCGCCTTCTCCGAAGACGCGCGCTACGTGGCGCGCGCCGGCGTGGAAGAGGCGCGGATCCTGTGGCGGCGCCAGCCGCTGGAGCAGCTGGTCCGCAACCCGCGCACCTCCGCCGCGCTGCGCGAGCGGCTGGCCCTGGTACTCGCGGCGAGGGCCTTCGCCGCGGACTCGCTGCACCTCGCCGCGGGGGACACCTACACCACGTACGCCAACGTGGGGCGGGACACCCTCCTGCTCGTGCTCTCGGCGTCCCGCAAGGACAAGCTGCGGGAGTACACCTGGAGCTTCCCCATCGTGGGGACGGTGCCCTACAAGGGTTTCTTCAACGCGGTGCGCGCCAAGGCCGCGGCCGCGGAACTGGAGCGGGACGGATACGACGTCTTCCTGCGGCCCTCGCCGGCCTTTTCGACGCTGGGCTTCTTCTCCGATCCGCTGCTCTCGACCGCGGTCGAGCGGGACACCATGGAGCTCGTGGCCACGGTGATTCACGAGCTGACCCACAACACGCTGTACGTGAAGAGCCAGACGCCCTTCGACGAGAGCTTCGCGTCGTTCGTCGGGTACCGGGGAGCGGAGCGGTTCTTCCGCTCCCGCGGCGACACCCTGGACGCGCGGCGCGCGGCGGAGCGCTGGGACGACGAGCGCACCCTCGACCTGTTCTTCGCGGAGCTGGCGCGGCGGCTCGATTCGGCCTACGCCGACACCCTGCGGGGGCCGGCCCTCGAGGGGGCGCGCAAGGAGATTTTCGGCTGGGCGCGCCAGCAGCTGACGGGGCCGGTGGGCCAGTCACTCGCGACCTACGACTGGCGCTGGTTCGCGACGTCGCCGCTCAACAACGCGGTGGTGATCGCGGAGCGGCTCTACCGGATGAATCTCAATCTCTTCGACGACGTGTACCTCGAGAACAACGCCAATCTGGCCGTGACCATCCACGAGGTGGAGCTGCGGGTCTTCACCGCGCCGGACGAGGATCCCTACCGCGCGCTCTACTCGCGGCCGGGGCAGAAGGCGCCGTAGGCCTCACGAGAAGGGCTCCTGCCCCTTCGAGAGCCTCGCCACCAAGTCCCGAATGCGCTTAGCCCGGGTCTCCGGCTTCCTCGCGGTCATTGTCCGATAGATCACCCCGAACCGGTGCCGCGCCGACAGCGTCTTGAAGGTGGCGTAAGCGCGCGGCCGGGCGCGGAGGGCCCGCAGGAGGTCGGCCGGGGGCTTGGCGGTGCGGTAGGAATCGTAGGCCGAGACCCACTGGCCGTTTTCCTTGGCGCGCCGGATCGCCGCGAGCCCCGCGTCCCGCATCCGGCCCACCTTGATCAGGGCCAGCGCCTTGGCGCGGTTGATCTTGGACCACACGCTGCGTGGGCCCCGGGGCGTGAAGCGTTGCAGCCAGGAGTGCCGGTCGAGCGGCTGTTTCAGCCCGTCGATCCATCCGAAACAGAGCGCGACGTCGAGCGCTTCCTGGTAGGTCACCGAGGTGAGCGTCCCCGCCTTCTTCGCGATCCGCATCCGGACCCCCGCCGAGGTCCCGCCGTGGCGCTCGAGCCACGCCTCCCAGTGGCGTACCGTCTTGAACAGCCGGATGGGGAGAGCGACGGGGGCCATGCTGGAAACGTAGCCCGGCGGGGACGTCTGTTCGAGGCGCGGGTCGGCCGCTCTTGCTCTTCGCGGTCCGGTTCGGATATTCAGGGCATGCGGCGGGTGTTATGGCTTTCCGTTGCCCTCGCGGGCTGCACCGGTCCCGAGCTCGCGACCGTCTACGACGTGATGCAGCACCAGACCGCGTGGTCGTCCCACCAGTTGACCCGGTACACCTACGTCTACGAGGAGACCGGGTTTTTCAACAACCTCGCGGGTCAGGCGATCTCGCTGGTGGTGATCGGGGACACCGTGCGCTCGGCGACCTTCGTTTCCTCCGGGGACTCGGTGCCGGTTCCGCTGAGCCGCTTCCCGACGATCGACGGCCTCTTCGCGGAAGCGCGAACCCTGCTGGATCAGAACACCCTGGCGGCCATCCGCTTCGATCCGGCCCTCGCCTACCCGGTACGGATGGACGTCTCCGGGCTCCCGGACGCGAGCGGCTCCATTTTCGCGAGCGGCCTCACGGTCGTGCCGTAGGGCCCCGCACCAGCTACCCCCGCACCACCTCGATCGCCACCTCGACCCGTCCCAGCGGCGCGCTCACCTGCACGCCCTGGACCACGCCCTTGACCCGCGCGAAGACCTCCCGCGCGATAGCCACGCCCTCCGCCAGCGCCGCTTCCTTTCCTTTCTCCTGCGCCCGACGCATCCGGTCCAGCACTTCCTGCGGCACGCTCACGCCGGGCACCTCGTTGGCGAGAAACTCGGCGTTCCGGAGCGAGATCAGGGGCCAGATCCCGGCGACCACGGGGACCCGGTACCGCGCCACGCGCTGAACGAAGCGTTCGAGCTGGGTGACGTCGAAGACCGGCTGGGTGACGACGAACTCGGCGCCCGCGTCCGCCTTCCACGCGAACCGCTTCAGCTCCCGCTCCAGGTCCACCGCCGCCGGATTGGCGCCGACCCCGACCACCCACCTGGTCGGGGCGCCGATGGGGTTGCCGCCGGGGTCGAGCCCGTGGTTCAGCCGGTAGACGAGGTTCGTCAACCCGATCGAGTCGATGTCGAAGACCGCGGTCGCGTTGGGGTACGGCCCCATCTTGGGCGGGTCGCCGGTGATGATGAGCACGTTCCGCAGTCCCGCGGCGGCGGCGCCCAGGAGGTCCCGCAGCATGCCGAGGAGATTGCGATCGCGGCAGCAGTAGTGAATGACCGTCTCGATCCCCACGTCGCGCTCGATCACGATCGCCGCGGGCACCACGCCCAGCCGGCTCTGCGCCCGGGGCCCGTCGGGCACGTTCACCGCGTCCACGCCCGCCGCCTTCAGCGCCCGGCACTCGGCCACCATGGTCGAGGGGTCCCATCCCTTGGGCGGGACGATTTCGACGCTGGTCACCATCTCTCCGGCGGCGAGCTTGCGCCCCCAGTTGGAGCGCTCGGCGAGCGGGACGGGGGAGATGCCGGCGGGCGGGGTGACGTCGGCGCGGGAGACCACCGCGTGCACGTGCCGGGGCTGGACGCTCGCCACCGCGTCGCGGATGTGCTTGATGTGATCCGGGGTGGTGCCGCAGCACCCGCCGATGAAGCGCGCGCCGGCCTCTATCAAGCGCCGGGCGTAGGTCGCCATGTGCTCGGGGCTCGCCACGTAGACCTTCCGGTCGCCCACGTCCTTGGGGAGGCCGGCGTTGGGCTGGGCCGAAATGGGGCGGCCGGTGACGCGGGCCATCCGCTCGATGGCCTCGAGGATTCCCGCCGGGCCCACCGAGCAGTTGAGGCCGACCACGTCCGCGCCCCAGGCGTCGAGCCGGGTGGCGATGGTCTCGGGATCGTGGCCGTACGCGGTGCGCCCATCCTCCGCGATCGTCATCTGCGCGATCACCGGCAGGTCGGAGACGCCGCGCACCGCGTCGAGCGCGGCCTTGATCTCGTCCAGGTCGGAGAAGGTCTCGAGAATGAACCCGTCCACGCCGCCCGCCAGGAGCCCGCTCGCGGCCCGCGCGAAGTAGGCGCGCGCCTCGTCCCGGCCGGTGGGGCCGTAGGGCTCGATCCGCACGCCCAGGGGGCCGATCGCCCCCACCACCAGCGCCCGGTGGCGCGCGGCGTCCCGCGCCAGCGTGGCGGCGGCGCGGTTCACCACCTCGGTTTCCTCGGCGAGCGCGAACGCCGCGAGCTTCAGCGGATTGGCGCCGTACGTGTTGGTCTCCAGGATCTCGGCGCCGGCGGTGACGTAGGCCTCGTGGATTTCGCGCACCAGCTCCGGCCGCTTCAGGTTCAGCTCGTCATAGCAGACGTTGGAGAAGTTGCCCTTGGAGTAGAGCATCGTCCCCATCGCGCCGTCGAAGACGTGGACGCGGGAGTCGGCGATGAGATCGCGGAGGGCGGTCGACGTCGTGCTGGCCATCATCCGTTCTCGGGCGTGTACGCCAGATTCGCCGACAGCCACCGCTCCACCTCCGCCACCGGCCGTCCCTTGCGCTTCGCGTAGTCGGTGACCTGATCGCGCTCGATCTTGCCGAGGCCGAAGTAGTGGGCTTCGGGGTGCGCGAAGTACCACCCGGAGACCGACGCGGCCGGGAGCATCGCGCCGGATTCGGTGAGGGTGATCCCGGCCCGGCGGGTGGCGTCCGTGAGCGCGAAGAGCGTCGCCTTCTCCGAATGATCGGGGCAGGCGGGGTAGCCCGGCGCGGGCCGGATCCCGCGGTAGCGCTCGCTCACGATCTCGGGGAGCGGCAGGTGCTCCTCCGGGGCGTAGCCCCAGTACTCGCGCCGCACCCGCTCGTGCAGCCGCTCGGCGAACGCCTCGGCGAGCCGATCGGCGAGCGCCTTGGCGAGGATCGCGCTGTAGTCGTCGTTGTCCTGTTCGAAGGCGCGCACCAGCCGGTCCAGGCCCAGCCCCGCCGTCACCGCGAACGCGCCCACGTAATCGGCGAGGTCGGTTTCGCGCGGCGCCACGAAGTCCGAGAGACAGAGATTCGGCCGGCCCGGCGCTTTCTCCATCTGCTGGCGGAGGCCGTAGAGCACCGCCGCGGTCACGCGGCGGGAGTCGTCCCGGTACACGTGGATGTCGTCGCCCACCGCGTTCGCGGGGAAGAGGCCGACGGTTCCGCGCGCGGTGAGGAGCTGCTCGCGCTCGATCCGGTCCAGCAAGCGCTGGGCGTCGGCGAGGAGCGCGCGGGCCTGCGCGCCGAGTGACGGGTCGTCGAGAATCGCCGGATAGGAGCCCTGGAGCTCCCAGGCCCGGAAGAACGGCGTCCAGTCGATGTAGCGGCGCAGCTCGGCCAGGGGATAATCCGCGAGGGTGGTGACGCCCGGGCACGCGGGCGCGGGGGGCCGGTACCCGGTCCAGTCGATCGCGAGCTTCCGGCGCCGGGCCTCGGCGATGGGGAGCGCGGAGCGCTCGGCGGCGCGGCGCCCGTGCTCCACGCGGAGGGTCTCGTATTCCTTCCGGACGCCGGCCAGGAAGCTCTCCCGCCTCCGGTCGGAGAGGAGATCGGAGAGGACGCCGACCGAGCGCGACGCGTCGAGCACGTGCACCGTGGGTCCCGGGTACTCGGGGGCGATTTTCACCGCGGTGTGGGCGCGCGACGTCGTCGCCCCGCCGATGAGGAGCGGCACGGTGAACCCGCGCCGCTTCATCTCCTTCGCGACGTGGGTCATTTCGGTGAGGGACGGCGTGATCAGCCCCGAGAGCCCCACGATGTCGGCGTGGATCTCCTCCGCCGTGTCCAGGATCTTCGCCGCCGGCACCATCACGCCCAGGTCGGTGACGTCGTAGTTGTTGCAGCGCAGCACCACGCCCACGATGTTCTTCCCGATGTCGTGGACGTCGCCTTTCACGGTCGCGAGGACGACCTTGCCCTTGGCGGACGGCGCCACGCCGTCCGCGGCCTGCTCCCGCTCGATGTGGGGCACGAGGTGGGCGACCGCCTTCTTCATCACCCGCGCGCTCTTCACCACCTGGGGCAGGAACATCCGCCCCGAGCCGAAGAGGTCGCCCACGACGTTCATCCCGTCCATCAGCGGCCCTTCGATCACCTCGATGGCCCGGGAGGACGCCTTCCGCGCCTCTTCCACGTCGGCCTCGATGTGCTCGACGATCCCCTCGACCAGGGCGTGCTTCAGGCGCTCGCGGACCGGGAGCTTCCGCCAGGCGAGGTCTTCCTTCGTCTTCGCGGTTCCGCGGTAGCGGTCGGCGAGGCCGAGGAGGCGCTCGGTCGAATCCTCGCGCCGGTCGAAGAGGACGTCCTCCACGGCGGTGAGCAGCTCGGCCGGGATGTCGGCGTAGACGGCGAGCTGGCCCGCGTTCACGATTCCCAGGTCCATCCCCGCCTGTACCGCGTGATACAGGAAGGCGGAGTGCATCGCTTCGCGGATGGCGTCAGAGCCGCGGAACGAGAAGGAAAGGTTCGAGACCCCGCCCGAAACCAGCGCGCGGGGGAGGGTCTTCTTGATGGCGCGGCAGGCCTCGAGGTAATTGATGGCGTAGCGGTTGTGCTCTTCGATCCCGGTCGCGACCGCGAAGACGTTGGGATCGAGGATGACGTCCTCGGGCGGGAATCCGGCCTGCTCGGTCAGGATCCGATAGGCGCGCGAACACACGTCGACCTTGCGCTCCACGGTGTCGGCCTGGCCCTGCTCGTCGAAGGCCATCACCACCGCCGCGGCCCCGTAGCGCCGCACCAGCTTCGCTTTCTTGATGAACTCGGCCTCGCCCTCCTTGAGGCTGATCGAGTTCACGATCGGCTTTCCCTGGACGCACTTCAAGCCCGATTCGATCACCTCCCAGCGGGAGGAGTCGATCATCACCGGGACCTTGCTGATGTCCGGCTCGGAGGCGATGAGGCGGAGGAAGCGCGTCATCGCGGCCTCCGAGTCCAGCATCGCCTCGTCCATGTTGACGTCGATGATCTGGGCGCCGTTCTCTACCTGCTGGCGCGCGACCGCGAGCCCGCCCTCGAAGTCTCCCTTGAGAATGAGCTTCGCGAACGCCTTGGATCCGGTGACGTTGGTGCGCTCGCCCACGTTCACGAAGAGGCGGTCTTTCCGGAAATCGAGGGGCTCGAGCCCCGAGAGCCGGCACATCGGCTCGCGTTTGGGGATCTCCCGCGGCGCCACGCCCGCCACCGCGTCCGCGATGGCGCGGATGTGGGCCGGGGTCGTGCCGCAGCACCCTCCCACGATGTTCACGAGACCGCTCGCGGCCCACTCGGCGAGGGCGGCGCTCATCGCGGCGGGAGTGTCGTCGTACTCGCCGAAGGCGTTGGGGAGCCCGGCGTTGGGGTGACAGCTGACGAGCGTGTCCGCGACGGTCGCCAGTTCTTCGACGTAGGGCCGGAGCTGGTTCACGCCCAGGGCGCAGTTCAGGCCCACGCTGAAGAGGTTGGCGTGGCGGATCGAGTTCCAGAACGCCTCGACGGTCTGGCCGGACAGGGTGCGGCCCGAGGCGTCGGTGATCGTGCCCGAGACCGCCACCGGCACGTCGAGCCCGCGCTCTTCGAGGAGGCCGCGGATCGCGAAGAGGGCGGCCTTGCAGTTCAGGGTGTCGAAGACCGTCTCGACCATCAGCAGGTCGGCCCCGCCGTCCAGGAGTCCCGCGGCCTGTTCCCGGTAGGCGGCCGCGAGCTGGTCGAAGGACACGTTGCGGTAGGCCGGATCGTTCACGTCCGGCGAGAGCGACGCGGTCCGGTTGGTGGGGCCGAGGATGCCGGCGACGAAGCGGGGGCGCTGGGGCTCGCGGGCGGTGAATCGGTCGGCGAGGCCGCGCGCCAGGGCCGCGGCGGCCTGGTTCAGCTCGTAGACGAGGGCTTCGGTGCCGTAATCGCTCTGCGAGATGGCGTTGGCGTTGAAGGTGTTGGTCTCGAGGATGTCGGCGCCGGCCTCGAGGTAGCCGCGATGGATCTCCTCGATCACGTCCGGCCGGGTGAGCACCAGGAGGTCCGAGTTGCCGCGGAGGTCCTTGCCATGGCGCGCGAAGCGGGCGCCCCGGAAGTCTTTTTCGTCGAGGGTGTAGGCCTGGATCATCGTGCCCATGGCGCCGTCGAGCACGAGGATGCGGCGGAGGAGCTCGCGCTCGAGGGTTTTGCTTCGCTCGGGTGTGGTTGGCGCCACGACGGTACCTCCCAGAAACGGCTGACCCCGGATGCCAAAACGGCCCGGGGTCGGGGCGCTTTAGCATTTGTTTTACGTGGCTGCAATCGCCGCAAATCGCCACGAGAATCGGTTGTCTGAAAAAGCAATCTAGATGGATAGACGGCCAGACGCTAGGGAGGCGGTTAGCCCTGCGCGGCTCGCGCGCGGGCAGCTCCGTTCAGCGGTACACGTCTCGGCGGTGGCCGATTCGCACGATCGTCACCGACTGGGCGCCGTCGTCGATGGCATACGGCACGCGGTAGTCGCCCTGGCGAATGCGGTACTTCTCCTGGCCAGAGAGCTTCTCGACGCCCGGCGGTCGAGGCGTCGCGGCCAGCGCTTCGATCCTGCCGGCGACGCGGCGGCGAAGTTTGAGAGGAAGCCCCTCGAGCTCCTTGGCGGCGGAGCGCGTGATGAGGAGCTTATAGCTTGCCACGCCGCTTCAGGTCTTTCAGCACTTCCTCGAAGGACAGAACCGTCTCGCGCGCGCGACCATCGAAGATGGCCAGGTCCGCCGCGTCTTCGGTCAGACTCTGCCGCACGGCGGCATTGACCAGGTCGGAGACGCTCTTTTCGGTTTCGGCGGCTTTGACCCGAAGCGCCCGGTGCAGGGTGGAGTCGAGATAGATGGTGGCGCGTTTGGCCTTGGGCATGGAGCTAATGTAGCGTTATGACGTTATGACGTCAAGACGTTATAGCGGTTCATCTGACCACCGTTTCCGCACTCATCGATTATCCGCAAGACCACCCACGCGGGCCCGAGCCTTTGGACGGTCTTCCAGGGAAATCCGGTGGCGCATCGCACGGTGCGATTACAGGCCGAGGGGTCGAGGCCGGAGCGGGTGGCGATTGCGCAGAGGGAGAGGTGTTCTGTCTCCGCCTCGATCACCCAGCCGAGGATCCTGATCCAGGCGCCGAGGACCTCGATCGGCGGGAGACCCTCCCGCCGCAGGATGCGGTGCAATTGATGGCGACTGCGGAGCCCGACGCGTCGCGCGAAGAAGGCGGCGCGGCCAATGTGTCCGCGATGGCGGGCGAGGGTCTCGAGAATGAGGCGGCCCGCGGGTGAGCGCCACGCCGGGAGGGTGGAGAGGAGGGGCTCGAGATCCACGGACGGCTCCGGTCGATGTCGAGGTGTCGGGGACGCCCTCTAGTTTCGGTTGGGAATTGTGGGGTCGCAAGGGCGATCGGTGCGGCAGCCTGAAACGTGGTTGTTGCGTCGAAGCAACGAATGGGAGGGGGCCGCGCAAAGTGTCATAGCGGGCGGGAGGCTTGGTTCCTAAAGTGGAGTAGGGTCAAGTTCGAGGACGGTCATGCGAGCAGCGATCGTTGGCGCGGTGATGGGATGTCTTGGGGCTCCGGGCCTACAAGCCCAAGGGAAGCTCCCGGACCCGCGCCAGCTCCGGCCGCCCCTGATCACGACCGAAAACCACAGCGACCGCTTGAAGCATCTGGCTCAGGAGCGCTTGGGCTTGCTCCAGTTGGCGATCGCCGCGGGGGACACGGCGGCGCTATCGGCGCTGGTTCCGGACAGTGCGATTCCGGATTCTGAGCGGACAGCTGCGGCGCGGGCGGGGTGTTCTTCGCTCGCGCAGTCGGTATCGCGGCTCCATGCGGCCATCGAGCGCGCGACCGTCGGTGGGGGTCCGCCGCTCGCGGTTGACCGTCCTGTGGTTACCGTGGCTGCGGTCGGCGACACGGCGACGATCGCGGCGACGTTCGTTGCGGCGCGGACAGCGCGCATTCCGGTGGCGCTGACCGTGGTCGGAAACGGTGCCGCTCTACGGGTCGCGAAGGTTAACGGGCTCGCGGTGAGTGCATGCACAGGCGCGACCCGGGTCGGGATCATTCAGGGCGTGGCGCGGCGAACAATGAGCGGTGGAGGCTGACGGTGGACGCGCATCTAGGGAGCTCTGCGAAACGGCTGATGGCATGGCTCGCGCCGATGGCCGCGGGAGTTCTTGCGCAGTGCTTCTACGGCATATCCGCGCCGGATCCCCGGCAATATGCACTTGTCACCAACACGATGCAGCTTGAAGCAGATAGCATGTATCGCGCCTTAGGGTCTCGTGTGAGCGACGCTGTGGAGGCTGCGGACACCTCCTTTAGGAGCGCGGCCGCCATTGATTTTGCTTGGTACCGCACCGATTCGCTCCGGGACACGACGTGGGGTGACCCAGCAAACTATTTCGCGGACTATGAACGCTTCTCGGAGGTCCAGCGGGATACGGCGAACTACGCCTTCGGAACCTTCCTTGTGCGAGGGCCGGCGTTGGGAACGTATGGGTGCGGAGATGCTGTTACTCTCGGAGTTACCATCTCGAGAACCAGTGATATCGATAACCCCAACTACGAGTCGTCCTGGCCGCGGGCTGACCTACTCTCGTCTTTCGTCTTCGCGGGTACATCAGATGAATGGTCTGGAGCCTGCTTC
>DASSQQ010000090.1:0-10621 GCA_035702425.1 Gemmatimonadales bacterium
TGCCCACCTTCCACGAAGCGGCGATGGCCCTGGCCGATCTGCTGCGCCGCACCGGCCAGCTCAAGCCGGCCGTGGTGCGGCTGGCGGACATCCTGGAGCAGGATCCCTACGATCTCGAGGCGCTGGTCCTGCTCGGCCGGACGCTGCTCGAGGACAAGCGCTACGAGGCCGCGCTGGAGGCGTTCCGCCGCGCCCTCAAGTTCGACCCCGAGCACGTCGAAGCCCTGTTCAACCTGGGCGTGGTGCTGGCGCGCCTGCATCACTACCCGGACGCGGTGGCCGCGTGGGAACGCGTCACCCGCCTCGATCCCTCCGGGCCCTACGCGCCGCGCGCGCGGATGCACGCGCGCACCGCGGCCGATCTCCAGCACATCTTCGCGACGGACGCGGCCTAGCCATGGCGATCGAAGGCCCGCTCCGCGAGCTCGGCATCCACGATGTCTTCCAGCTCCTCGATCTGTCGCGGAAGACCGGGGCGCTGCGGGTGACCTCCGAGCTGCGCCACAACGCCGGGACGGTCTACTTCGACGACGGCAGCGTGATCTACGCCGAGATCCGGAGCAACCCGCATCCGCTGGGCGGCCTTCTGATCCGCACCGGGAAGATCACCGAGGCCGACGTGGAGCGGGCGCGGGACATGCAGCAGCGCCAGGGGGACCGCCGCCGGCTGGGCGAGATCCTGGTCGGCCTGGGCGCGATTACCCAGCGCGAGCTGCTGCGCCAGGTCCGGTTCCAGATCGAGGAAGTGATTTTCGAGCTGATGGGCTGGCGCGAAGGGTACTTCTCCTTCATCGAGGGCCCGCTCACCGAGGTCCCCGCCGAGGCGCTGGTGCACATTCCGGTCGAAGCGCTGCTGATGGAAGGCGCCCGCCGGATCGACGAGTGGTCCCGAATCGAGAACCGCATCCCCCATTTGGGGATGGTGCCGGCGCTCGCGCCCGCGCCGCAGGGGAGCGAGGGCGATCTCGATCTGCTCCCCGCAGAGTGGGAAGTGCTCGCGCTCATCGACGGCACCCGCAACGTCAAGGAAATCGCGGCCCAGCTCGGCAGCTCCGACTTCGACGTCGCCAAGATCCTCTTCGGCCTGGAAAGCGCGGGCGTGATCGTGGTCTTCGATCCCGGAGCGATGCGCTGGGGCGGCGACCAGGCGGCGTCCGAAGCCACGGACCTGGTCGCCCGCGCCGAGGGCTTTCTCCGCGACAAGGACCTGGCCCAGGCGCGCACCGCGGCGGAGCAGGCGGCGAGCGTCTCGGCGCACGACCCGGCGGTGCACCTGCTCCTCGGCCGCATTCATCTCGCGGCGGGCCAGCACGGGGACGCGGTGGAAGAGCTGCGCCGCGCCCTGCGCCTCGATCCGCTCCTCGCGCCCGCCTACCGCGTCATCGGATACGGCCTGGTGGGACTGGGCCGCTTCGCGGAAGCGGTGGAGCACTGGGAGAAGTGGGAGCGCCTCGCCTCGCGGATCGACGGCGAGGCCGATCACGCGGACGAGGTGCGGCGGGCGCTGTCGGCGGCGCAGGTGCTCGCGTCGGGAAGCGCGGGGACCTATGTCTGACGACGTGAAGGCGCTCTCGGCCGAGCTGGCCCGGGATCCGCAGAGTCTCGTCTTCCTGCGGCTGGGCGAGCTGCTGCGCCAGCGGGGACAGCGCGACGCGGCGCACCGGGTGGCGCTCACCGGCCTCGAACGCCACCCCCATCTGGCGGACGCGCACGACCTCTACGCGCGCATTCTCTCGGACAAGCAGGACTACGAGCGCGCGTTCGACGAGTGGGACATGACCCTGCGGATCGCGCCGGCACACGTGGGGGCGCTCAAGGGTCTCGCTTTCCTTTATTTCAAGGTGGGCGACCTGTCGCAGGCCGAGGCGCACCTCCGCGCCGCCCGCCAGGTCGCGCCCGACGACGAAGGCGTGGCGCAGGCGCTCGCGAGTCTCGAGGCGTCGCGGGGCTCGAGCGGCGCGCACCCGGCGCCGGTCGTGCCCGCGGGCCCCACCGAGCACCTGGAGGAGTCCCGGGTCTTCGCGGGGCTCGAGGGCGCGGAAGAGGGGCTCGTGCTCCTGGACGGCGCGGGCCGGGTGCTGGGCGGCGCGCTCCGCAATCCCGCGGGCGAGCCCGTCACCGACGCGGTGGCGGCGTATCTCGCGGGCGTCTCGCAGGAAGCGGCGCGCACCGCCCGGCTCCTCGGGCTCGGAAACTGGGACGGCCTCTCGGCCGAGGGCGTGGGCGGGCACGTGCATCTGGCCCAGCCCACCGCCGCGTCGCTGCTGCTCGTGGTGCGCGACCGGTCGGTGCCGCTGGGACGGCTCGCGGTGCTCGCCGACCGCGCCACCGAGGCGGCGCGCCGCTGGCTGGAGCGACAGGCGTGACCGGCACCGGCTTCGAACGCGCCCTCGATTCCGTCACCCGCGTCCGCGGGGTGCGCGGGGCGATGCTGGTCGCCGGCGACGACGGCCTGGTGGTGGCCGAGCAATTGATGGAAGGGATCAAGGGCACCGCGGTGGCCGCTCTCGCGGCGAGTCTCTCCTCGCGCTTGAAGCGGGCCATGGACGCCGGGGGCGTGGGACCCGGCATCTTCTGGCACCTGCAGTGCGAACAGGGAGCGCTGCTGGTGGTGCCGGCCGCGTCCGGGGTGCTGGTGGTGGCGGTGACCGACCCCGACGTGAACGTGGGCCTGGTGCGCCTGGAGCTGAAGCGGGCGGCGGAGACGGTGGGATGAGCGCGCGCGCGGTCGAAGCCTGGGCGCTCGAGCCCCTCAACCGGTTCGTGCACGAGGCGCAGGTGCGGCTGGTGCTCCTGATGACGCCGGCGGGGCAGGTGCTCGCCCAGTCCGGGTTCTCGCGCGCGGTGGACGTGATGTCCGCGGCGGCGCTGGGGGCGGCGATCATGGCGTCCACCGGCGAGCTCGCGAAACAGCTGGGCCAGCGGGCCTTCGCGGCCGTGAACCATCAGGGCGTGCGCCACGGTATCTTCCTGTCCGGCTTTTCCGCCGGGCGCGCGCCCCTGGTCGGGCTCGTCGTGTACGACCTCGACGTTTCGTCGCTCGGCCTGGTGCAGTTATTCTTCGAGCAGCTGGCGGCGGAGCTCGCGGCCGCGAGTCCGAAGGACGCCGCTCCCAAACAGGTGCTGGCGGCGGATTTCGAGCGGGAGTTGAGCAGCAGTCTCAACACGCTCTTCGGGAGATAGGCGACCGTGTCCCTCGTGAACTTCACGACGCGCGAAATCACGTGCAAGATCGTCTACTACGGCCCCGGCCGTTCGGGCAAGACGACGAACCTGCACTACATCTACGGCCGCGTGCCTGAAGGGCGCCGCGGCCGCATGGTGTCCCTCGCGACCCAGACGGACCGGACCCTCTTCTTCGACTTCCTCCCCATCGAGCTGGGCCAGATCTCCGGCTTCAGCACCCGGTTCCAGCTCTACACCGTCCCGGGGCAGGTCTACTACAACGCCACCCGCCGCCTGGTGCTCCAGGGCGCCGACGGCGTCGTGTTCGTCGCCGACTCCCAGGCCCGCCAGCTGGACGAGAACCTGGAGAGTCTCCAGAACCTGCAGAGCAACCTCCTCGAGCTGGGGGTGGACATCCGCACCATGCCGGTCGTCCTCCAGTACAACAAGCAGGACCTCCCGCGGGAGTTGATCCTCCAGCCCGCGGAGCTGGACGACGCGCTCAACTTCCGCGGGGTGCCGAGCTTCCCCGGGGACGCGCTGCACGGCGTGGGGGTCTTCGAAACGCTGAAGGGCATCTCCGAGCTGGTACTGCGCCGCCTCGCCGCCGGGACGCCCGCGTGACCGCCGCGCTCAATCCCAAGTTCTCCTTCGACACCTTCGTGGTGGGATCGGCCAACCGCCTCGCGGTCACCGCGGGGAAGACCGTGTCCGAGAATCCGGGGACCGCCTACAACCCCCTCTTCATCTATAGTGGCTCGGGGCTGGGGAAGACCCACCTCCTGATGGCGATCGGCCACGGGTCCAAGAAGGCGGCGCCGGGGCTCAACATCGAATACCTGACGCTCGACGAATACGTGGAAGCCTTCCACGCGGCGATCGCGGCGGGCCAGGGCGACGCCTTCCGCCGCCGCTTCCAGAACGTGGACGTGCTGCTGGTGGACGACGTGCAGTTCCTCACCAACCGCAAGGAGATGCAGGCCGAGCTGCTGCGGCTGGTCGAGGCGGTGCAGGGCGCCGGCCATCAGATCGTCCTCACCAGCGATCGCCCGCCCGCCGAGATCGCGGACCTGGACGAGCGGCTGATCTCCCGGTTCTCGGGCGGCCTGGTGGTGGACATCGGCGTCCCCGACTACGAGACCCGGGTCGCGATTCTCCGGCGCAAGGCGGAGGAGCGGGGCTCCACCTTCCAGCCCGGGGTGCTGGAGGCGGTGGCGAGCGCGGAGTGGGAGAACGTGCGGGAGCTGATGGGCGCGCTGAACCGGCTGGTCGCCTATCAGGCCGTGAACGATCAACCGATCAACGCCGAGGCGGCGAAGCAGGTGCTGGGAATCGGCGCCGCGCCCGCCGCGGCGGCCGGGAGCGCGCCCGCGGGCGGCGGCGGCCCCGACGAGTTCTCCCAGTTCCTCACCGACGTGACCGTGACCGTCGGCAAGGCGGTCGAAGCCTGGCGGGCGCGCGTCGCCGAAGCGGTGCTGCGCTGGGAGGGCGAGGGCTACCGCACCAAGCGCCTGGAGGCGCTCCTCGATCAGGAGGCGCCGGGGGCAGTGGACGAGGCGATCGCCAGCTTCGTGAAGGACGTGGAGCGCTTGAAGGTGCTCGAGGCCGAGGTGCAGGCGCTCGATCACGACGCCGCGGGGCAGAGCGTGTTCCGCGATCCGGAGCGGATGCGGGAGGCCGAGGAAACGGCCGCCAAGGTGCGCGAGGGCGTCGCCCCGCCGCCGGGACCCTCGGCGGCCTTCACCCTCGACGGATTCGCCGAGGGGCCGTCCAACCACGTCGCCGTCTCCGCGGTGCGCGCGGCGATCGAGCAGCCGGCCAAGAAATACAACCCGCTGGTGCTCGTGGGCCGGAGCGGCATCGGGAAGACCCACCTCCTGAACGCGCTCGGCGTCGCCCTGGCGGGGAAGAAAGGCGCCGTGGTGGCGTGCCTCTCGATGCAGGCCTTCATCGACGAGCTGATCGCCGCGATCGACGGCAACCGCGTGGACTGGTGGCGTGCCCGCTACCGCCGCGCCACGGCCCTGCTGCTCGACGACGTGCACCTGATCGCCGGCAAGGAGCGCACCCAGGAGGAGCTCTTCAATCTCTTCAACCTGCTGATCGAGCAGGAGCGCCAGCTGGTGTTCACGGCGCCGGTCCATCCCAACAAGGTCGAGGGGCTGGACCAGCGGATCGCCTCCCGCCTCGAGGGCGGTCTCGTGGCCGAGCTCGCCGATCCGGACCGCGAGGTCCGCCGCGGCGTGCTGGAGCGCGCGGCCGCGGGCCAGCAGCTGAAGCTCGAGCCCGCGCTCCTCGATTACCTCGCCGATCGTCCCGCCGACTCGGCGCGGAGCGTGATCGGGGTGCTGCAGCGCGTCGCCAGCGCCGCCACCGCGCAGGAGAAGCCGCTCACCGCCGGTCTCGCGCGGGAAGTGCTGGAGGGCAAGGGCGCGGCCGCCGGCGAAGGACGCCGCACCACCGGGCTCCGGACCTCGGGCATCGTGGTCTCGAGCGCCGGCGGCATCCGGAGCCGCGAGAAGATGGTGTGGGACTGGCCGGAAGCGCTGGAACGCCTCATCGAGGATCCCCGCTAATGGCGATCAAGGGCTCGCTCAAGGAAGCGTCGCTCCCCGACGTGCTCCAGCTCCTCGCGCTGGGGCAGAAGACGGGGTGTCTCTCCATCGCCGACCGCTCCAACTTCGGCTACATCTACTTCGACAAGGGCCGGATCTGCTACGCGTCGATCGTCAACCGCCGCGACCGCCTGGGGGACATCCTCGTCAAGAACGGCAAGATCTCGCAGGAACAGCTCGAGGCCGGCGTGGCCCAGCAGGGCAAGGAGCGCGACAAGAAGCTGGGCCAGATCCTGGTCAATCAGAGCGTGATCACCCAGCCCGAGCTCGAGCGCTACATGCGGATGCAGATCGAAGAGTCCGTCTACTACCTCTTCACCTGGACCGCGGGCACGTTCAACTTCGAGGCCGACGTCCGCCCCGAGCAGCAGGACTTCCTGGTGTCCATCAACCCGGAATCGCTCCTGCTCGAGGGCGCCCGCCGCGTGGACGAGTGGAGTCTGATCGAGAAGAAGATCCCGTCGTTCGATCTCATCTTCCTGGTGGACCGGGACCGGCTCGCCATCAGCGAGGCCAAGCTCACCGAGACCCAGGATCGCCTGCTCACCCTGCTCGACGGCTCGCGGGACGTGAACCAGGTGATCGAGGACTCGGGGCTGGGCGAGTTCGAGATCGGCAAGGCGCTGTACGGGCTCATCACCGCGGGGTTTCTGCACCGCGCCGGCAAGACCGCGACCGCCGAGGATCAGCGGATGTCGGACGCGCGGGTGGAAGAGCACCGGAACCTGGGCGTCGCGTTCTACAAGACCGGGATGCTGGACGAGGCCTCGCGCGAGTTCCGCCGGGTCACCGAGCTGCGCACCGGGGACGCGAACGCGCTCTTCTACATCGGACTCGTGGCCCTCCGGCAGGCGCGCTGGCGCGAAGCGATGGAAGCGTTCCGCCAGGCGGCCGAGAAAGGCGGGTCCCGTCCGGCGGTCCTGCACAACCTCGGCCTCGCATACGAGCATATGGGAAGGCTGGACGACGCGGAGGCGGCGTACGCGGAGGCCGCCGCCCGCACCCGCTCCGATCCCCGCGTCTATCTGGGGTGGGGCGTCGCGGCGTTGAAGCGCGGCGACCTGGGGAGCGCCGCGGGGCGCCTCGACCGCGCGCGCGAACTCTACGCCAAGGATCTGCCGGCGGTCTGGTACTGGGCGCGTTCGCTCGCGGCCGCGGCCGCGGGGGAATTCGAGCCGGCGGAGACGCTGGCCGAGGAGGGCGTCGCGGCGCATCCGTCGAGCGCCGCGCTCCGCAACAACCTCGCCGTGCTGCGGGAACTCGGCGGCGACCTCCCCGGGGCCGAGGCCCTGGTCACCGCGGCGATCAAGGACGAGCCCTCCCAGCCCCAGCTCTCCAAGAACCTGGGCGACCTCTTCTACCGCCAGTCGCGCTACGACGAAGCCTGGGTCGCCTACAGCCGCGCCACCGAGCTCGCTCCCGATCTCGGCGACGACGTCTACTTCAAGCTCGGCAACATCGCCTACAAGCGGAACGACCGGGAGCTGGCGGCCGAGCTCTGGCGCCGGGCGCTGGAGTTGAACCCGGGCCACGAGCTGGTCAAGGCGAACCTGGACACCTTGAGCGCCATGTCGTGAGCGAGGAGCTGGAAGAGCGCGCCTTCCGCGCCCTCACGCAGAAAATTTCGCTGGCGCGCGGCGTGAGCTGTGGATCGTACAAGGATCGGTGCCTGAAGCGGCGCATCGCGGTCCGGATGCGGGCCCGCGGCGTCCACACCTTCGACGATTACAGCAAGGTGCTCGATCAGGACGCGCACGAGTACGATCTCCTCCTCGACGCGCTCACCATCAACGTCACCAAGTTCTACCGCAACCCCGAGACCTGGGAGGCGCTCGCCCCCTTTCTGGACGACCTCTGGCGCGCCCGCCGGGGACGGATCCACGTCTGGTCGGCGGGGTGCGCGTCGGGCGAGGAGCCCTACACGCTGGCCGTGGTCCTGGCCGAGACCGCGCGGCGCGTCGAGGACGGCGCCGGGCTCTCCCGGGTGCGCGTGGACGCCACCGACGTGGACCGCCAGAGCCTGGAGCGGACCCGCGCGGCGGCGTACGCCGCGGACGCGTTCAGCGAAATGCCGCCGGCCCTGGTGCGCGAGTACTTCACGCCCGTCCTCCCGCGCTCGCCGCTCCCCGCGATCCGGCAGGCGGTGCAGATCATCAAGCACGACCTCACCCGTGAGCGGCCGCCGCATCCGCCCTACGATCTCGTGGTCTGCCGCAACGTGGTCATCTATTTCGACCGGGCCACCCAGGAGCGGCTGTTCTCGATCTTCGTGGACGCCCTCGCGCCGGGCGCGATCCTGCTCCTCGGCAAGGTGGAGACGCTGCTCGGGCCCGCGCGCGAGCGCCTGAAGCTCGAAGTCCCGCGCGAGCGCATCTACCGGAAACCGGCCTGATGGCGGCGCCCGCCCGCGAGCTGGTGGTGAAAGTGGCCGACTGGGCCGCCGACCACGGCGACGCCGCGATCTCGACCCTCGGCCTCGGGTCCTGCGTCGCCATCATGCTGTACGATCCCAAGAGCAAGGTCGGCGGCATGGCGCACGTGCTGCTGCCGTCGAAGAGCCTGTCCCGCGATACCTCGAACCCGGCCAAGTTTCCCGAGACCGCCGTGCCGCTCCTCATTCAGCGGCTGGTGGCGCTGGGTGGCGATCCCCGGCACCTGGTCGCGAAGCTGGCGGGCGGGGCCAGCATGTTCGCGCAGCTCATGACCCCGGGGTCGGTGCAGATGGGCGAGCGCAACGTGGTCGCCTGCCGGGCCGCCCTGCGCGCCGCCGGAATCCCCATCGCGGCCGAGGCCGTGGGCGGCAACGCCGGCCGTTCGGTGCGCTTCGTTTTGGAGGACGGGAGGGTGGAGATCCGCATGGTGGGAGCCGATGCCGGCGTCATCTGATCCGCGGCCCACCGTCCTCGTGGTGGACGACAGCGCCCTGATGCGCCGGGTGCTGGCCGACGTGCTGGGCGGCGCGGACGGCAAGTCGGGAGATTTCCGCGTCATCGCCACCGCGCGCGACGGCGTGGACGCGCTCCGCAAGGTCCATCTCCATTCGCCGGACGTCATCACCATGGATCTCGAGATGCCGGAGCTGGACGGCCTCGGCGCCATCGGCTACATCATGTCCGAGGCGCCCCGCCCGGTGGTGGTGGTGAGCGCGCACGCGGGGCCGGGCACCGCCGCCGCCATCCGCGCCCTGGAGCTCGGCGCCGTGGAGATCGTCGCCAAGCCCGACGATTCCACCCGCGAGTCCCTCGCCGCGATGGCCCCGAAGCTCGCCGCCGCGCTCCGCCGCGCCCTGGCGGCCGACCTCTCGCACGTCTCGGTGATGGCGCGCCCGCCGGCGCCGGTGCATCACGGCCCCGACACCGGCCTTCGCGCGCGGGCGCGCTTCGCGGTCGCGGTCGCGGCGTCCACCGGCGGGCCCCGGGCCCTGGCGGAGATGATTCCCCGGCTCCCGGCCGGTTCCGGCGCGGCGGTGCTGATCGTCCAGCACATGCCGCCCAAGTTCACGCGCTCCCTCGCCGAGCGGCTCGACTCGATGAGCGCCCTCCGGGTGGTGGAGGCCGATCACGGCGCGCCCATCGTCGCGGACACGGCGTACGTGGCGCCGGGAGATTATCATATGCGGGTGGTGAAAGCGGACGACGGACCCGTCATCGCCCTCGATCAGGGACCGCCGCTCTGGGGCGTTCGGCCCGCGGCGGACCCGCTGTTCCGGTCGGTGGCGGAGGTGTACGGCGCGCGCAGCCTGGGCGTGGTGCTCACCGGGATGGGCAAGGACGGGGCCGGCGGGCTGCGCGCCATTCACGACGCCGGCGGCGGCGGTCTGGCGCAGGACAAGGACTCCTCCGTGATCGCCGGGATGCCGACCGCGGCCGTCGCGGCCGGAGGAGTGGACGCGGTCCTGCCGCTCAATCAGATTGCGTCGCGCGTGGGCGTCGAGGTGGCGCGGCGCGCGGGCGGCGGGCGGCCATGAGCCGCGGCTACCTGGTGGTGCGGGTGGAAGGGAAGGCGTTCGGGCTTCCGGTGAGCCGGGTGCTCGAGGTGGGAGACCTGGGCGACGTGCTCCAGGTCCCGCGCTCGCTCCCCGCGGTGCGCGGGGTGACGCCGCTCCGGGGCCGGCTGGTGCCGCTGATTCACCTGGGCGCGCTCCTCGGCGACCGCGCCGTCCCCGAGGCGCGGGGCGCGGCGATGGTGCTGGTCGAGTTCGGCCCGCGGCTCGTCGCCCTCGAGGTGGACGACGCCGACGCGGTGGTGCGCGAGGACTCGATGCCGGTGCCCGACGGCGAAGCGCTGCCCTGGGCCACCGGCGTGGCGCGGCAGGAGCGGGGACTGGTGCCGATTCTCGACCTCGATGCCTTGGGAGAGCGTATCACGTGACCAGCGCCGGCGACGACATCCAGCTCGTCACCTTCCGGGTGGCCGGGCAGGACTTCGCGTTCAACATCTTCCAGGTGGAGCGGATCCTGCGCTACGAGGCGCCCTCCCCGCTCCCCAAGGCGCCGGAGTTTCTGGAAGGGGTCCTGCAGTACCAGGGCGCGGCGATTCCCATCGTGGACCTCCGCAAGCGGCTCGGCGTCGCGGCGCCGCTCAAGGAGGAAACCCGCACCGTGGTGCTGGAATGGGACGGGGGGCGGCTCGGCGTGGTGGTGGATCAGGTGACGGAGGTGCGGCAGGTCGCCGCGTCCGACGTGACGTCACCCCCGGGCATCGTGAAGGGCCTCGCCGCCGAGTACATCACCGGCCTGGTGGGGCAGGCCGGCAAGACCATCATCGTCCTGAACACCGCGAAACTGCTCGCGTCCAAGGAGAAAGTCGCCCTGGAGCGCGCGCTCTCCGAACGCGACAAG
>DASSQQ010000091.1:0-9968 GCA_035702425.1 Gemmatimonadales bacterium
GGGGGCGATTCGCGCTGCGAGCCCATGTGCCCCACCGGCCTGCGCTACAGCACGCCCCTCGCGTTCCGCGCGCCGGTGACGGTCCGGGTGGGCACCGCGCGCGGCGACGTCACCGCCACGGCCCTGCTCGAGGGGCGTGAGGACACCGTCGTCGTGTCGGGAGTGAAGAGCGCGCCCTCGATGGTGATCTTCGACGACGGCAACACCATCCTCAAGACCCTGACCTTCGATCAGCCGACCGCGTGGCTCGCGGCCCAGCTCCAGCACGACCCCGATCTCTGGAACCGCCACTGGGCGATCGAGCAGCTCGCGGCCAAGAAGGGCGACTCGGCGGCGACCGCCGCCATCGCCTGGGCCGCGACGTCCTCCGACTACTTCCTCACCCGCGAGGAGGCGGCGGAAGCGCTGGCGGACGCCGGTCCCGCCGCGTTGCCGGCGCTGGAGCGCGCCCTCGCGGACACCTCCGCGCAGGTGCGCGCCACGGCGGCGACGGCGCTGGGCAAGGTCGGCGGGGCCCGCGCCGCAGAGCTGGTCCGCAAGGCGTGGACCGGGGACACGAGCTACGGCGTCCGCGCCGCCGCGATCACCGCGCTGGCCCGGCTCGATACCACCGGCCGCCGCGCCCTGATCAACGCCGGCCTGCACACGCCGTCCTACCGGGACGCCATCGAGACCGGCGCGATGCGCGCCATCATCGGCGCCAACGACACCAGTTTCCTGCCGCAGGTGGACAGCGCCGTCGGCACGTCCCTCACGCCGTCGTTCGTGCTGGCGGCGCTCGGCGTGCGCGGGAGCACCCACGCCATCGATCTTCTCGTGGGCCACCTCGACGACGACCGGCCCGCGGTGCGCCGCTGGGCGCTGATCGCGATCGAGAACGCCCTGCCCAAGGATCTCGCGAAAACGCGCCTCTCGGCGGTGAAGGATTCGCTGAAGCACGACGACGCGAAGCGGGCGGTGGGCGAAGCGGTCGACCGGCTGTCGAAGACCGGCGGAGACGAGTAGCGGCTACAGCGCTCCGTCGAGGTACAGATCGAGCCGCCAGCCGGTGGGGCGGCGCAGGGCCCGGGCGAGATCCACCCGGACCAGGCCATCGAGGAAGCTCGCACCGGCCCCCGCGGAAATGAGGGCGGGACCTGAGCCGAAGTCCGAGCTCCGGCCCGCCCACCCGGCGTCGCTGAAGAGCGCGAGCCGCGCGCCGGGGAACGCGTTCGCGACTTCGGCGCGGGCGCGCCAGAACGCCGGCCCCACCGCGGCGGCCCCGTCATAGCCGCGGAGCGTGGCCGGCCCGCCCAGGTACCAGGCGCTCTGCACCGGCGCCGGCCCCCCCGTTCCCCCCACCGCGCCTTCCGCCGCGCCGAGCAAGTGCAAGGGCAAGGGCATCGCGACGTTGCCGGTGAGCGACCCGCGAGCGAAGGTGAACGTCCCGACCGACAGATCCATGGTGGCATCGAGCCCGGCCCGGAGCCCGGTGGAGCTCGCGCCGCGCTGTCCCCGCAGGGTCAGCGCGAGGCCGCCCTCGTCCGCGTCGGCCGCGGCGATGTTGGGACGGAAAACCCTGGCGCGATCGAAGAGCCGCGGCAGGGAGAAATTGGTTTCGGCGCGGACCGCGCGCTGGCGCTCGGCGAAGAGCCGCAGGGTGTACACCTGGCCGTTGGTGGTGGCCGGGCGGTCGGTCCACTCGAGGCCGCTGCCGCGGAAATAACTGCCGTCGTCCCGGCCCAGGAACAGGGCGCCGAGCGAATTCCCGACGCCGAAGGGCTTGGTGCCGGGGTCCGCGGCGGCGATCCGGGAATATCCGGTGAGGCGCCAATCCCCGGCGTCGCCGTTCCGCGCGAGGGAGAGCTCGACCGATGGCGTGAAGGCGGCGAGCCCCTCCCGCGCCTCGGCGGACGCGCTGAACCGGCCGAAGCCCAGATCGTACCGCGCGCCCAGCGAGAGGCCTTCCACGCGGTTGTAGCGGATCAGTCCCGGCGCGGCGAGACCCGCGCGCAGGCGGCCGGGCTCGGTCTCGCCCGGGGGTGAAGGGAGCAGGCGCAGCTGGGCCACGAGGTCCCGCACCTCGCCCTCGCTCATCATCGAGGCGCCGGCGTCGGCGAGCGAGGGCGGGAGCTCGGGCGAAGAGAGAAGCGCCGCGCTGTCTTCCGGCACCACGACGGCGTACCGGCTGGCGAAGCGGGGCGCGCAGCGCCCCAGGCCCTTGTCCCGGCTCCGGCGTTTGCACTCGTCCACCGTCCCGTCCGCCTTGTCGGGTTTCGCGAAGGGCATCTCGATGGAGAAGTGCACCGTGGTGTCCGCGCCGCCCTCCACCTGGTAATCGGAGTAGACCCGCTCGTAACGGATCGGCATCGAGAGCAGGCTCCCCGCGGTGCCCACGGCGTCGAGCGCGGTGAGACGGGGGAGCCACCACTTCGAGTTCCAGAGGGCGTATTCCATCGTCACGTACTTGAGCTCGGCGCGGATCGGCTTCAGGAAGCCCGGAATGTGCCCGTTGGCGTCGGCCGAGTCGGCGGGGTCGATGTCGCGCTCGAGATCGTAGGCGCGCGCGGGCCGGAACAGCATTCGCACCACCGCCCAGGTCGAGCCCTCGAGCCAGAAGGATCCGGCGAGGAGCCGGAACTCGGCGCGCCGGGGGATGACGCGCAGCTCGTACAGGGTGATGGTCTCGCCGGTCTCGGTGGTGATGCGGGTGGTGTCGCCCGACTGGAACCGGTAGTTGGCCTCGCTGCCGGGCGCCAGCGGATGGAGCACGAAGCTCGAGTCGTTCCACCCGAGGAGCAGATGGTCGTCGGCGGGATCGAACCCCAGGTCGGGCGCGTCGCTCTGGAGATCCTCCGGCACCTGGGCGCGGCCCTGGGCGATGGGGATCCGCTCCCGCGCGCCGACCATGCGGATGGTGTCGGCCCCGCCGCGGTGCCAGCTGATGTGGCCGCTCATCTCGCGGGTGTAGAGGGTCCGGTCGCGGCGGAGGGCGCGCAGCCCGGCGTAGATCCGCTCGGTCACCCGCGCGGTGTAGGCGGAAATGGCGCGGGCGGTGGTGGCGCGGCGCTCGCGGCCCCGGCGCACCAGCTCGCGGGCGCCCGGGTCCAGGTACGCGTCGGCGGTGGAGTCGGGAGCGGGCGCCAGCGGCGCTCGCGCGGGCGCCTGGCTCGCGATGACGGCGATGAACAGCAGCATGGGGGAGTTGTACCCTGTCGTACGAAACGCGGTCGCGCGAGTTTCGTATAATCCACGCCATGACCGCGCCCGCCCCCACTCCCCGCGCCGGGTATCTCGCCGCGTCCCGCGCGCCGCGTTACAGCATCCTGTTCGTCCTGCCGCTGCTCGTCGCCTACGAGGTGCTGGCCGCCCTCGAGCCGGCCACCCGCACCGGAAGCATCCGCAACGGCGCCGACGTGATCCTGGAGAGCGCGTTCACCGCCCTCGCGGGCCGCTGGGGGCCGCTCGCGTTTCTCGCGACCCTGATCGGCATCGGGGTCTGGCTCGTGATCCGCGACCGGCGGAACGGAACGGTGCGGCCGGCGCTCTTCGCCGTGATGTTGCTCGAGGCGGCGGTGCTCGCGGTGCTCTTCGGCCTCGGCGTCGGCGCCGTGACCAGCCAGCTGGTCCGCCCGCCGATGGCGATCGGCGCCCTGGCGCAGGGGATCGAGTCCCTGCCCCTCCATACCCAGGTGGTGGTGGCGCTGGGCGCCGGGATTTACGAAGAGCTGCTGTTCCGGGTGGTCCTGGTGAGCGGACTCGCCTGGTTCTTCCAGCGGGTGCTGGGCTTCGGCTCCGTGTCCTCGGACGCCGGCGCGGTGCTCCTCGGCGCGCTGATCTTTTCCGCTTTCCATTACATCGGCCCCTACGGCGAGCCGCTCGCGCTCTACTCCTTCATTTTCCGCACCGTGGCCGGGCTGTTCTTCAGCGCGATTTACGTGGTCCGCGGGTTCGGGATCGTCGCCTGGACCCACTCGCTCTACGATCTGTTCCTGCTCCTCTACTGAGGGTCAGGTCCCGGAGCAGGCGGTGTCCGCGGTCCCGGCGATCGCCGCGGTCGCGAAGGGGGTGGCGGAGTCGTTGTCGGCGTAGACCGTCAGCCGACGGGGAGCGTGTACCGGCGCCCGCGAATCGCGATGAGGAGGCTGGGGACGAGGTAGAGCGTGACCGGCGTGGAAAGCGTCAGGCCCCCGATCACCGTCAGCGCGAGCGGCTGCTGCATCTCGCTGCCGGCGCCCAGGGCCAGCGCCAGCGGGAGCAGGCCGAACAGGGTGCAGAGCGTGGTCATGAGGATCGGACGGAGCCGAATGCGCGCCGCGTCGGACAGCGCGGCTTCGAGCGGGAGTCCGGCCTCGCGCATCCGCCGCCGGGTGAAGTCGAGGAGCAGAATGCCGTTCTTGACGATCAGCCCCACCAGCAGGATCAGTCCCATGAACGACGAGACGTTGAGCGGCGTCCCGGTGACGAGGAGGAGCACCACGCCGCCCACGAACGAGATCGGCGCGGCGAACAGAATCACCAGCGGCTCCACGAAGGACTGGAACTGCACTACCATCACGCCGACCACCGCGAGGGAGGCGAGCGCGAGCACCAGCAACAGGGCGCGGAACGCCTGCTGCTGGCCGGCGTACTGGCCGCCCAGCTCCAGCCGGATCCCCGCGGGCACCGGGTGTTTGGCGAGCACGGCCCGCACGTCCCGCATCACCGCGCCGAGGGAGCGCCCGCTCACGTCCGCGGTGATCGCGATCATCTGCTGCTGATTCTCCCGCGTGAGCTCGGCGCGGGTGAGGGTCGGCTCGAAGGTCGCGAGGGCGCCCAGGGGCGTGATCTTGCCGGGCTCCCCGGTGGCCACCGGGAGCTGGCCGAGGCGCAGGGGGTCGTAGCGCACGGCGTCCGCCGCCCGCACCCGCACCGCGTAGACCCGGTCCCCGGGGCGGATCTCGCCGGCCGGGACGCCGAGCAGCGCGCCGCGGGCCGCGTCCGCCACTTCCGCCGGGGTGAGCCCGACCCGCGCCGCCTCGGGGCCGCTCACGTGCATCACCAGCTCGGCGGTGGGCTCGCTGACGCCGTCGTAGAGATCCTCGATCCCGCTCACGGCTTCGAGATCCGGCGCGAGCTGACGGGCGTACGCCTCGAGTCCGTCCAGGTCGTCGCCGAAGAGCTTGATTTCGACCGGGCGCGCCGCGCCGGCCAAGTCGTTGATCACGTCCGACAGAATCTGGACGAACTCGATGTGGAGCCGGGGGACGGCGCGGGAGATCCGGTCCCGCACGTCGTCGATCACCTCGAAGATGTCGCGGGAGCGGCGGCTCTGCGGCACCAGACGGGCCACGATGTCCCCCGTGTTCTGCAGGGTCGCGAAGAGCCCCAGCTCGGCGCCGGTGCGGCGCGAGGTGCCCGAGATCTCAGGGGTCTCCGCGAGGATCCGCTCGGCGACGTGCAGCTGGCGATCGGTCTCGGCCAGCGCCGTGGGTCCGGGGGTGAAGTAGTCGAGCACGAACGCGCCTTCGTCCATCTCGGGGAGGAAGCCGGTGCCCACGAAGCGCTGGGCCAGGAGCCCGGCCACCACCAGTCCCGCCACGGCGCCGAGGACGAGGCGCGGCGTGCCGAGGACCCGATGCAGCGAGCGCTCGTAGCGATCGGTGAGGCCGTCCACCGCGCGGGAGACGCGCTCCAGGAGCCCCGGCGCCGCCTGATCGTGCGACACGTCCTCGGCGTGGAGATACTGCTCCGAGAGGAGCGGGATGATGGTGAGCGCGAGCACCAGCGAGACCAGGACCGCGATGGTCAGCGTGAGCGAGAGGGCCGCGAAGAACTGGCCGACCACCCCGGTCAGAAGACCGAGCGGCAGGAAGACGACGACCGTGGTGAGGGTGGACGTCGTCACCGGCCACACCAGCTCCCGCACCGCTTCCCGGATCGCGCCGGTGCGGTCGCCGCCGCGCGCGGCGTGGCGCGCGATGTTCTCGGTGACCACCACCGCGTCGTCGATGACGAGTCCGATCGCGATCGCCATCGCGCCCAGGGTCATGAGGTTGAAGGTCTGCCCCACCATCCACATCACGAAGACCGTGATGGCGAGGGTCAGCGGGATGGACGCGGCGCTGATCGCGGTGATGCGGCCGTGGCGCAGGAACACGAGCAGGATCAGCACCGCGAGCCCCGCGCCGATCAGCATCGCGTCCCGCACTGACGCCACCGCGTCCCGGATCAGGGTGGCCTGATCGTAGACCGGCTTCAGGTGCACCCCGGGCGGAAGGGTGGGCGCGAGCGCGGCGAGCGCGTGCGCCACGCTGTCCGCGAGCGCGATGGTGTTGCCGCCCACCTGGCGGGTGATGTTGATCAGCGCGGCGGGGCCGCCGTCCCCGGCGATGATGCGGACGTGATCCTCGGTGCCCGTCACCACGGTCGCCACGTCCCGCACCCGCAGGCCGTGCCCCGCGACCACGTTCCCGATGTCCTCCACGGTGTGCGCTTCCGCGTCGGCCACCACCAGGTACTGCTTGTAGTCCTGCGCCACCCGGCCCACGGCCTGGACCTGGGTGGCCTGGGAAATCGCGTTCGCGAGATCGGCGTAGGTGAGCCCCGCGCCCGCGAGGCGGGCGGGGTCGGCGATCACTTCGATCTCCCGGACGTCGCTTCCCTGCACTTCCACGCGGCCCACGCCCGGCACCCGGGAGATCACCGGCTTGATCTGGTAGCGCGCGAGATCGTACAGCGTGGCCGCGTCGCCGCCCTCGAGGTTGTAGGAGAGCACCGGGAAGAGGGACGGCGTCAGGCGCTCGGTCTCGATGTCGAGGCCGGACGGAAGGTCGGGCTGAACCTGGTTCACCCGCGCCCGCACCAGCTGCAGCGCGAGGGTCATGTCGGTGCCGGGCGCGAAGGTGACATTGATCTCGCTCGCGCCGCGGATGGAGCGGGACTGCACCCGGGTGACGCCGGGGACCACGCTCACCGCTTCTTCGATGGGCCGGGAGATCGAGAAGACCACCTGCCGGGCGTCGAGGGACGACCCCTGGGCGACGACGGTGATCCGGTAGAACGCGAGCTCCGGATAGATCGCGGCGGGAAGCCGGGTCGCCGCCCAGATTCCCGCTCCGGTGGCGAGGCCGATGACGAGATAGAGAAATCGCCGCTGGGCGGCGAGGAAATCGAAGAGGCTCACGGCGCGGGCGGGTGAACCTGCGCGCTGTCGGCGACGCCGTAGGCGCCGGTGGTGACCACGGTCTCACCGGCCGCGAGCCCCGAGAGAATCTCCGCCAGCTGCTCGCTCCGGGCCCCGACCGTGACCGGCCGGATGTGCGCCCGGCCATCGGCTCCCACCACGAAGACGTGGAAGCCGTTCTCGTCCGGCACCAGCGCCGCGACCGGCACCGCCACCGCGCGCGGATGCACCGCCACCGTGATCCGCCCGAAGACCGTTTCCCCGATCCGCAGGGCCCGCGCCGGCCGGGAGAACCGCGCGCGCACCGAGACGCCCCGGGACGCGGAATCCACGGCGGCCCCGACGTCCGCCACCACCGCGGTGCCGAGGGATTCCGCCGCGGCCGCGCTTTCCCCCGCGCTCACCGCCACCGAGTCCCCGCGCGCGATGCGCGCGGCTTCGGCGGGCGTGACCGACAGCACTACGTCCAGCGCCGACGGGTCCGCGACGGCGACCACGGCGGAGCCCGCGTCCACCGGCGCGCCGAGGACGGCGGTCATCCGGGTGACCACCCCGGAGAGGGGCGCGCGGAGGACGGCGAGCTCGGCGTTGCGGCGCGCGGTGACCGCGGCGGCCTGGGCCTGGGCCAGGTCCGCGGCGGCCTGATCCGCTTCCTTGCGGGGGATGATGCCCGCCTGGGCGAGCCGCTGGGCGCGGTCGGCGGCGGCCTGCGCCGAGGTGAGCGCCGCTTCGGCACTGGCGGCGGCGGCGGTGAAGGGCGCGGTCTCGAACTCCACCAGCGGCGCGCCTTCGACCACCCGGTCCCCGGCGGCGACGTAGATCTTGGCGACCCGCGTGGGCGCGGGGGCGGAGAGCTCGGCGAACCGCCCGGGCCGCGGATTCACGCTCCCGATCGCGTCCACGGTGACCGTGAAGGGCCGCACCGCGGCGACGGCGGTGCCGACGGTGACGTTGGCGTTGGCACCGGAGGTGTCGCCTTCGTCGCCGCCGCCGCGGTGGCAGGCGAAGGCGGTGACACAGCACGCGAGGACCAGCGCGGACCAGCGTCTCATGGCGTCTCCGGCGTGGCACTGAAGAAGCGGAGCTCGTCGGCCGCGTCGTGGAGGGCGGCGACGTCGTCCACATAGCGAACCAGGGCGTCGCGCGCGTTGCGCTGGGCCTCGAGCACGCCCGGCAGGGCGATCGCGCCTTCGCGGTAGGCGGTGAGGGACATCGCGGCCACCCGCTCGGCGCTCGCGACCAGCTCCGCGTCGCGCGCCACCTTGGCGAGTCCCGCGTCCCGCTCCCGGCGCGCGCGCGCGATATCGGCCGCGCTCTCCCGCCGGGCCACCTCGAGGGCGGCCCGCGCGCGATCGCGTTCCGCCGCCGCCGCCGCCACCGCGCCCCCGTTCCAGTTGAAAAGCGGAATGGGAAACGAGAGCCCGATCACCGGCAGGATGCCGGTCTCGGCGCCGGTGGGGTCGCGGTTCTCGACTCCCACCTCGAGACTGGGCGCGCCGAGGAGCCGGGCCCGCTCGAGCGCGACGGCGCGGGCGCCCGCGGTGGCATCCGCCTCCGCCGCCGCGACCGCGAGCGTGGGGCCCGCCGGCGGGGCGACGCTGTCCGGCGCCGGAGGCGCGAGGGTGTCGGCGAGCGCGAGGGTCACCGTGTCCGACCCTTGCCCCATCAACGCCTGGAGATCGAGGAGCGCCGCGACCGCCGCGAGGGAATCGTCGGCCGCCGCGTTCTTCTGCTCGCCCGCGTTCACCGTGGCCAGCGCGACGTCGAGGTCGCTCGCGTCCCCGGCGTCGCGCCGGATGGTGGCCATGGTGAGGAGCGAGTCGGCGTCGCGCGCGGTCCGCGCCGAGAGCCGCGCGTGCGCGGCGGCGGCGAGCGCGTGGGTGTAGGCGACCTCGACGTCGAGGCGGGCGGCGGCGCGCTCCCCGGCGTAACGATAGAGCGTGGCGCGCTCCGACCACGCCGCGGCGCCGATCCGCGCGCTCCGCAGCCAGGGGACGTCGAGGGCGAGATCGAGCGTCGCGTGATACTGGGGGACCGACTTGGAGTAGCTCGCCGACAGCACCGGATTCTCGATCTGGCGCGCGGCGCGGGTCAGGCCGTGCGCGGCCGCGCTATCCGCGCGCGCGAGGGTGACCCGCGCGCCCGCCGCCAGCGCCCGCGCGACCGCGTCGGCCCGGGTC
This sequence comes from Gemmatimonadales bacterium, assembly GCA_035702425.1. Classification (GTDB taxonomy): domain Bacteria; phylum Gemmatimonadota; class Gemmatimonadetes; order Gemmatimonadales; family GWC2-71-9; genus DASSQQ01. The sequence goes on from DASSQQ010000091.1 coordinate 9,325, forward strand.
ACCGGCTGCTGCGCGGTGACCGGTCCGGCGGCACATAAGAAGGAAAGGAGCAGTGGCGCGCGCACGGCGGGAAGCCTACACGCGCCCACCTGTCAGGAGGATGACACCGCCGGGGGCAGGCGCACCGTCACCGTCGTGCCGCGGCCGACTTCCGAAGTCAGCGCGATCTCTCCGCCGTGGAGCTCGGTGATCCAGCGGGCGATGGCGAGTCCCAGCCCCGCGCCCTCGGCCCGGCCCCGCGCCGGATCGCCGCGATAGAAGCGCTCGAAGACGTGGGGGAGATGCTCCGGCGCGATCCCCGCGCCGGTGTCCCGTACCTCGACGGCCGGCCCCGCGCCGTCCGCCGTCACCGCGAGCCGCACCGCGCCCCCCCGGGGCGTGAATTGAATCGCGTTGTCGAGAAGAATGAGCGCCAGCTGCCGGAGCAGTCCCGGATCGCCGTCCACCGGCGCTTCCTCGAAGTCGTGCACCTCGAGCGCCACCCCTTTCTGCTCCGCCATCACCCGCGCGCTCTCGGCCGCCTCGAGCGCCAGGTCGTCCAGGTAACAGCGCTCCCGGCGGAGCGGACGGTCGCCCGAATCCGCGCGGGCGAGAAGGAGGAGGTCCTCGACCACCCCGCCGAGGCGCTCCGCTTCCCGCGACAC